>DATBYP010000124.1:0-2522 GCA_036513675.1 Candidatus Acidiferrum sp.
ATCTTCGCTCGCAGCCAAGTCTTGGCCACTGGAGTAAACGACACGCAAATCCGCGTTTTCATTGGGCGGCACCATCGCTTCAAAGTGAAGGTATCCCCCGTGAAGCACATGGGCGACGGGTAGTCCGTTGACAGTCACGGCTTTCACGCACTCGAGGTCCTTCTCCTTCTTCCGAAATGCAGTAATGTGAGGAGACCCTTGCCAGTTCTTGTAGACCAGAGTGGTGCCATACATCTCAACGCATCTAACCCCATCACTGCGCCTTTGGGTGCTGAAGCTGCGGCTGATTGTGTCACCCAGAGAACGCCAGCGGAGTTTCCAGTTCAATGAGTTGAGCTTTGCAATCACCTGCAGGAGTATTCGCGCGTCATCTGCAAAATCATCATGGTGAGCCGCGATGAGACACGGTTTGCCCAATAAACCGTCAAACGCGAAGTTTTCCACGCCATGCGCCAAATAGCGCCGTGTGAACAACGGGAAGCTCGCATATTTCATTATCGCCGGGCCAAACAGGTCGCCGACCGTCGTTTCGTTCTCTTCTCTATGTACGGGCGCGACCTCCGTATTCGCCGCGGCAACAAAGCCATTCAGTTTCAAGGCGCGAGCTGCACTTGCCGAAAATGCGCCTTGGGGAAAGAGCATGACGTCCTCGTGGCGCAACTGCGTTCTCCGTCCAAATCGTCGCATTCTCTTGTTTGCGACCTTGATCCTCTTATTCAAAACCGCCGTCGATCGCTCGGCGAATTCCTTGGAGGTGTGATCGCATCCATGGATGCAGAGAGATAGCCTGTCGGGGTGTTCGTGAAAAAGCTGCACCGTGCGGGCATCAGTTCTGCGCCAGTTCCACGGAATGAAGGCCACCGTCGTGGCAAAGTTGTGTGCCTCCATCAATCGGAGGACGTCGCGATATCTCAAGAATCCATAGCGGGGCTTTAGCGGCGGGTCGTCGATAATGAGACACGCACCGATTTCAGAAGCAGAGCCGGCTCCGAACGCGAATTTCGAGTACATCACGATGGGAACTGTGTCGCAAGGGTTCTCCCTCACGTCAAAATACTTCGTGCAAAGCTCAGAGACATCTATAACGTTCGCAGACGAATTTAGGAATAATCGCGCGCCTCTACCCTTGACGGCTACAAATAAGTTCCCTTGATTCGAACCAAGAATGCTTTGAAATGACTCGCCTCGCGCACACAGATCGAATACTGGTTGCTTCTCCGGAATCCGGGCCTCGAACTGAATACCGGACATCGGGCCGCACATTTCCGGAAAATCGCTGGTCACGGATATAAACGCTCGCTGCCCCGCGGCGTTACGAACCTTCGCACAGGGATCACCTGTCAAAAAACGAAGTAAACGCTGTGACTCGCTGTCTTCCGTGAAACCGTAAATGTAAACGGACTCCGCTCGGGTCATCCACTGCGGGAGATCCCCTCCGGCATTCATAGCGTCGGCCAATAGCGCCGTCATAAAGCTCGCCGGACTGATGACACAAAATCGCTCGCCGCTGTTGGTGTCTCTCCGGCTCGTAATCTCCCTGGCTTGTACCGCCTCCCAAGGGACTCCCAGAACGTCAAGCAACGCAGCGAGTTTATCGTCGTCGCGTAATACAACTTCCCCGCGGAGCAACAGTGCCTTGGGACATCCGCTCGCGGCAGCTTCGACTCCTGAGTAGTGTGCCGCCATTTACTCTTTCCAATTTCTTGTATGTTGTCCGGCAGGGGCGAAATGCTTTGGCTGGACGACCTAACGGTACGCTTGCACGGGTAAAGTAAAAGACCGCTACCGCTAACGAACCGCTGCCAGCTTTACAGTCGCAGCGTATTTACTTGCAGCAGGTAAGTACATACTGTGAATCCCGCACACGACTGCAGCTCAGGCTGTAAAGCCTTTTATATCTGCAGTTTGCAACCTACAAACCTATGGTCTGCAAGTCCTTCTCACCCAAAACAGCGCCGGCCCTCCCAGAAACGCGTACCTCCGCCCTCGATTCGCCCGCCCACCCGGATAGCCGCCTCGCTTTTCCTTTTTCATGATGAGGCGCAAGGCGCCAGCACAGTTAGCGACCTGATGGACCGTATTGCCGGCATGGACCCGATAAGCAACGGTCTCTGAGAATGATTCAGGACTTAGGGCGGCCCGCAGTTTCTTCTGAGAATTTTTTGTACTCAGCTTCGGACTTCCCTGGACTGACGATTTCGGGGGAAATCAGGACTCGATAGCGGAAGGTTATGGACTGGTGGGGCGCAACAGAAAGGTTCAATTCCTCTTTGCCGTTGCTGAAGATTTTCTGACCGAGCGGATTGACGGCGAAGAGGCCGTACCCGCGGGCGTGCCAGTAAGTGGGGAAACCGGGATTCCCAGGATGATCGAGAATGGTAATGGATACGGGCTCGTCGCCGACGCGGCCGGTGAGATTGCACCAGCGCCCGCGCGTGCCCCACGCAGCATCGCCTCTTTTGCCTTCACTCGTTAGATAGACACCGTTCACACCGGTGTTGTCGAGGTTGGCGACCGTCGTC
>DATBYP010000125.1:0-4960 GCA_036513675.1 Candidatus Acidiferrum sp.
AAACGAAGTAATCGACTTCACGATCGTGTCCTGCACCGCGCCCGTGATTCCGTTTTTCTCCATCCCGCGTCGCAGCTTCACTTCCACTTCCTTCATGCGCTTCTCCGAACGCTTGAATCCAAACGCGCGCCGCAATTCCTCCGCTTCCCCGCCCGTAAATCCCGAAGCAATCATCGCCATGCGCAGCAACTGCTCCTGAAACAGCGGCACGCCCAATGTGCGCGCTAACACGGGCTCCAGAGAAGGATGCAAACACTCCGGCGCCTCGCGCCCCTGCCGCCGCTTCAAATACGGATGCACCATCTTCCCCACAATCGGCCCCGGCCGGATAATCGCCACCTGCACCACAATGTCGTAAAATTTCACCGGCTTCAGCCGCGGCAAGCAAGCCATCTGCGCGCGGCTCTCGATCTGAAACATTCCCACCGTGTCCGCGCGTTGCAGCGTCTCGTAAACCACCTTGTCGTCCGCGGGCAATTTCGCCAGGTCCACCTCTTCCGCGTTATGATCGCGAATCAGCTTCAGCGAATCTTCCAGCACCGCCATCATTCCCAACCCCAGCAAATCCACTTTCACGATGCCCATGTCCGCGCAATCTTCTTTGTCCCATTGCACCACCACGCGTCCCGGCATCGTCGCCGGCTCCAGCGGCACCACCGAATCCAGTTGCCCCTGGCATACCACCATGCCACCGGAGTGCTGCCCCAAATGCCGCGGCAAATCCTGCACCTTGATACAGAGTTCAAAGAATTTGCGAATCTTCGGATGACGGATATCGAAACCGGCGTCATGAAAATGGCGCTCGAACGTGTCATTTTCATCCTTGTATTCCCACGCGCCCACCAAACTCGCTAACCGCCCCAGCGTCTCCGGATCAAACGACAACGCCTTCCCGATCTCTCGCGCCGCCGAACGCCCGCGATACGTAATCACGTTCGCCGTCATTGCTGCGCCTAATTTCCCGTATCGTTCGTACACGTACTGAATCGCGCGTTCTCGCTGATCCCCGCTCGGCAAATCCAAATCGATGTCCGGCCACTCGCCGCGCTCCTCCGAGAGAAACCGTTCGAACAGCAGCTCCATGCCCACCGGATCAACCGCCGTAATCCCCAGCGCATAACAAACAGCGCTATTCGCCGCCGAGCCGCGCCCCTGCACTAAAATATTTTTCTCGCGGCAAAAACGCACAATGTCCCAAACGATCAGGAAATATCCAGGCAGGTCGAGCTTTTCGATCAGCGCCAGCTCGCGATCAATTTGTTTCCGCGCCGTCTCATTGTCAGACCCATAGCGCTCGCGCATCCCTTCCTGCGCGCGCTCTCGCAAAAACTGCATCTGCGAACTGCCTTCCGGCACCGGGTAGCGGGGAAACTCATACCCCAAATGCTCCAGCGTAAATTCCAAGCGCGACGAGAGCACCTGGGTGTTCGCAATTGCTTCCGGCAAATCCGCAAACAATCGTTCCATCTCCGCGGGCGACTTCAAATGGCGCTCCGAATTCCGGCTCAGTAGCCGCCCCGCAGTCGCCAGCACCTGGTGATTCCGAATGCAGGTAAACACGTCCAGCAGTTCGCGCTCTTCCGGCAGCGCATGGGAAACGCCATTTGTCGCCAGCAGCGGCAAAGACAATTTCCTCGCGATCTCTACCGCCGCCTGATTGCGCGCCTCTTCTTCCCGGCAGAAATGCCGCTGCAGTTCCACGTAAACATTCTTGCGCCCGAACAAATCGCACAACTGCCGCACGCATTCCGTTCCCTGCGCAATCCCGCCGCTCGACAAAGCCGCCGCCAGCGGCCCTTCCTCACCGCCTGTAAGACAAATCAATCCTGCATGAAGTCCTGCAAGCTCTTCTCGCTCGATGTGCCCTTCGCCTTTTCGCGCCGCGCGCAATTTCATTCGCGTAATCAACCGGCACAAATTTTGGTAGCCCTCGCGCGATTTCACGAGAAGCGGATATCGCCACCCAAAAGCGGAAGTCACCTCCGCCCCGATGTGCGCCTTCACATGGATTTTTGTCGCGGCTAGATAAAAGCGCGGCGCTCCGTAAACACCATCGCGATCCAGCACGGCCATTGCAGGCATCCCGTACGCCTTACAAGCCGCGGCCAACTCCTCCGGCACGGAAGCGCCTTCTAGAAAGCTAAACGCTGAGCGCGCGTGAAGTTCCGTGTACATCAGTCATAGACCCCGCGCAAAAACCAGCCCTGCTGCAACGCGTCAAAATAGATCCTATAAAGGCCGCGCTGCAGACCTGAAGGAAACTGCTGAGCATCTAGCGAAAATTCAATTTCGAGATCCCATTCATCCTGATGCCACGCATCCTCCTGCCACCAATCCCCCGAGCTGCGCCACGGCCCCGAAGCCGCCACGACTTCGCCACGCATCCCACGAAAATAAACTCGTACCGGCTGCTCGTCTTGCACTTCCACCCGAACAGCCTGTGCCGGCCGCATCACGCGAAGCGCTGTTACAGCAGCGTGTATTTGAGGATTTTCCTTAACGTTTCGATCATTCTTTCCACGCCGTTTGTTTTGCTCATTGGCAACAACAAACCGCCTCATCCGAAAACTCTCCGGCCGATGGCTATCTACCAATTCTGCGCAACCCAAATTCCCTTCCCCCACCAGCTTTCCCAGCCGCGCAATGGTCACTTCCAACTTTTCCGGGTCCGGCCCGCGGGGGACAAATAATCCGTTCTGCGCCACGCGCGGCGCCGCCGCATCCGCAGTCATGTAGATTTTCTGTATCGGCGCGGCCGGAGGATCACCTTGCAATTGCAGGCGCAGCAATTTCAGCAGCGTCTTCGAATTTCGCATCGGCACCGGCAGCGTGAGCACCTTGTCGTAATGCTTCACTTCCGGTTTCGTTCGCAAATCTTCCTTCAATGTCTGAAAATCCTTTTCAAAGGATGGCTGCAATTCGAATCGAATCCGCACCGCGCGAACTGCAAGCGCTCGCGCCTCCAGCCGCGCGCAAAGCTGGTCCAGCAATCGCCCCAGCAAAAACGACAGCGGCTCCAACTCCTCGACCGCGTCATCCAGTTCCATCTCCTCCGCAAAACTAGAAGACGCTTGCGCCAGCACCAGCGAACGCTGCCTTACGCCACGTGCCAGTTCACTCAGCCGCACGCCCTCTTGCCCCAGGCGCTCCGAAAGCTGCAACACCGGCAGAGCCCCCAACGCCTGCAGCGTCGCCACTCCCCAACGCTCCAAAATGTCCAGGGTTTCTGCTTCTGTAGTAAGAACACCAACCGGCAAAACCCCTAAACGCCGGCGCTCTTCGCCTTCGGGAATAATGGTGATTCCCGGAAAGCCGCGCGCCGCGTGAATCGCCACTTCCATATTCGCGGCAACCGCAACGCGCGCCGCCAAGCCAATCGCACCAACACGCCGCGCTAATTCCCGCGCAATAGTCTCGTCCGAGCCGAATAAAGCTGTCAGCCCGTCGAGATCGAGCACAACCGTGTCTGGCGCCGTGTCTTCCACGCGCGGCGACACGCTCCAAGCCGCGTCCAGCAAGGCCGCGTGCGCCGCCTTCTCCTGCGCTTCCGAGCGCATGCAAATCTGCACATTTCCAAACTGCGCCACCTGCGCCTTCGTCATCCCCAACTGAATACCCGCTTCGAAAGCCGCCGGATTCGCCGCCACCACGCTCCATAACGGCGGCACGCCCCCAAGCAAGGCGAGTGCACCATCGCCAAGCGCGCGCTGCCCGCGCACCACCGCCTGCACCAAAAAATCCGCAATATAAACGCAAGCAAAACCCATAACTATTCCACAGCGTTGTAGGGGCGTGCTTTAGCGCGTCCCCATTCGGCTCTATTTGCTCTAAACTGTCTCCGTCGCAAACACTCCGCGATCCGCACTACGTGGCACAGCCAATCTTGGCTGTGCTCCGGCTCGAATGTTAATCACCCGCTGCTCAGGCATCTGTATACGCGACCGCACCACATCCGTGCGAACCGCAAACCCGCGCAACAACTTTGCAAAGGGATAGCAACTCGCTGCATATGATTTTTCTTTAGGAGGTGGGGGCTTCAGCCCCCACGTAACGTGCTTGCTCGCAATGGGCTTTAGCCCCTGAAGTGAATGCTTTTTCTGCGCGTCTTTGTCGCCAGCTTTTGTTTCCCCTGCTTCCGTCCACCGCGCCTCTCCTGCCTCCAACCGCACCACCAGCGACGCACATGTCTTCGCATTCGCCTCCTGCTCGAGCAGCAGCAAAATCGTCGGCGTATCTTCCACCGCACGCCGAAAACGAAACCAGGCGTTCAGCGGCACCTGGCGCACGGTCTTTGCCGGCACATCGCTTAAATCCACCGCCACCATCCCAAACCCGCCCGCCTGAATCAGCAAATCTGTAGCCCGCAGTGCCTGCTCGATATTTTGACAACGCACCCAAAGTAATTTTTCGAGCGCAACCCCGGCAACATTTGCCGTCAGCGGATCGAAGCTGTCACGCGCATCCACCAACGCGCACACTTCCCCATCCGCTGCCCTCGATGCCAAAGCCGAAAGCAGAAAACTCGTCCGTCCCGAACAAGGCGCCCCGCAAATCTCCGTCATCGCCCCACGCGGCAATCCCCCTACCAGCGCATCCATTTCCGGAATGCCCGTGGAAACCAGTTCGAACGCATTGCGATCCCGGTATGCAAAGGGCGAAGCAACGCGTCCGCGCAAATCGGCTTCGATTTTAGAGCGTAGGGTAGCGAGTGAACTGGCAGCCATGGGTGTTTACGGCGAGCGGCGAGGGACGGGGGTACTTCGCTTTTGTTTCGCCTAGCCCGATTCTGCCACAAATTTGGCTGCTGTCAAGCCAATCCCTTGCTCTGCAAAGGTCCGCCTCGAATCCCAAAGCATCTAAACCGCATGGCGAAGCGAGTTGTTGATGAGCGGCGGCCCCCGATCCCGATGAACCCAACCCTCGAATCGCTACAGCAGGCGGCCAAGAATTGCAAAGCTTG
>DATBYP010000126.1:0-29177 GCA_036513675.1 Candidatus Acidiferrum sp.
CTAAACGCCCTCGGACCCGCCGCCGCGACGAGCAGCGAAGCTATCGCCGCCACGGCAGCGACCGCCGTCCTCGGCCCTTGGGCCGGGCGCGCCATCGCTTGCACCATCCTCATCTCCACCTTCAGCGCCGCCAACAGCGTCATCCTCACCGCCCCGCGCGTCTTCTACGCCATGGCCAACGACAATCTCTTCTTCAAGAAATTAGCCGAGGTCCACCCAGGCTTTCGCACGCCGGCCAACGCAGTAATCGCCCTAGGCATCTGGTCCGCAGTCCTAGCCAGCGCCGGCAAATTCGCCGAACTAATCGGCGGCGTAATCTTCATAGGCTGGATTTTCTATGGATTAGGCGCCGCGGCCATCTTCCCGCTGCGCCGCGCCTCACAAGGTAAGACGCTCCCCTACCGCGTCCCCGGCTACCCCTGGACTCCCCTGGTCTTCGTCCTAGCCGCCACCGCCATCGTAGCCAACGCCATCTACCTCGCGTTCCACGACCCCGCCCAATTCCGCAACCTCGCTGTGGCCATCCTCCTCTTCGCCCTCGGTCTACCCGCCTATTTCTTGTGGCACCGCCGGGCGCCCGCCTCCCTCTAAATGTGCGGCCGCCCATCAGAAATTACCCACCCACATCCCCTACAGACCGAGGGTTAACCCACTGGGCGCGCCCATGCCCGGGTATGTAGCCATAAGCTAGTTGCCCGATCCCGTCCTTTAACCCACCAGAGAGCGCTTCTACAGAAAATCCAAGATTTGCAGAGGTTTCCGGGGTATTTCTCGCTGGCAAAACCAAGTAAGTACCCGATGGAAACTAGGGCTGGCTAAGTGTTTTGCTAGTAGGGGTTCTTACAGCGGTCATAGGAGGCGTAATTAATGGATCAAACGACAGTTGCCACCATTGACCGGCGTCACCAACTTGCATACGAGGAGTTTGCCGAAGAGTATCTGTTCCCGAACAAGCCGGTAATCATCAGCGGCGCTGTCGATGGCTGGGGTGCGTTGTACAAGTGGACTCCGGATTACTTCAAGGAAAAATACGCATCGAAGAGTTTGAGTATCGACGGGACGAATTACACGATGGCTGATTTCGTCGACCGCGTGAATTCTTCGAGGCCTGAAAATCCCGCACCGTATCTTCGCAACGCGATTGTCGAAGAGTTTTTGCCGGAGCTGCTTGTGGATATTGAGCCGTTACCTCGCTATTTCTTCCCAAATTGGCTCGACGGTAAGCTCTCAGGCGTGCTGCGCTCTCGGCTGCACAATGGCTCTCCCGAACTTTATATTGGCGGCAGCGGAGCAAAATTTCCTTTCCTGCATTTTGATAGTTATCACACTCATGCCTTCCTGACTCAGGTCTACGGCACCAAGGAGTACACCGCTTTCTCCGAAGACCAATCTCCCTTGCTATACGTGAGTCCAAAACAGTACAACGCATCGCTGATCCCTGACATTGAGCATCCGGACCTCGAGAAATTTCCGCTGTTCGCCAGGGCTGTGCCCATGCGCTTCCGCCTCAATCCGGGCGAGATCCTCTTTATTCCGGGCGGACTATGGCACACGGCGAAAATGCTCTCGCCTTCGATTTCGATCTCGGTGAACCGCGCAAACGCATCCAACTGGGCGAACCTGACTCATGACATGTGCAGGAATGCTCCCTTGCACATGAAACCGATCGCGGCCGCCTATCTTACCGGCATGCGCGCATTCCGGACCCTGAGTGGCTCGTAGATTCTTGAATCACGTTGCCACCAAAGTTCCGGCGCGTTCCTAATTTAGGTTCGTGTTTTTCCTCAGGTCCGCTGCTCGGGTCGGCGCGTCAACTGGCATCAGGAGCGCCGTCAAGTGTTCTCGCAGCGTAGTAATGCTGTCCGCTTTCGTAAGCACAATGTCAATGCCAAACGCCGATGCCAGCGCCTTGTTGACGCCGTCCGCATGCATCGTGAACAGAATGATCTTCACATTCGGCATCAACTTCCGCAGAATCGGGGCCGCCTGGGTGCCGCTCATACCCGGCAAGGTCAGGTCGAGCAAAATCAAATCAGGCTGAAGCTCCTTTGCCTTTTCGATGGCTTCCGCCCCGTTCTCGGCCTCGCCGCAAACTTTGAAGCCCGTATTGGTCTCCACGAACGAACGCAGCAGGCGGCGAATATTCGCATTGTCATCGACAATGAGGATGCCGTTGGACATGGCTGGGCAGAGCGTAAGCACGCGTGGGACGGACAACAATACAGCGATTACCTTATTCGATTCAGCCCTCCTGTGACTACTTTCGTGTCCGACTTGGCATCTGACCTGCCATAGCCGCCTTCTTTTGGATCCCGGCTCCTCCACCTTCCCCTTACGGGTCAAGCAGTGCACCCATCACTCCTGCTGTTTCCACTTTTCAAGCAATTCGACGTTGGATTTTGACCGAATGCACGCCTCCAGGAACTCAGGCTACCTCCCCGGTGTCAAACAAGAATCCACAAAACCCGGCCGGAACCTATCCACTCGCAACAAGGTAGGCCCAATGCTCGCAGCAAATGGACTCTACAAATTCTATGGTTCCGTTCCAGCCGTCCAAGACGTAACCTTCACCCTTGAGCCCGGCCAGGTGCTCGGCTACTTGGGCCCCAACGGTTCCGGCAAAAGCACGACGGTAAAAATGCTGACCGGCCTGCTCGAGCCCACCGATGGAGAAGTCACCCACAACGGCCAGAACATCCACAAAGACCTCGCCGCCTACCGCCGGCGTCTCGGCTACGTCCCCGAGGAAGCCAATCTCTATCCCTATCTCACGGGCCAGGAATACCTCGACATGGTCGGAACGCTGCGCGCTATGCCAGACTCGCGCAAGAACGCCAGAATCAATTCCCTCCTCGAGCTCTTTACCCTTTGGCCGCATCGCCACGTCACGCTCGGCTCCTACTCCAAGGGCATGCGCCAGCGCATCCTTCTCATCGCCGCCCTGATGGACAACCCCGATCTCCTCATTTTGGACGAGCCGCTTTCCGGCCTCGATGTTACCTCCGCTCTCATAATCAAAAATCTCATTCAAGCCTTGAGCGCCCGTGGCAAGTCCATTTTCTACTGCTCGCATATCCTCGAAGTCGTCGAAAAAGTCTGCTCGCACTTAATCGTTCTCCGAAGAGGACAAGTCATCGCTCACGGCGCCACAAGCGAATTCCGCGAGCGCATCGGCACCTCTTCCTTGGAAGGCGTTTTCCTACACCTAGTCGAAGAAAAAGACGTTACCAAAACCGCGCACGAAATCGTCGACGTAGTGGTGTCTGCGTGATATCGACGCGAAAACGTATGCGGAAATTTCTGCAAGCCCACTGGGAGTCCTTCTCCCGTACTCCCTTCGGCTGCCTCCTCCGCCTCTTCGTCGCGCGTATGTTCCACGGTGGCGACGAACCCGGCGCCGAAGAACTGGACCTCGGCATCGGCGTGATCGTAATCATGCTCGCTATGCCCGGTGTGCTGGTCTCTCTCCTGATGTTTGAAAAATACGGCTCGCTGATTCGCTTCTTGCGCGGTAATCCCATCTTCGACCCCTACACCGCCACCATGCCAGACGAATACTTCTTCCTCGTGCTTTCCCTCGTCGTGACCGGAACAGCCGCGCTCTGGCGTTGGGACGCCCTCTTTCTCGATCGCCGCGATTACACCAACCTCGTTCCTCTCCCGCTTTCGCTGCGCGCCATTTTCTTCGCCAACCTGTCTGCCATCCTCGCTCTCGCTACTCTTCTCACAATCGCGGTAAACGCAGCTTCCCTGGTCTTTTTCCCCATGGCTGTCGTCGGCTCGCAAAATTCCTTTGCCGTTTGGATTCGCTTCACTCTCGGTCACGCCGTCGCTGTCTTCACGGCAAGCGCCTTCAGCTTCTTCGCCGTCTTTGCCCTCGCCGGGCTCTTGATGGCTCTGCTCCCTGCCGCTGTCTTCCGCAGAGTGTCTCACGCCGCTCGTTTCATCCTCGCCGTAGTCCTTCTGGCCCTGCTCGCCAGCAGCTTCACTGTTCCCTATTTGCTCACGAAACTTTCCGTCCCCACCGCGCACAAAATCGCCTTACTCCCACCCGTCTCCTTCTTGGGCCTCGCGCGAACCGTTTGGCTCAAAGGCGCCGACCCCTTCGCAGCCACCATGAGCAAGGCCGCGTTGTCCGCAGCCGGCCTCACCGTTCTCGTAGCTTTCATCGCCTATGCGCTAAGTTTCCGCCGCTCCTTCATTCGCATTCCAGAAATGGCCGACGCCGGTCCCTTGCCTCGCTTCCGGCATTCCGTTTCGCCACTAGCTCCCCTTCACAAAGCGTTCCTTCGGAGCGCCTCGCAGCGCGCCTGCTATCACTTCGTTTCCCGAACTCTCTTGCGCAGCGACGGCCACCTTCAAATCCTGTTGGGTTTTGCCGCGTTGGGCTTAGTCCTTTCCGCGGAAACGCTCTCCTCAGCACGCGATCTTCACGCCCTCGTTACCGGACAAAGCCCTCCTGCCGAATTCCTGTCAGTCTTTTTCATCCTGGCCTTCTGCATCATCGTCGGAATTCGCTTCGCCTTCGAGATGCCGGCAAACCTGCGCGCAAACTGGATCTTCCGCTACTGGCTCGATCCCAGTCAGCACGATGCCAGACCCATCGCCCGGCGCGTTCTCCTGCTCTTTTCGCTGCCCTGGCTCGCCCCTGCCGCATTCTTTTCCATTCTGTTTTTCTGGCGATGGACCACCGCGCTGCTTCACACTGCGATTCTGATCGCTTGCACGGTCGTGCTCGTCGAGCTCGTGCTGATCCGCTTCCGCAAAATTCCCTTCACCTGCTCCTATCCTTCCTTCCAAAGCCACTCCGCGCTCATCTTCGTCGCCCACTTGTTCGGCTTGGTCTTGTTCACCGACTACCTTCCCCAAATCGAGCATTGGTCGCTCCTCAACCCGTGGCAATCCATCGTGTTCGCTCCCCTACTCGCCGCCGCTCTCCTCGCCCTCCGCCAATACCGAAAGCAAATGCTCGACATGGACAAAACGCTAATCTTCGAGGAACCCTCTCCCTCTGCCTTCTAGCGCCCCTCTCCGCCGGATTACTGCCCCTCAAGGAAGTTGGAAATCCACGCCCCACCTACCTCAGTCCTTCTGCCGCGCCCTGCATCTAACCAGTACAACGTCAGCACTTTCTCGGGAGGCGGTCACCGGTGCCGAGATCAATTTTGGTTGTGGACGATCACGAAGTCATTCGTCGGCAGCTCCGTTCCCTTTTCCGCGAGTACCCCGAATTCACCATTTGTGGCGAAGCGGTTCACGGCGTTGACGCTATCGAGAAAGCCCAGCAACTCTCCCCCGACCTCATCATTCTCGATCTCTCCATGCCCGAAATGAACGGCCTGGAAGCGGCCTCCGCCCTCCGCTACATGATGCCCGACGTTCCTCTCTTCCTCCTCACCGCGCACTACAGCCGGGAACTCGAGCTGGCAGCCCGCGGCTCCGGCATATGTGCCGTCTTCTCCAAGCATGATGATTTGGATTCCCTCGTAGCACGAGCGCGTTCAGAGCTGAAGCTGCAACAAGCCGGTAACGGCCAATCCAGCACGCAAGAAGGAAGCTAGCACCTCTCGCCGACGCGGACGTATTTCGCGTTTTCTCCTTTGCGAGCGTTCGGGAAGGAGGCCCGCCGAAGCGGGCCTTTTTTTCATGAACTGAAACCGAACTTAGTGGTCATCTCCTTCCCCTGCGCGGACCGGTCCGCGGATCTCGCCGCCTGGGGAGCGAGTGCTGTGGACATTGACGTAGGCTGCTCCTTCACGCATTGCCTGCACAACTTTTGCAAAGTCCGCCCCGGGGGTAATGCCTTGGCTGTTGGGTCCAACTACGTTGGCCGCCGTAACCGTGCCAGATACTGTGCCGGAGGTGGCGTCCGGGCACGCCGGCGGGTTTGGAAAGCCGGCGGGAGGACCGCCAGGTGCACCCGCCGCGGGACCACAGAGAAATACCATTACCCCACCGACTTCCTTGGTGAAGCCAAAATGGATATGCGAGAAAAGGACTTGAGCATTCAGATTGGCGTACGTGACTGTGTAGCTGAGAGTGGCGCCATCGGAACTGAGTGTGGCAGTGAAAGAACCGCTCGCCTGAGTTGCGACTGGAGGAGCTTCGCCCAAGCCGCGAAGACTGGCTTTGAAGGTGTTGGCATCGTCATCAGAGGCAACCGTAGCGACGCTAAAGCAAAGAACGACCAAAACAAGGAAAGCAAGTTTTTTCATGTTTGGCTTTCTCCCTCTAACAGGAACTTTGCGGAAATTAACTTCTGAAGGAAACGTCAAAGACCCTTGGAAAAATCGTCGCGGTGAAGCACCGTGACAGCCCGAAATTCTAATACCAACTTTCTCTAGAATCCAGCGGTTGACCGCGCGCCGTCTGCGAGGGGTCACTTCCCCTCTCACATCAAGCTCAGCGGATCCATATCAACCAATACGGCGGTCTCGGGAATCTCCTTCAGCTCAAGATACGTCATGGCGCCGGCAAGGATTCTGGCGAGTAGCGAGCGCTTTGGAGACTTCAGCAAAAATTGGAAGCGATGCTCGCGCTTCAACTTTGCAATCGGCGCCGTCGCCGGGCCCAGAATGCGCAGGCCCTTGCCGTCGTATGGGAAAAAATATTCGGAAAGTTGGCGCGACCAGCGAATCGCTTTTTCCACATTCGTGTCGCGCACGATCACATTGGCCAGTGACCAAAACGGAGGATATGCCATCGCACGGCGGAATTGCGTTTCGCGTTCGTAGAATGCCGGATAGTCCTGCTTCACGGCATCCTGAATCGCGTAGTGCTCCGGATAAAATGTCTGAATCAGCACGCGCCCTGGCAATTCCCCGCGGCCTGCGCGCCCGGCGACTTGCGTGAGCAATTGAAATGTGCGCTCCGCCGCACGAAAATCCGGGAGACTAAGCGACGAGTCCGCGCTGATCACGCCGACCAGCGTGACGCGCTGAAAATCGTGACCCTTCGCGAGCATTTGCGTGCCGACAAGAATATCGAGCGCGCCGCCGGCGAACGCGCCGAGCGTCTCCTGATACTGCCGCTTTGTGCGCGCCGTATCGCGATCGAGCCGTGCAATGCGCGCGCCGGGAAATTCTTTGCGCAAGCGCTCCTCCAGATGCTCGGAGCCTTCGCCAAAGAAATAAACGTATTTGGACTGGCACTTCGGGCATTGTTTCGGAATTTGTTGGATCGAGCCGCAGTAATGGCATTCCAGCCGATTGCGCTGCTTGTGATGCGTCATCGAAATGCTGCAGTTTTCACACTGCACAGAAGCCCCGCAGCTCCGGCACAACACCGACCAGGAATAGCCGCGGCGATTGATCAGCACAAGCGCCTGCGTTTTTTGCGCGAGGCATTCCTGAATTCCGGCGTGCAGGGCGGCGCTGATAGGACTGGTCAGATGCGTTTTCGCGAAGTCCTCGCGCAGGTCAACGATTTCTACGCTCGCCATTGCGCGCTCTTGCACGCGCGAGGTCAGCGTCAGCAGTTCGTATTTTCCGCTTCGCGCGTGATGATACGTTTCGAGCGAAGGCGTTGCGGAGCCCAGCAGCGCCGCCGCGTTTTCCATTTTTGCGCGCACGATGGCCACGTCGCGTCCGTGATAGCGCGGCGTTTCTTCTTGCTTATAGCTGCTCTCTTGCTCTTCATCGACGATGATGAGCCCGAGATTTTCCAGCGGCGCAAAAATCGCCGAGCGCGTGCCGACCACGACGCGGGCTTCGCCGTTGCGAACGCGCCACCATTCGCGCGCGCGTTCCACATCGCTGAGCGCGGAATGCAGCACCGCAACGCCCTCGAATCGCGCGCCGAACCACGCGCGGCACTGGCGCCCAATCCAAAACGTGAGCGCAATTTCGGGAACGAGAATGATCGCGGTTTTTCCGCGCGCCAAAGTTTCTTGCACCGCGCGCATGTACACTTCTGTTTTGCCGCTGCCCGTCACGCCGTGCAGCAGGAGCACGCCGAACTCTCCAAGTTCAAATCGCGCGCGAACCAATTTCAGCGCGCTCTCCTGCTCCGCATTCAATTCGTGTGCGGGCGCAACGTAGCCTAAATCAAAAGGATCCTCCGCGGGATCGATGCGCTCTTCCCAACTCTCCAGCAATTCATCGCGCAGCATCCGCTCAATCACGCTGCGCGAAACTTGCGCAACGCGGAGCAACTGTGCCAACGGCAACGGCCCGCGCGCTTGTAGCGCTGACTTCACGCTGCTGATTTTGTCGCCAAGCGCTCGCGCTCGGCTGTCCTTGTCTTCTCCGCCTTCGCTCTGCGCATTTTGTGCTTCTGGGTTCTCTTTTTCTTTCCACGCAATGACGCGCTGCGTCTTTGCTTTTCGCCCGAGCACCGAATCGCGGATTTCGATAAGTCCTGCGCGCCGGAGCGGCTGCAGAGCAGCCTCATCGAGGCTGAGCTTGGACGCCGAGGCTAACGGCATCGCACCGCCTTTTTCGCAGAGTTGGGCAAGGAAAGCGTGCTGTTGTGGACCCGGTGAGCGCGTTGACGCCGTTTCTTTGTTGGCGGCTTCGCGACCCGATTCTGTCAGCACAATCTGGCGTTCGGTTCGCAGCTCCGTGACGGGCGGAAGCATTGCACGAAACACTTCGCCGATTGGCGCGAGGTAATAGCCGGCGATCCAGTGGGCCAATTCAATCAGCTTGGGCGTGAGTGCCGGAAGAAAATCGATGACCTTGGTGATTTCGCGAATTTTTGTGTTTGGGGGCGCATGCTGAACGCATTCAACGACTACGCCGACCAGCGACTTGTTGCGAAATGGCACGAGCACGCGGCTGCCTGGCTGCACGGATTCGCCGAGCGCTTCGGGAATCGCGTAAGTAAACGTGGTACGCAGGGGCACCGGCAGTGCTACGTTGCAAAACGGAAGGCTCATCTCGGCGTGTAGTGTATCAGGCGAGGCTAACGCCGCATTTCATGGCTGAGCAGAGCCCGATTCCAGCTATGTGAATGAGGAGGGTACGCCGGCAGGATGCCAGCGCCACGGGGCTGAGCATTGGCTGCGACAGGGTGATCGGCATGAATTCTAGCGGCTCATTAAATAGATGCCGGCGAAAATGGCGGCAATGCCGGCCCATTGCCAGCGGGAAACATGTTCGCGCAGGACGATTGCGGCAAGGGCGACAGTAACGGCGCCATACAACGAGCCGAGCACGCTGATGACGGCGACTTGCTCGATTTGCATGGCGCGATTGCTGAACACAAAAGCGCTGGTGTCTCCCACGCCCATGCCGAGGGAAATCCATCGCGTGTTACGCGGCAGTCGAATCGGTTGCCTGGCTACCAGAATTACGGCGGCAGCGATGACGGTACAGGTCATTCGAATCATCCAAACAGTTTGCGGAGCGCCGACGCGCGGAATAACGCGATTGCCGAGCAGCCAAAATAGCAATCCAAATCCGACAGCAGAAGCCAGCGCCCAACCGATCCCTTTGCCGCTGCGCCGCACTGCTTCCGCATCGTTGGCGTCTGGCGGCCTCTCGCCGCCGGCCACGAGCAGCACGCCGATCATGGTGCAAACAATTCCCGTGGCTCGGGCAGCACTGGGGCGCTCGCCGGAAAGAAGCGACAGCGAGACGGTCAATACCGGATAACTTGCGGAGAGGGGCGCGACCACGGCCATTTTTCCGATTTCAAAGGAACGATACAGGCCGAGCGTGGAAACGGCATTGACACAGCCGGCCAGCACTCCCCATGCCCAGGGATGCCAGCCGGAGCCGTCCGCGAGATGGCCCCAGCCGCCCAGCCACGGTAGAGCCAGGGTGAGCAGAATAAATCCGATCAACTGCATGTACAGCAAGGTGCGCAGCGTGCCCATACGCTCGGTGCCGAAGCGCGCGAGGAAATCCGAGCTGCCCCAGGTCAGCGCCGTCAGGACGCCCAGGAGAATTCCCATGATGGATTAGGAGGGCTTACCCGAGGACTGGCCCGCCCCTGCGGGCAGGCCCTTCTTACCTTGCAAACCGAGAACGGCCATCACTTTTTGCAAATCTTTCCAGACTTCGCCTTTTGCGCTGGGATTGCGCAGCAAGTAGGCGGGATGATATGTGGCCATCAGTTTTCTTCCGCGAAAATCGAGCCATTCGCCACGGAAATGAGAGATGCCGCGATTGGTTTCGAGCAGAGTCTGCGCGGCGACGCTTCCGAGGCAAACAATTACTTTTGGTGCGATGGCGTCGAGCTGGCGCAGCAAGAATGGCGAGCAGGTTTGGACTTCGTCTTTTTCCGGCGTGCGATTTTCCGGCGGGCGGCACTTCACCACGTTGCAGATGTAAACGTCTTTTCGTAGCAGGCCCATGGCTTCGATCATTTGCGTCAGCAGTTTTCCTGCGCGGCCCACAAACGGAAGACCCTGGGCGTCTTCGTCGCGGCCAGGGCCTTCGCCGACAAAAACGAGCTCGGCTTGGGGATTGCCGTCCCCGAACACTAGCTTTGTTCGGCCGCGATGCAGTTTGCAGCGAGTGCAGTCGCCAATGTCGGCGAGAATTTTGGGCAGCGAATCGTCGGCGATTTTGTTCATGGAATCGAACAGAGAAACATCTGAGGAACGCGGAAGCATATTGAGTTTCGGCGCGGGCAGCGGTGTTGTACCAGTTAATTTCACGGGCTGTGGTTTTGGAATGGGCGTGGGCAAATTGATTTCCTCGGTGACACTCGCGCGTTGTTGCGAAAAGCGGTCGCGATAAAAAAGATCGATTCCGATGTCCTGGTAAAACGTCAGACGTTTTCTAAACTTTTCTTCGAGAGCTACAGGAATGCGGTCGGCCATGGGTCAGACGGCGGAGCGCTGGGCGGTGCGGGATTTCGAGCGCAGCCGCACGACTTCGTCGAGAATTCGTTGCGCGACTTCGGTTTTGCCCATACGTGGAAGAGCCAGGTCGCGGCCGTCGCGCGCGAACAGCGTGACGATGTTGGTGTCGTGGTCGAAGCCGGCGCCTTCCGCAGTGACATCATTGGCGACGATTAGGTCGGTATTCTTGTCGGCAAGCTTCTTTCGCGCGTTTTCGGCGACGTGCTCGGTTTCCGCAGCAAAGCCAACAATGAAGCGCTCGCCCTTGTTGCGGGCCACGCTCGCGAGGATATCGGGCGTGGGCTCGAGTGAAAGGCTCATGGATTCTTTGCTGCGCTTGATTTTCTGGCCGTTATGTTCGGCGGGACGATAATCGGCAACAGCTGCGGCAAAAATCGCGATAGAGCACGCTGCAACTTTGTCCAGAACGGCGCGATGCATTTCGTCCGCGGTTTGCACCTCGATGCGCTCGACACCGGCCGGCGCTTCCAGTGAAGTGGGGCCGCTCACCAGAATTACGCGCGCCCCGCGGCGGGCGGCGGCTTCGGCGACTGCGTAACCCATTTTTCCCGAAGAACGATTCGTGAGGTAGCGCACGGGATCCAGATTTTCGTGTGTCGGACCGGCGGTCACAAGCACCTGCTCTCCCGCGAGATCGCGCACGACACGCAGCGCCTCGTGCACGGCGGCAACGATTGCTGCTTGGCCCGCAAGGCGTCCGGCACCAGTCATGCCGCAGGCGAGATAGCCTTCATCTGGATCGACAATCTTTACACCGCGGGCGCGCAGCATTTCAACATTTTCTTGCGTGGCCGCATGATTCCACATGTTCACGTTCATTGCCGGAGCTACGACTACAGGCGCGGTGCTTGCGAGATACAACGTTGTAAGGAAATCGTCGGCGATGCCGCGGGCGAATTTTGCGAGGACGTCAGCCGTGGCGGGCGCGACCAGGAGCAAATCGGTGCGCTGCGCGACGGCGATATGTTCGATGGCACTTTCGAGGTTGGCTTCGCCGCTGGATTCGGCGAAGAGATCGGAGATTACTTTTTGGCCGGTGAGCGCGGCAAAGGTTAGAGGAGTGATGAATTCGCGGGCGCTACGCGTCATCACGACTTGCACGGTGAAGGCGTCTTGCTGGAGGCGGCGGACCAGCTCGGCGGCTTTGTAGGCCGCCACTCCGCCGGTTACGCCTAGGGTGATTCGCATTATCTCTATCCGCTGTTTCTGTGCCCTCAGGGGCTAAAGCCCCATGAGTTCTCGCCGTCGATCGGCACGGCTAAAGCCGTGCCCTGACGTCTTATTTGCGGCGCTTGTTGCCGTCTTTGTCTTCGTCGATCGATGCCGGTTCGACGAAGTCGTACTCGATCAGGCCGTTCTCGAGTTCTTCACAGGCGATGCGCGTGGCCTTTAGCGTTCTGGGATTCTCGAGCATCGGCGGGGCTCCCGCCATAATCTGGCGCGCACGACGCGCCGCAAGCACCACATAGGCAAACTGGCTCTCCGGAGCTTTCGTCAGCACAGTCATCATTTCAGTCTTTCCCTCCAAACGATGCCAGAAGTTTCTCGACTCGCCCACGGCGTCGCGCGCTCGAGCAGCGCAGGGCAGTCAGTATGGACTGCACCTCGCGCCCGGCGCGTTCGACATCGTCATTTACCACGCAAAAATCGTAATACTTGCCGAACTGCGCAATTTCATCGCGTGCTCTTGCCAAGCGCCTTGCGATTTCTTCGTCCGAATCCTGACCGCGGCTACGCAGCCGGCGCTCCAATTCTTCGCGTGACGGCGGCAAAATAAAAATCGCCACGGACTCCGGAAGCTTTTGCTTTACTTGCGCGGCGCCTTGCACATCGATCTCCAGCACGAGGTCGAGTCCCTTTTGTCGCGATTCCTCCAGCCACTTTTTCGGAGTGCCATAGGAATGCTTGCCGAAGACTTGCGCGTACTCTAAGAATTCGCCGCCTTGGACCATGGCCCCGAATTCCGCGTCGGTAACGAAATCATAACATTTCCCGCTGGCCTCGGTCGCGCGACGCGGCCTAGTGGTACAGGAGACCGAAGGCATCGTTCCGGGCAGCTCCAAGAGTTTTTGCACCAGCGTCGATTTCCCCGAGCCTGATGGGCCTGACACAATCAGCAGCAGCGGTGCCACCTCGTTCGGCGCAGTCATTCGATGTTCTGCACCTGTTCGCGCAGCTTTTCGATCTCTGCACGAATTTCGAGCGACAGGCCGGTGATCGCCAGCGCTTCACTCTCGACGCCGGGCGTCTTCGAAAGCATGGTGTTTGCTTCGCGGTGCATCTCCTGCAGGAGAAAATCCAATTTTTTGCCGAGCTCGCCGGCGCCGTCCAGCAGCTTGGCGAACTGTTGCAGATGGCTACGCAGGCGGTCGAGTTCTTCGCTGATGTCGCTGCGTTCCGCAAGCAGCGCGGCTTCCTGCGCGAGGCGCGCGGGCTCGATGCCGGTGCCATTGAGCAGCTCCTTGAGGCGCGTTTGGAGGCGACGCGCAAAAGCGGGCGTCAGCGTTTTAGCGAGATCACGGACCTGGTCGGTTTGCTGGCCAATGCGCGCCACTCGCGTGCGCAATTCTTCGGCGAGATGGCGGCCTTCGGCATGGCGCATGTCGTCGAGCTTGTGCAAGGCCTCGCGCAAACAGGCGTCCAGCGCTTTGCCAAGCTGGTCCTGCTCTTCGTCCGTTTCCGGCAAAGGCGGCGCGAGCCCGCCGATTACTCCGGGCAAGCGCAACAGAGAGACAACGTCAAGACCGGCATCTGTTCCCAACTGGCGGCGGAGCTCTTCGGCAGATTGCGCGTAGGCGTGGAGCAGGTCGCGGTTGACCTGGACCGGAACGGCAGCGCCTGGCTGCACGTTTAGGTTCACGTCGATGTGGCCGCGGTGAATTCGCTCGCGCACGATTTGACGGAGGCGCAGCTCGTATACGTCGAAGCCTTCCGGCAAACGAAATCGCACATCCAGGAAGCGATGGTTCACGCTTTTCACGCTCACACGGATAGCCCAGCCGTTTTGCTCGCCGCGGGCTTGCGCGTAGCCGGTCATCGAGACGCATTCGGCTTTAGTGGCCGCGGCTTGGCTGGCGTGAGCGGAGGACTTTTGGCTCATAGCGGTTCACTTGCTCCGGAATTATCTTGCCGGATGTTTTGCGCCGGCGCCAACATGTCGTCGTCCGCGAACTGCAAGTCGTGGAGGCGGGCGTAGGTGCCGCCGCGAGACATCAACTCAGAGTGCGTACCGCGCTCGCGGATTTGGCCGTCTTCCAGGACAAGAATAATGTCGGCACGACGGATGGTGGCCAGGCGGTGCGCAATGACAAACGTGGTGCGGCCAATCATGAGATTGCCCAGGGCGCGCTGCACGTTCATCTCCGACTCGGCATCGAGCTCCGAGGTAGCTTCATCGAGAATCAAGATGGGCGAATTTTTCAGAATGGCGCGGGCGATGGCGATGCGCTGGCGCTGGCCGCCGCTGAGGCGCGTTCCGCGCTCGCCAATTAGCGTGTAGTAGGTCTGCGGCAGTTCCATGATGAAATCGTGCGCGAGGGCAGCCTTTGCCGCGGCGGTCACATGCTCCTCGGAAATATTGGTCAGGCCGTAGCTGATGTTGTTCCACACCGTGTCGTGAAACAATATATTTTCCTGAGTGACCATGGCAATCTGCTCGCGCAAGGATTTGATGGTGACGCCGCTAATATCGATGCCATCGATGCGGATCGAGCCCGAGGTTGGCTCATAGAAGCGCGGCAGGAGATTTACCAAAGTGGTTTTTCCTGCGCCGCTGGAGCCAACCAGAGCAATCACTTCTCCCCGGCGTGCGAGAAGGCGAATGTCTTGCAGAATCACCGCGGCATCGCTGCCGTAGGAAAAGCTTACGTCGTCGAATTCGATTTCGTGAGCGAACGGCGGCAACTGCTGAGCGCCGGGCTGCTCACTCTTTTCTTCCTGCTGATCCAAATAAGAAAACACCAGAGCGCTGGCGCCCTGCGCGTATTGAAACTGCTGATACACCTGGCCGATGCGTTTCAGCGGCATGTAGGCATTGAACATGGCGTAGAGGAAGGCGAGGAAAATACCGGGGGTCATCTGGTGAGCCTTGATCTGGTCGCGGGCGTAGAGAAGTAGCAGCGGGATGACAATGGCGCCGAGCAGATCCATCAGCGGCGCGGTGGCCACTGCGGCGCGCACCCAGCGCATGCTCTCGCGCAGCAAGCGGCGCGACGCATCGCGGAATTTGCGGATCTCGAAATCCTCCATGCCAAAAGCTTTCACCACGCGGTTGCCGCTTACCGTTTCCTGCAAGATCTGGCTGAGCTCGCCCAGGCGGCTCTGACTGCTTTCCGCGGAGTGGCGGATTTTTCTGCCAAATTTGCCGACGGGAAGGACGACAAGCGGGAGCACCACGCCTACGGCCAGGGTCATCTTCCAATCGATGTAGAACATGACGGCGAGAAAGACGATGAGCGTGAAACTTTTTTGAAAGAGGTCGGAGAGATATTCGGAGAGGGCGATGCGGGTTTTTTCGATGTCGTTGATTACCGCCGATAGGACCCGGCCTGCAGGGTTGTGCTGGAAGAAGCCAATGGGCTGGCGAATGATTTTTGCGTAGACCTGGTTACGCAGATTGGTGATGGCGGCGTGCCCAGCGTATTGGATTTCGGTTACGCCGAAATATTCAGCGATGCCCTTGGAAACGTAAAGCACAACGAGGGTCAGGCTGAAAATGGTCCAAACGTTGTGAATGCGCGCGGGAAAGAACTGATTTAAGTAGATGGTCCGGCCGCCGGGAATCGTAAAAAGAGGGAGCTGCGAACTCGCCGCTGTGGGCGTCAGCACGTAGTCCCATGCGATGCGCGCCATGAAGGCGACGAGACCATCGGCTATGGCGACGAAAGCTACGAGCAGGACGCCGACGGCGAGGCGGAAGGTGTACGGCCGCACGTAGCTGAAAAGCCTTTTTAATTGTGGTGAGAACAGCGATGCCACGCTTCTCGGTCCCCCGGGCTGTGCACTTGGTACGCTATTCGCGGTGAGACGGTGTGTCAAGTTTTCGGAGGCGCTGCGTGTTGTTAATTATTTATCGATGTCGCGGTGCACTACCTTTGCGGCATAGGCGTGCTTTTCCAGTGCTTTCTTTATGGCTTCGCCAAGCATTACGGAGCGATGCTTGCCTCCGGTGCATCCGATGGCGATGGTGAGATAGCTTTTGCCTTCCCGAATGTAATGCGGAATTAGATAAGTGAGCAGGCCTTCGATGCGCTTGAGGAACTCGCCGGTTTGTGGAAACGAGCGGATGTAACGGCGCACCTTTGGATCTTTGCCGGTGAAGCGGCGAAGTCCGGGAACAAAATGGGGATTGGGAAGAAAGCGAACGTCGAAAACGAGGTCCGCATCGGTGGGCACGCCGTAGCGATATCCGAAGCTCACGACGGAAACGAGCATCGGGCGCTTGTCTGGATTTTTGAAACGCTCGGTGACGAAGTGGCGAAGTTCGTGCACGTTGAATTGGGATGTGTCGATGACCACGTCCGCAAGCTTGCGGATGGGCTGCATCATGTGGCGTTCTTCGCGGAGGCTTTCGCGCACCGAAACATCTTTGCCGAGCGGGTGCGGGCGCCGCGTCTCGCTGTAGCGGCGCAGGAGCGAATCTTCGCTGGCGTCGATGTACACCAGGGCAATGGGATGATCTTTGCGCAGGTGTTTTAAGAGCGGCGGCAATTTTTCTAGCTGCGTTCCCTCGCGGGCGTCGACGAGCAAGGCGGCGCGCGCGAAGTCGCCTTCGCCGGCCGAGTGCAACTCGGCAAAAATGGGAATGAGATCGACGGGGAGATTATCGACGCAGTAAAAGCCCATGTCTTCGAAAGCCTTGAGTACGGTGCTTTTGCCGGAGCCGGAAAGTCCGGTGAGGATGACGAGCTGGCGCGCTTCGCGTCTCGCTGTCTGTTTCACCTTTAATTTTTTACCCGGCGCTGGTGGGTGCTGGGGATGCGCATGTCTTCGCGATATTTTGCGACGGTGCGGCGGGTGACGTGAATGCCCGCGTCGTCGAGCTTTTTGGCGATTTGATCATCGGTTAGCGGCTTCGTGCCATCTTCTTCCTCGATCATTTTCTTGACCAAGCGTTTGAGAGTGAGCAGCGACATGCCGCTGCCTTCCGGGCCGTTGACGGATTCACTGAAGAACGAGCGCAACTCGAGTACGCCCTGCGAAGTGTGCGCGTACTTGCTGGCCACGGCGCGGCTAACCGTGGAAGGATGCACGCCGACTTCTTCGGCGACTTCCTTGATCATCATGGGCTTCAGAGCGTCGGGACCGTGATCGAGAAATTCGCCCTGGCGCGCGATGATGGATTGACAGACGCGCAGGATGGTGTGCTTGCGCTGCTCGATGTTTTTCATCAGTTGGATGGCGGCGGTGAAACGCTCTTTGACGTAGTTGCGCACGTCGCGGTCCGCAGCATCGCGCACCAGCAGGCGGCGATAGGTGGGACTCAGGCGCAGTTGCGGCATGTCGTCTTCGTTCAGGAACGCTTGCCACTGATCATCGACTTTGCGGAAATAAACGTCGGGCTCGACCAAGCGGGGCTCGGTTTTGTTGTAGCGAAGGCCCGGGCGCGGATCAAGTTTCTTGATTACATCCAGAGCGCGCTTTACTACTTCGAGCGGACGGTTTAGAGCGCGCGCGATTTCTTTAAGTTGATTGGATTGGACCTGCTTGAGGTGCTCGGAGACAATCTGCTGCGCGAGAGTATTCTGCGGGTCGAAGGCTTTCAGTTGCCGCAGCAGGCACTCCCGCAAATCCTTGGCACCCACCCCGATGGGATCGAAATCCTGGACCACGGCGAGGGCATCGTCCAGATCGTCCTGCGAATACTTGCCGCTCTGCATCAGCTCTTCGACGGACGCGGTCAGGTAGCCGTTTTCGTCGAGATTGCCGATGATGCTTTCAGCCAGTTCGCGCACGGAATCGGAGCAAATCGTTACACTCAATTGCCAGGCAAGATGATCGCTGAGGCCGGCAGCCGAGGAAAGAAACTTCTCGAACGAAGGGCGCTCGGAAACTTCGCGCTCCTGCGAGCGCCCGCCGTCCCCGCCCGAATCCAGGTATTGGTTGAAGAAGGTGCCGACGTCGAATTCGTCAAAAGGATTCGCCTCGGGCTTTTCCGGAACCTTTTCGGTTTCGGCCTTGAGGAAGGTTTCGTCGCTATAGTTATCGGATTGCGTGGGTTCTTCGCTCTGCTCTTCCAGGACGGGGTTGGCGATCATCTCCTGGTTGATCATCTCGCGCAGCTCGAGGCGGTTGAGCGCGAGCACACTGACCATCTGAACGAGGCCAGGCGTCAGAATCTGCTTCTGCGCCACTTTCAGATTCAGTTTGAGCCCTTGCCACGCCATGGTTTCTTCTGTCTGTTCCTAGTTTAAACGGAAGTGATCGCCTAGATACACACGCCGCACCTCGGGATCTTCGCTCAACTCCGAAGGGCGGCCCTTCCTGAATATTTTCCCACTTCTGAGGATATATGCGCGGTCGGTGACGCTGAGTGTTTCCCGCACGTTATGATCGGTAATCAGCACGCCAATTCCCGAGCGGCTCAACTCGCGAATAATCTCTTGCAAATCTTTCACGGTGAGGGGATCAATGCCGGAGAACGGCTCGTCCAGCAAGATAAAGGACGGTTGCAGGGTAAGCGAGCGCGCGATTTCCAGGCGCCGGCGTTCACCGCCAGAAAGCGTGTACGCTTTGTTTTGCCGCACGGTTTCCAATCCCATTTGCACGAGCAGTTCTTCCAGCCGGTCGCGTTGTTGCTCCGGAGTCAACGGCAAAGTCTCCAGCACGGCTAGCAAATTTTCTTCGCTGGTCAATTGACGAAAAACCGAGGGTTCCTGAGGAAGGTAACTGATGCCGCTACGGGCCCGAAGATACATGGGGAGGTCCGTGATTTCATCGCCGTTGAGAAGGACGCGACCGGAATCGGGGCGGGCAAGACCTACTATGATGTAGAAAGTTGTCGTCTTTCCTGCGCCATTAGGTCCGAGGAGCCCAACGACTTCACCCTGTCCGATCTCCAGCTCTACGTCGTCCACAACTCTGCGTCCGCGATACGACTTGCTCAACTCGACGGCCTGGAGCTTCAGCATACCTCGTCATTTCTCGACTCGGTGCTTCGTCAAAGTGCGAGAACCATTTTCAGAGTCGACGATGATCGTATCATCCGCTAAATAGAAGGTCAATTGACGGCCCGTGGTTGTGCCCGCGGAACCGTCGTATAGCGTGGGATTTCCGCCGCTCATCACGAATTTTCCGGCGGCCGCGACGTATTCGCCGCGCTCTGCTGTGGCTTTCCGGGTGCCTTCTTCGACGATTACGCCGCCAGTGCCGACGGCGCGGCTAATTTGCTGTGCGCCGGCGGGAGAAGTTCCATTGGTCGAAGCGTTGGACGCCGCTGGAACGGCGCGCGTAAAGTAAAGATCGAGTGTCGGCGCACGCATGCGCTGTTCCGCCGATTGCACCACAACGTTCTGTTCGAGGTGCGCGCGACTTTCCTTGTCGCTGTAACTCAGATTTCCGGAAGTCGCGTGCCAAAGATGCAGCTTCCTTGTGGAGGATTGCGCGGCGGTGGCCGCCGCGGGAATTAGGATGCTTGATTTCTCGTCGGCGCGATTCGTGGGATTTCCGGCTGATTGCGCGGCGGCTTGGGGAAAAACGGCCCGGACATTGCCAACGGCGTTAAGAACGCGCGTTTCCCGCAGCAGCTCGATAGATTCCGCTTCGAGCACCGAATCGCCCTGCCACAAACGCGCGTGACCCGAGTAGAAGGCGCGGCCCGTTTTCGAGTTGGCTTGTAGCGTATCGGCGGTGATGTTTGCCGGCGCCGGCGCCAACTGCACCGCGCTCGACCGCGAAGAGAAATCCGTCGAGCGCACGGCGCCCTCCGCGTGAATGTCTCCGGTGGCCTGTGCGAAGGTGATCTTTTGCGCGTGTGTCTCTGTTGACGCGTCGCGGGCTAGGGCGCTGCCGGTGAGCGTGGCGATCTGCGATGCACGAACAAAGACCGCGTGCGCCCCCTGGCCGCTGCGCTCCCCCTCCTTCAGCTTTACGTCGCCGTCCAAATCCATTTGCGACCAGCCGCCGCTTGACTGCAACTCAGCGACACCGTTGCGCGCCGTCGCGGTCTGCACCGCGCGACCTGCGACAGCTCGCTCCGTCTGCACATTTCCGATTGCCTGAAGCTGCCGGGCTTTGCCCGATGAGGCGAAATCCATTACGAGCTTGTCCGCTTGCAATTTCGTTTTCGCAATTGCGGCGCCAGGTTGCGCCAGTGCGTCGGTCCATTCCATACTGCCCGCCGCGAGTGTCTCGGCCTTTTGCACCTTGCCGGCTTGGCCCAATTCGCCTTTGCCAAACTCCATGCGAAATGCGTTTGTCCGCAGCTGGCGCGACTCGCCACCACCACCATGCGTTTCCAGCAACACGTTGCCATTCAAACTGACTTCCTTGGGGCGGCCCAGCCAGGGCCACAATTCCAAGGTGCCGTATTCGGCGCTGGCTTTATCCTGTTCCGTCGGGCCGTTGCGTGTGCCGCGCACCATTCCTGCCGCATCCATTCGCGTTACCGCACCCTCTGGTGAAAAATGCGCGGTAAGAGTGTCCGCCTGCAGAGTTATTTGCTCGCGTGTGCCCTGCGACGTCACCGCTGGCCGATTGCCACCCGTGCCCGACGCAACCAGCGTTTGCGCGTGAAACTCCTTGTCGAGCGACACATTGATTTCAGCGGCGCTCAGCCGCTCGGTTGCCGTGTCGGCTTCCGCCGGACCGAAAAGACGCAGCAAGCGTGAGTCTCGCCCGAAGTCGAGGCTCGAGCCTTTCACTCGCACCTCGTCAGGAGCGTGCACCTGCGAATTCGCTGCTTTCGGCTTCGCGGCGTTCGGCGCGTCTTGCTTCAACGTGAGCTGCACGTCTCGCAACAAACGCACTGTGCCTTCTTCGGACTTGTATTCCAGCCCGATCGCTTCTCCGCTTCCGCTCGGGAATGCAAACGTGACTTTCTGATCGGTCTGCGCCAGCCCACTGGGCCGATCGAATTTCACGCCGCGCGTCTCGATGTGAGTAGTTACGGCTTTGACGGCTTCCGGGTGACCCGCGGTACGCTGCGCGTCCGCCGCGCTCATCAGGTCGATCTGCACTGCACCGCTGCAGTCGATGCCGCCATTTTCTTTTCCGTATTGGCAGCTTCGCGTGTGAATCACGTCGTGGCGGTCTCCGGCTTTGCCGAAGATAGTGATGCGCACGTCCTCGAGTAGATTGGAGTCCTTCCCCTTGAATTCAATCGATTTCGAGGCTGCCACCTCGAAAATCGTCTGGTTCTGTTCGACTTTTTTAAAGTTGAGCCCGGCAGACTGCCGCGATACATCAATCGGCGCGGCCGGAGGCGCATTTCTCTTCTCAACGTGACGCAGCCAGTCGCGCCGCACGTAGGCCGACAGAGTCACCGCCGCAAGCACCAGCGCGACCAGCGCTGACCAGCGCGCATACCTCGCCGCTTCACTTCGCAACATACATTTAGTTAAGCAAACTTCTCAAAGACTGTATAGGAGAAGGAAGCGCGGGGGGTTTAGCTAGCGGATTCAGCGTTAGCCAGCGTATCAGGCAAGATTCCAATGTTGGCCGCGGCGACGCTATCGCGGTTCGTATTCTTCACCAGGTACATGGCTTCGTCGGCCAGATGCAGCAGTCCCTCTTTCGTCTTGGAATCCACCGGATACGACGCCACGCCGATACTCGGTGTGATGCGCACCTTGAGGTCAGCTTGCTCAAGCCACCGCATCTCGCGAATCATCTTGTGCAGCCGGCGCGCGACATTCAGCGAATTGTCTTTCGACGTCTGCGGCAGCAAAATCACAAATTCGTCGCCGCCATAGCGAAACGCAAAATCGATGAGCCGGCAATGCGTTTTCAGAGCGCTGCCGATTTCCGCAAGGAGTTTTGAGCCAATCAGGTGCCCGTGCGTGTCGTTGACTTCCTTGAAGTGGTCGAGGTCGATGAAGACCAATGAGAACTCGTAATTGTAGCGCTGCGAGCGGTAAATCTCTGTTTCCAGGATGAAACCCATGTGCCGCGCGTTATAGAGCGTGGTGCAATCGTCGGTGATGGTCAGTTCGTGAATGCGCTTGACGTGCCGCGCGTTTTCGAGCGCAATGGCGGCAAAGTCCGCCAACGCTTCCAGCAAATTCAAATCGCGGGAATCGAAGCCCTCCGGCCCAAAGCAATTGATAAGCTCGATTACGCCGAGGCAGGTGTCGCGAAACTTTACTGGCACGGCGACGATAGACTGCGTCTCCATTTTGGTCTTCTCGTCCACCTTGCCGAAAAAGCGCGTGTCCTTCGACGTGTCCGGCACCACAACCGCTTCGCCGTGCTGCGCGACCCACCCGGCAATACCCTGCCCTACTTTGATGCGGACATCCTTTAGCGCTTGCGATGCCTTGCCTACGGCCAGCTCGAAATACAGCTCCTGCTTGGCCTCATCCAGCAGCAGAAGCGACCAATTGTCGGGCCGGAGGAACTCGTCGATTTTCTCCATGATGGTGCGGAGAACCTGATCCAGTTGCAGTGAGGACGTGAGGGCTTTTCCGAGCTCTTGGAAAATGGCGAGTTCGCCAGCTTCTCGTTGTTGGGAAGGCACCGCCGAACTACGGCGGCGTTCGACGGCAGGAAATGGCTTGACTTCCTCCACGTTCGATTGAACCTGACCCTTAGAATTTCGACTGGTTACGCTGGCAAACCTCTGCGGGCTGGCCGCAGTTGCGGCTCGACCCACGCCCGCGAATCTCCGCAAGTATAGGCTCTCCGCAAAAAGCAGCGCAACACACTCGTAGTACAGGCGTTGCTATGTTGCCATCAGCGCAGCCGCTCCGACTTCCTCTCGGTTCCGTCAGGGTCCGCACATGGCGGAAAACGGCATTTTTAACGTTTTGCGGTTCAGAGACGTATCGTTAGCAGTTCTCTTGCATCCAACCGACATCTAAGGATGCTTGGTGAACACTCGCTTTGCGATTCTTGTCGCCATTGTTCAGTTGATTCTGTTCCTTGGCCATCTCTTCGTCTATGAAACGTGGCGGTACTTTTCGCCGTCGTCTCAACCAGCAGTGACGGTCTTCCTCCGAATCGCGTTTCTATTGCTGTCAGTCAGTTTTGTCCCTGCATCATTGCTTGCCGCCCGTTATTACAATCGCCTTGTACGGATGTTCTATACGTTGGCTAGTATTTGGCTCGGCGTACTGAATTTCTTCGTCCTGGCCGCAGCCTCCTGTTGGGTGCTGTACGGAACGGCCCGTGTCTTGGGTTTGCCCGTCAACCGGTCCACTCTCTTTTTCGCGCTATTGGGTGGCGCCCTTCTGGTGAGCTTCTATGGAATCGTAAACGCTTCGTGGATACGCGTTAAACGCATCAGCGTAAAACTGCCGGCCCTGCCAGAGTCTTGGCGCGGCCGCACTGCCGCATTGGTGTCCGACACACATTTGGGGCACGTCCGCGGCTATCCGTTTATCTCCGGGATCGTAGCGATGTTACGTCAGGTACGCCCGGACATCCTGTTCATTGCCGGTGACTTTTACGACGGAACCAAGGTGGAGCCGAAACACTTGGCCGCGCCTTGGATGAATCTGTCTCCTCCGCTGGGGAAATTCTTCGTGACCGGAAATCACGAGGAGTTTTCTCATCCCAGGCAGTATGCCGACGCGCTGGAGCGCAGTGGGGTTCGTACTTTGCTCGACGAGAAGCTCGTCGTGGACGATCTGCAGCTCATTGGCGTGACCTACCATACTCAGGCTGCCCCGGAACGCCTCCGTTCGTTCCTGCGGAACGGCGGTAACGGTAACGGAGCGAGCGCCGCAAGCATCCTGCTGGCTCACGGTCCGCATAATTTGGGCATCGCTGAGGAAATGGGGATCTCCCTTCAGCTCTCGGGCCACACGCACCGCGGCCAAGTATTTCCCTTCACCTGGATCACCTCTCGCATTTTTCGTGAGTACACGTACGGCTTGCATCGGCACGGGGCGCTGACTGTTTACACTTCGAGCGGCGCGGGGACGTGGGGTCCGCCCATGCGTGTCGGGAGCAGGCCGGAGATTGTGCTAATTCGATTCGAGTAAGCCCGCCGAATTAGAAACTATTGCAGAGCTGGCAGCACTTGTTTGACACGCTTCGCGGTGCCGCCTATAGTGCCGTCGAGGGGAGCCCACACCTTCCGCGAGTGTGCGCCGCCGTCAACCGCCGCGCCTCGCCGCTTCACGTCGACCGCGATTAGGTCGCGCCGGCTTCGCCGACAGGGTTCAATTCATGGCCAGGGGAAATTTTGGGGAACGTCTGAAGCGCGAGCGTGAGCTGCGCGAAGTTTCGCCCAACGAAGTGGTTGTGGCTACGCGCATCAGCTTGCGTTTTCTGGAAGCCCTGGAAAATGAAGACTGGGACAAACTTCCCGGCGGCGTCTTCAATCGGGGCTTTGTGCGCGCTATCGCCCGCTATCTGGGCCTTGACGAAGAGCACCTGCTAGCTGAATACGATCTCGCGCGCGGCGACCTGTCCGCCGAGTCTGCCCTCGCTCGGGACAATCGCATACCTTCACCATCCAAATGGATTCCTGTCGCATTCGTGCTTGGCGCGCTGGTGGTAATTGCGGCGCTGGTGGCGGCGGGAGTCTACGGTTGGCGGCGGTATTCTGCGTATCGTCGCGCCAAGCCATCTTCCGCTGTTACGGCACCGTCGCTCGCGGGGGCGCAGCTCACCGGCCTGCGCGCCAACGACGCGTCCTCGGCGAGTTCCGATGAGCTTGATCTTTCGGTCTCCATTTCGGCCTCCACGCGCGTGCGTATTCTTGCCGGCGGCAAACTGGTCCTTGACTCTAAAATTCCACCAGGACGAAACCGCCATTTTTCCGCGGAGACTGCCTTTGAAGTCACTTCTGCGGACTCCAGCGGGTGTTGCTGGAATTGAACGGGCAGACGATGCCGCCCATCGGTTCTCCTGGCGCCTCCGGTACAATAGTGCTTAGCCGAAAGAATTTGAGGCCGGCACCCGGTGGAAACTCTCAGCCCAGACCTTATCGAAGCCCTGCGTCACGGACGCGCTACACGCGAGCGCAAGATCGCAGTGTGTAGCGGTGGGGCACACCTCTCGGCAGCGGATCGCGCGGAAATTCTTGCCGTCCTGGCGCACGATGCGGATGAGGTAGTCGCCAACCGCGCGCAAGACGCGTTCCTTTCGCAAGCGATTGAACCTATCCTTGAAGCTCTGGTCCGCGAAAACGCCCTCCCGGCGCTGTTCGCCTACGCCGCCAAGAATCTGGCCGACAAACGCGGCATCGGCGACGCCATGGTGCGCAACAAGAACTGCGGCGCGGAACACTTAGTTCACGTGGTGCGGTCGCTCTCCACCGAGAGCATTCAGATGCTGATGGAAGAACTTGACCGGGTCAGCGAATCGCCTGCCCTCGCCGCCGCTCTCGAACACAGCTCCTCGGTGACTGCCGAACAAAAAGCGCAGTTGCATGAATTGCGCGGCACTGCGATCGACAACGGAGCACTGGCCGAAGCCGCTCTCGAGGCTGAGCCCGATCTTGGCAAACGCCAGACGTTGCTCCAGCGGCTGGCGACCATGACCGTTGCGCAGCGCGTGCAATTCGCCATCAAAGGCGGCTCCGAAGCCCGCCGCACCTTAATTCGCGACAGTAATAAGGTCGTGCAGCGCGCCGTGCTCCAATCCCCGCGGCTGACAGACCAAGAGGTGGAAGCCTTCGCTTCGATGTCCAGCCTGACGGATGAAATTCTTCGCCTAATCGCAAAGAACCGCAACTTCCGCAAGAACTATGTGGTCGTCCGCAATTTGACGAATAACCCGAAAACGCCGCTGGATGTGACCCTGCACATGCTCCCCATGCTCAACCCGCTCGACCTCAAACGCCTGTGCACAAACAAGAATGTTCCGGAGACGCTGCGCACCACGGCGAACAAACTCCATCGCCAGCGCCAGGAAAACAAAAAGTAGTCCAACTGTTTATCTGCATGGAAGCGCCGCGTTGTTGCGCGCATTGGCCTTAAGTTTTCGACACGTTCAGCTCAGCTTCGGGTGCTTCCGGTGGAACTCCGTCGCTTGCTGATAAGCGCGTGCAAACGCCAACAACTCCGCCTCGCGGTACAAGTTGCCAAGGAAGGTCAGGCTGACCGGCGTTCCCGGTCCGCCAATATTGTCGTCGTCCCCGTCGTCTTTTGCGGGAGGTTTTGGGGCGTCGTCGCCGCGAAAACCGTTGGGCAAAATGAGCGCCGGATGGCCGGTCAAATTTGTGATCACCAATTGCTCGCTGCTGGTCGGGGCGACGATGACGTCCACCATGTCAAAGACCTTTGCCACTCCATCCATCGCCAATCGCCTCGCGCGGCTCGCTTGAATATATTCGACGGCAGGGATAAATCGCGCCGAGCGAAATGTGTTCGGCCAATCGTCGGCGGACTGCGCGGTCAACACCTTGTCGCGCCCCGAGCGCGTCAGCTCATCGAATGCAGCAGCGGCTTCCGCGGTCAGCATCGTGACCATCGGGTCGTAGGGAAATTTCGGCATCTCCACCGGAATCAGCGCGACGCCCATCTCTTGCAGCTTCGCCAATGCCGCCTCGGCAAACCGGCGGTCATACTTCGCGCGCTCCTGGAACGCTGCCCGTTTTTTGCGCTGCTCTTCGCGTTTCTTCTTCTCTTCCTCGGATAGCGCAGGTTCTTCCTTTTGCGCATCCTCTTGCGGCTGCGCAGTGCGTTCGAAATCAGTCTTCAAATATCCGACGCGCAGTTTCCGCCAATCGAGTTCCGCATCCCAATTAAACGCGGCGTTCTTCACCGTGCGGTCTTTTCCATCCGGCCCGTAAATTGCGCTCAGCACAAGCGCGCAATCTTCCACCGAGCGGCAGATTGGCCCGAGTTTATCCATGCTCCACGACAACGCCATCGCGCCCGTGCGCGGCACAAAACCGAACGTTGGCCGCAACCCAGTGCAGCCGCAACGCGTCGACGGCGAAGAAATCGATCCCAGAGTCTCCGAGCCGATGCTGAAAGCCACGCATCCCGCAGCCGTAGCCGATGCTGGCCCCGCCGAAGAGCCACTCGAGCCTTGCGCCGGGTTCCAGGGATTGCGCGTCTTGCCGCCAAACCATACGTCACCTTCCGCCAGCGCTCCGAGCGTGAGCTTCGCGACCAGCACCGCGCCTGCGGCGTCCAGCCGCTGCACTACAGCCGCATCTTCGTCTAGCGTTTGTTTCTCGAAGCCGGCCGCGCCCCACGTCGTGCGGTATCCTTTCACGGCCAGCAAGTCCTTCGCGCCCCATGGCAGACCGTGCAGCGGCCCGCGATATTTGCCCGCGGCGATTTCGCGGTCGGCGTCCCTGGCATGCGCCCGCGCGCGCTCCTCCGTCAGCGTGACCGTGAATTTCAGTGTCGGGTCATAACGCTTCAATCTTTCCAGATACATTTCTGTAAGCGCGCTCGAGGAAACTTTCTTCGTGCGCACCAACTCCCCCAGTTCTCGAACACTCGCAAAAGCCAATTCCTCTAAATTCTTTGGCGCTGTAATGTTCGGCGCTGCCGATATTCGCTGCGGTTTCCGTTCCATCTCGTACTTCGTCCCGTTCAGCGCCGGATCAAACAGCAGTGCCGGCTCAACCGAATTCGGTATATGCAGTGCGTAAATCGCCTCGTAGCCTTTTTGCTGCTCGTTCAAGTTGTCGAGCATCATCTGCTTGTATTCGTCGGAGATGGGCACGTCCGCGACCACCGCGGCAGCTTCGATCATTTCCTTGGTAATCTTGACCGAACCTTTCGCCTGTGTCTGCGCCCAGAGCACTCCCGGAAACAATGTCGAACCCAAGCCGAATCCCGTGCACGTCTGCATAAAAGACCGCCGCTCCATCATGCCGTCAACCCCCTTCGCAACTTCGCAAGCGGGCGGCACTATATCATTTGTAGGCAATCCAATTGTCGGAATGCGGCTAAGGGAACGTCGCCAGAAACACGAAGAGCCGCTTTCCCTCCGCGAAGGGGAAGCGGCTCTTGTACCGCGAAGTAAAACTTGCGTCCGCGACTACCTGTGAGACCCGCCTCCGCTGGCCTTACCCTTACTCATACCCTCTCGCGAAACCTGCGCTTGCATTTGCTTCGCTTCTTGCAGATGGGATTCCAACGTCGGCAATGTTTTTTGCGCATACTCCTTTACTGCCGGCTTCTGGCTGGCGGAAGTTGCGCGCTTGAATTCATTCACATCCTTCACGTGATCTTTTACCATTTCTTGCGCGTAGGCCTTGTCGAACTCCGGTCCAGACAATTTCGAAAGCCGCTCATACGTTGCGGCCTCTTTGCGGCCTACATCCGTAGGCAGGTTGATTCCCTCCTTTGCGCCCACCTGCTTCAGTTCCTCGTTCGCTTTCGAATGGTCTTCCACCATGCGCTTACCGAATTTCTTGACCTCGGGGTTCTGTCCCTTTTCCTCGGCCAACTGTCCTAACTTCACTTCTGCCATGTTGCCTTCAGCCGCATCGCGAGCGAATTTTTCGTCGGCGAACGCTGCGTTCGCCCGATGCGTGCTCTGCTTTTGCGCTGTCGGCGTGTTCTCCTGATGAGCCAGCACCGCCCAGCAGCCTAGAAACGTGCAGAATGTGGTGACGCCGGCCACATAGAGCATCTTTGCCAGAGATTGATTCATGGTCCCTCTCCTGAAACCTGAATGTTTTACGGGCTAGCCTTCGGACCATATCTATAGGCGTCAACGCCAGCAATCCAGCGTTGTGTGTAGAATCTCTTCAAGGTCCGCTGTATTCGCCTTTAGACCCAATCAGTTACAGACGTTGGGAAAGGCAAAACTCATGCCAACGGGAAAGCCCGGTCCCGTTTCTGGTCCTGATTGCTGAAATAACGAGGAGCGCTACGGCACAGCGGTCGTCAACAGCCTTCGCTCAGCCCAGCCACTGTGGATTGTGCGCCGTGCCGTCAAAGTTGGTGGTCGTCTTGTAGCCTTCGAATTCGCCATTTTGCGCCGCGGCTTTGGTCTTCGCCAGCAGCGTCGCAACTTGCGTTTCGCTTAGCGGCTTAAAACTCTTCGCCGCGCTCACCGCCTGCTCCACCAGCGTCACCGAATCGCATCCGGTAATGACCACGCTGGTCGGCAGGCTCATCGCATAATGTAAGCACTCCACCGGTTCCACCATCTTGCTGCGCAAGATAATCCCCGCACCCATCGGCTTCATCCCCAACACGCCGATTTCCTTTTTCACCAGCACTGGCAGCACCTTTTTCTGAAAGCTGTTGTAGTGCGCGTCCATCACGTTCAGCGGCATCTGCAC
>DATBYP010000127.1:0-3643 GCA_036513675.1 Candidatus Acidiferrum sp.
CGCCGAAATCGCGATATAGAAGGGGAAGGCGCCCAACACAATCCAGGTCAAGAGCGGCGAATAGAAGAACATCACCGCGAGAAAGACGAAGGTGAAGAACAGGTCGATGACGAGGGTGAGCCCGGAGCCGGTGAGAAAATTGCGAATGTTCTCGAGCTCGCGCACGCGCGCAACCGAATCGCCGACCCGGCGCGCCTGAAAATAGGCAATCGGCAGCGCGACCAAATGACGGAACAGACGCGCGCCGAGCTCGACATCGATGCGGTTCGTCGTATGTGCGAACAGATAGGTGCGCAGGATGCCCAGTATTGTTTCGAACAGCGCGACCGCGATGAGACCGACGATGAGCACATCGAGCGTGCTCATGCTGCGGTGCACCAGGACCTTGTCGATCACCACCTGAAAGAACAGGGGTGAAATCAGCGCGAAGACCTGAAGAAAGAAGGAGGCGACCAGCACCTCGCCCAGCATGCGGCGGTACTTGTGAATCGCGCCGAGGAACCAGGTGATGTCGAACCGGCGGGACAGGTCCAGGAGGCCAGCGCGCCGCGTCATCAGCACCAGGCGGCCGTCCCAGACCGCCTCAAACTCCTGCCTTGTCATCAGCGAAGGACGCGGTGCGCCGAAAGTCTGCACCAGGGCCTTGTCGTCGCCCACCTTGCCGAGAAAGAGGAAGCCGCCGTCGCGCAAGGCTGCAATGGCCGGCAACGGCGTGCTCGGCAGCCGCGCCCACGAGCTTGCGCGCGCGCGCGCCTTGAGGCCGAAGTCCTTCGCCGCCCGGAGCATCTCCGCAATGCCGATCGGTGAGCCGCCGAAACGATGGCGTATCTGCTCGGCGTCGGCGCCGATGCCATTAAAGCGCAGCAACGTGACGAGCATGAACAGCCCGGCATCAGGCGAATTTGGATTTCCCGGCTCCCCCGCCATTCTCTAAGCGCCCTCACGCGCTATACTGCCAAGTTCCTGCCAGCATTGACGGCCGGCAGTTACGACTCCCTCGCCCGGGATTACCCGCCGCCGCGGGACAGCTTCCGGACGTTCTCGGCCAGAGTCGTCCACCTTGGGGAAATTAACCTCGCAAAGGCTTCATTATTTGGTTTGGATCTCAAAATAGCACACCCGGCGGCTGCATTGGTAGTGAAGTTGAGGTGAAGGAAAATTTTCTTTCAATTTGAAACGGTCAACCGAGAAGAAGGAGGGGCTCACACCGAGGCCGTATATCGGTTTAAGAACCATGCAGTTTCAGCCGTTGCGAGAATGCTGACGAAACCGGGGTTCTCTGCTGTAAGTCGTTGTTCAATGAGCTGGTCGCCTTTGGCGGAAGCGCCAAGCCCTTTCTTAAGAGCGGTCATGGCTGCAAAGACCTCCGGCTCGATTTCGACGACGAGGACGTGGTCCCAAAGCGGCCCGCACAGGCTGCATCGTCGCCTGATGAGGCACGAAGCGGCAGCTCATTCATGGGGCGCTTGCTGCGCCGGCGCTGCACCCAGCCTCGATTGAGCCGCAGTAGCGCGATATACGAAGCTTTACAGGCTATATTTGAACGAACCGGTTCAGTCCGGCGATTCCGATGCCCATGAACGAGCAAGTTATGCTGCAATACGATTCGAACAGAATCCGCTCGGCAGCAGATGAACGGGGGTATTCGCACGCAATCAATAAGGCAGCAATGGTTGCGGCCAAGCTCGTCGTAACCGGCCTTTGCTTCTGGTACTTGTCGCGGAGGATCGAATTTGATGGGCTTTTCTCCTCGCTTCGCCAGCTGGAATTCGGCTGGGCAGCAGCTGCCCCGTTGATCGTGATTTTGCAGACGCCGTTCGTCGCCATGCGCTGGCGCGAAGTACTAAAGGTGCTCGTGGGGATCGACCGGCGAATTGCGAGCATTGCCATCCTCGCAATCACCGCAATCGGCGGGTTCTTCATGCAAGTCCTGCCGATCTTGATGGGGGACGGTGTGCGAGCCTGGCTTCTTGTCCGGCGCGGATGTGATTTGCGCAATGTGGTGACCAGCATCGCCATCGATCGCGGCGTGAGCGTCGGCGGGATAATCGCGCTGACGATCGTCATTCTGCTCCTGCCGTCCAGCCTGTCCGCGCTCGGCGGCTATCGCGACCTCGTGCTGATCGTCAATAGCGCGCTTCTCCTCGCTGGGTTGCTTGTCCTTATGCTGCTCCCAAAGTTTATTCCACTATTCGAGCGGTTTCGGTATTTGCGCTGGATCGCCGGTTTGGCGGCGGATACGCGCCGTGTCATTCTTGGCCCGAAAGGGCTCGTCATCCTGGGTCTTGCTTGTCTGATTGATGTGCTCACGATTGCCCTCATCTGGTGCCTCGGACGAGCGCAGGGGCTGATGTTGCCGGTATCCGATGCCGCCGTCTTGTTCGTGGTCATGATCGGCGTGACATTGGTACCGATCTCTATCAATGGGTGGGGCCTGCGGGAGGTCGCCGTGGTTGCCGTGCTTGGCCGTCACGGGATTGCGCCGGAACAAGCGCTGGTTTTTTCCGTCTGCTTTGGGCTCGCGCTCGCGGCGGGTTCGGCGCCCGGAGCACTGGTCTGGCTGCTGTATTCAGTTGCGCCCCCAGGTGAGGGGCATGAAGCGGGACGGGCTGCGCTGCTATGACGGCAATATCATCGATCCTCATGATGGCAAAATCTACGGAATTCGGGAAATCAGCCTGGCAAGAATAATGCCCGGCTTTCGCCCGTCTCCGCTAATGCTTCAACGGGCTAATTCGAACAAGGCCGCCGAAGCATTTGAAGGCGACTGTGCTCGAGCCGGGCAGGATGCTTCGATCCCCGCGCCAAAACGAATTCAAGACCCAAGAGCATGCCGAGCTATGACTTGCGTGCAGAGCGCAAACGCTCCGTGTGGCCGCGCCGATGCCTGGTTCCCTGTAAATAACAGGGAAAATACAGGGCGGCGTGCGCCCGTAATTTGCGGACTTGCCAAAAAAAGAACAGAGGCGCGAATCGGGCGATTACAGCAACAACAGCGGCATAACAGGCAAGGCGGTGCGAATTCCAAGCCAACCCGCTGCCATTTTAATCTCCAAAAATTGCATGGCTTGCTTCCAGTGTTTGTGTTCCTTCATTGAAACAACGCGCTGCAAGCTCGCGACTGCGGCGCAAGCTGAGATGCGCGCATGAAAAAACCCGGCACGCTGTGCGTCCGGGCCTCGCATACGTTTGCAAGATGGTATTTTCTCTATCAGAAATGTTTCCTAAACGCAAGTAACGTTTTGTTGCAGTGCCGCTAGCGGGGCTTCGCAAGGAGCAGCGAAAGGACACGCGACAACACCAGCTTACCCTTTTTGAACTGAAAGAGGATAATATCGGCCGCAGCGGCAACCGGCCGCTACCAGGAGTTCGCGAGTCAGCTTTCACCAGCTGCGGACATGTTCACCAAAAGGTCTCAGGCGGCTATGTGCCGATTTTGTTGCAAAAGTCGTTTTCTACCGCTGATCAAAATTTTTCTAGGCTGCTGGTGCGATTCTCGGATAATATGTGAGGGACCTCGTCTCCCAGTGAAAAACTCACAGGCGACTTCGCTGACGGCCTGGGTGCCATATTAAACGGCGAGCATAGTTTAGCTTCGTTTCTTTCGAAAAAATCGTCGCCTGGTATTTTGCGACTTTTGCAA
>DATBYP010000128.1:0-2741 GCA_036513675.1 Candidatus Acidiferrum sp.
CAGCAAAACCGAGATGCGATGCAACCGGCTGAACTCCGCCAGCAACGGACTATCCTGCGCAGTAGCCTGGATCGATCCCATCTGCACCCGCAAAATCGCCATCCGCGGACTAACCCCAACCTGCGACGCCACCGTAAGCGCAATCATCAACACCACGCAAAGCGCCACTGGCGCCACAAAACTACCAAACGTTCGAGTGCGAATTAGCCGCGCCAACAAGAGCACAATGCCGCAAATCACCCCAAGCAAGTGCATCCGCCCCAGCGCAAACCCCACCATAGCCCCAGCAGCATCCCGGCTGCCCAGCACCCGAAACGCCCCCGGCGCCACCACAAAGCTAAGAAACACATCGCTCCCCAACCACAATCCCAAACATAGAAACTCGATTGTGCGAAGGAATGTTGACATCAAAATTTTCCGATAGAATGAAATCTGCTCAAAGGATGGTGGGCGACAAAGGACTTGAACCTTTGACCTCTCCCGTGTGAGGGGAGCGCTCTAACCAACTGAGCTAGTCGCCCGGGGACCTGCAGCACAATACGACGCAAACGGCCGTGCCGTCATCTATGTTGTAACAGGAAGGGCCCGGGTTTTCAATCATGCCGACCGCCACCTCGCAAACCGTTTCCCAGCTACAGCGATCGATCGCCCGCGCCATTTACGGCAAGGAAGAAGCGATTCAGCTCGCGCTTATTACCCTGCTCGCGCGCGGCCACTTGCTTATCGAAGATGTTCCGGGCGTCGGCAAGACCACACTCGCGCAAGCCCTCGCGAAATCTTTTCACTGCAGCTTCCAGCGCATCCAGTTCACTTCGGACCTGCTGCCCAGCGACGTTCTCGGCGTCAGCGTCTACAATCCGGAATCCCGCGAATTTGAATTTCGCTCCGGCCCGATTTTCGCCAACGTCGTGCTCGCCGACGAAATCAACCGGACCACCCCGCGCACGCAGTCCGCGCTACTCGAAGCCATGAACGAGGCGCAAGTCACCGTAGACGGTAAGACGCTCGCGCTGCCGAATCCTTTCCTCGTAATCGCCACGCAAAATCCCGTCGAGCACCACGGCACGTACCCGCTGCCGGAATCGCAGCTAGATCGTTTTCTGATGCGCATCCGCATGGGCTACCCCTCGCACGAAACGGAGCGCGAAATTCTGCGCATGCGCGCCAGTTCGGACCCAGTTCAATCGCTCGAACCTGTAGCTAGCGTCAGCGACGTTCTCTCCATGCAGCAAGCCGTCGCGCAAGTCAAAGTGGATTCCAGCCTACACGATTACGCACTCGAAATCGTCGCACGCACTCGCAAGACCGAGCAGCTCTCTCTCGGCGTCAGCCCACGCGGCACGTTGATGTTGCAACGCGCTGCGCAAGCCCGCGCTTTCCTCGATGGCCGCGACTTCTGTCTTCCCGACGATTTCAAGCAGCTCGCCGTTTCCGTCTTCTCGCACCGAGTGGTCGCCAGCTCGCGCCATGCCTCGCTCCAGAAAAAGTCGGAGACCACCGAAGCCGTTCTCCGCGAAATCGTCGAATCTGTCGCCGTTCCGTTGTGATGCAAGCACTGTGAGCGTTGCCTCAACTGTCGCGAACCTTTGGGCCAAAGCCGACCGCCCAGGAGTTCGCGCTTTTTTTCTCTCCATGTCCGCTCTAGCCGTCGCGCTTGTTCTCGCCCTCTATTCCGGCGCCGCTTCGGAGCTCGGACGCATGCGCCTCGCCGCCATTTCCGCCGCCGCCGCACTTCTCGTAGCAGGCTGGGTAGCCGTCACGCTGGTGCCGATTCTGGCCCGCCGCACTCCGCTGCGCTGGCTTGGCTACAAAATGGAGTACAAAATCACGCGCGAGGGCTGGTTCTACATCGTAGGGATTATCCTGATCTCGCTGGCCGCGCTGAACACCGGCAACAATCTGCTCTTCCTGATCCTGGCGAGCCTTATCGCCATCATCCTGATGTCGGGAATTCTTTCCTCCATCACGCTTTCTGGCGTGGCGATGCGCCTGCAATTGCCGGAACACATCTTCGCAGGCCAGCCCATCCGCGCCTCCATTGCACTCGAAAACGAAAAGCTAACCCTGCCTTCCTTTTCTCTGCGCGTAGAAGCTGTGACCGAAAAAAACTCGACGCCCGCCGCGCTGCTTGAAACGCCCGTGTATTTTCCGTATTTGCCTAAGCGCGGGCATGTAAAACAAACCGTTCCCATATCGTTTCCCGCTCGGGGCGTTTACCGCCAGGATGCCTTTCGCATCGTTACGCGCTTCCCATTTGGATTCCTGCAAAAAGCGCACCGCCTCGATCTGCGCACGGAAGCTCTCGTCTATCCGTCGGTTGAGCCCACGCGCGAATTCTTCGAGATTCTTCCCGCCCTTCAGGGCGCGATGGAAAGCCTCGCCAAGGGTCGCGGCCAAGATCTCTACGCCCTCCGCGATTACGTGCCGACGGACAGCGCACGCCACGTCCACTGGAAAGCCTCGGCACGGCTCGGCTCGCTGATGGTTCGCGAATTCACGCGCGAGGATGACACTCGCGTGCTGCTCGTCCTAGATCCTCACATTTTTATTGCCGAATCTGAGACAACAGCGCAAGCTCCCGCTGATCGCTTCGAGCGCGCCGTGACGCTCTGCGCGGGCATCGCCTGGCATTTCTTCGAGCGCAACGCGCTGCTGCAATTCCGTAGCTCCGGTATGGAAACCCCTCTCGCGCCGGCGGAAGAAACCATTTTCGCCATTCTTCGCCATCTCGCGCTCGCGCA
>DATBYP010000129.1:0-3385 GCA_036513675.1 Candidatus Acidiferrum sp.
AGCCCACAACAGGATCGCCGATTGGTCCTTACTGATCGTCGATTTTTGGGCAAATCTCACAACTACTTTTCGACTTGGAAAGACGGTTCGACAAGCGAACTAATAATGACGTTTGGGGACTCCCTGCTTCAGGCATTAGGACCCGGTCTGTGCGAGCGCTCGGTACCACCTATTCATTCCCGCCGTTCCAGGCTCTGCGGGCCAGTTGCTCATTCTCGTGCTTGTCCGCTCGCTCCGCAATTCGGGCAAGTGCCTTCGAATTGCTTCCTGCTGACTGACTGGATTTTTCCGCGCGCCTTTCGGCAGAAAGGGCACAGCGTATATCTCAGTCTTTTCTCAGGCTCGAGGACAGTCGTGCAACGCGTCCCGCAGAAACTGTGGGAGTTTCCTATTGTTTCCTGCCCGCAGAGCGTTTGCGGCGGAATTACGCTGATCGTGCCGTTATCTTCAGGCACAAAGAAAAAACCGAAATAGCCGGTGCGCGAGGTTTGACTGTCCGGAAGAGCCGGTCGGTTTACAGTGGCCGAATCCCAACTACCGTGAATACATGAGCGATAAATCTCGGAAAGAAGTGCATAAAAAAGCCTTGCAGAAGCGCATCAAAGACGACGCGGCAGTACATGAGAAGCAGGCAGTGACCGAAGACCAGCATCATCCCACTTCTGGCCACACGGCCACTCCTGGCCACCCCACCACGTCCGACGAGCGTGACCCTCCGCGTCCTCAGACGGATCAACCCTCCGGAAAGAATGAAAGGAGAATGGATAGGCCTAAGAAGTGAAGAATCATCAAGTCTAGACAGAGATCGCTCGATCCTTGGTATTATCGAAACGAGCGCAAAAGTAATCGTCGGAGCGGTAATTTGTTTCGCACTCATGCTTTGGCACTCGATCCTGATGGCGGTCGCCTCAGCCGTAGTGTTCACCCCGATAGCCGTTCAAGAGGTTCCACTAACCTAAGCCGGGAGCTCCAGATGCAGATCGAGGAGCCGGTACGCGGAACGACGGAAAAGCGGACTGTCAGATGGCTCTTCGAGGAACTCTGGTACGCTCTCGTCGAACCATCATTGCCCGGGCCGGACGCCTGACTCTCCACAGGGCAAATTAACTTTAACCCTGAACGCGAATCCGACTATCCAAGGCGCGCTTCTCCGCTTTGCAGACGTGATTTTACGAAACGTTAGGGTACATTGAGATTTATAAGAGGCAGACGCCAGATTCAGATGGCACGGCCTGCGATAAGGTCAGCGTGTTTCATCGAACGGTCTAGTCTAACTCTAGCACACTGAACGGCTTGAGACGTCATGATGGATATCATTGAAATCGAGAACCAATATTATGTTCGTGCGCAATCTTCTCTCGCCGACAATCGCACACGAGTATTGATGCACGGAGATGCATTCGCAGTCTTCGATCGTCACGGAGATTTGCATCCGATCGGTCTTAATGAGCAGGGATTATTTTACAGGGAAGCCAGGCACCTCTCTAAATCAGTTCTTCGCCTAGCCGAAACCCAGTTACTACTCCTGAGCTCGACTGTGAGGGATGACAACGCGCTACTCGCAGTCGATTTAACAAACCAGGATCTACAACTACCGAGTGGTGAGACGCTTTTTCGGGGTGCCCTGCACATCTACCGAACAAAGTTCTTGTGGAAGAACACCAGCCAGGAAATGGTCCAGATTCATAACTACGGCTTAGGTCCTGCATCTGTTGAGCTACTCCTCGAGTTTGCAGCTGATTTCGCGGACATATTCGAAGTGCGAGGTTACAAGAGGCGAAAACACGGGCGGTTACTTGAGCCGCAGTTGGATGGGTCCAGCGTAACGCTTGCTTACGAGGGCTTAGATGGTCTTCTGCGAACGACAAAATTGGAATGTATTGGAGCAGCTGCTCAAGTGGCTGCCAACGAGATGCGGATCCAGTTAGCTCTCGGACCCCGAGAAGGAACAGCCTTTACTTTGACGACCTCGTGTACGTCCGAGGACGAGAAGGAGACTTTGCCGTACGCAGTAGCAGCCGAAGAACTAAGCAGAGACTCCACCACGTTCACGGACTGCGACATCAACACCTCAAACGAGCAATTTAATGATTGGCTAAATCGGTCAAAAGCAGATCTTCGCATGCTTATCACTTCGACGCCTGAGGGTCTCTACCCGTACGCCGGCGTGCCGTGGTTCAGCACTGTGTTTGGTCGAGATGGCATCGTCACGGCGCTTGAATGCCTATGGTTTAGTCCGGACGTTGCGAAAGGAGTTCTGAAGTTTTTAGCTGCGACCCAAGCTACCGAAATTGAAGCGGAGAGAGATTCAGAGCCGGGAAAAATTCTTCACGAGACTCGTGAGGGAGAGATGGCGCGAATTGGGGAAGTCCCGTTTCGCCGGTATTATGGCAGTGTTGATGCTACTCCTTTGTTTTTAGTTCTGGCCGCCGCTTACTTCGAACGTACAGGCGACAGCGCGTTGATCCGTTTTATCTGGAGGAACATTCAATTGGCGCTCGATTGGATCGACAACTTCGGAGATCGAGATGGCGATGGATTCGTGGAGTATGCGCGGCTCTCCTCGAATGGTTTGGTTCAGCAGGGTTGGAAGGACTCTCATGATTCTGTATTTCACGCCGACGGCAGACTCGCCGAAGGCCCGATCGCTCTCTGCGAAGTCCAGGCTTACGTCTACGCTGCGAAACGGGGGATTGGTGCAGTAGCGGCTGCATTGGGTTACCATGAACAGGGGAAAGAGCTGGAACGCGAGGCTGAAGCGTTGCGGACCCGATTCCACGAGGCGTTCTGGTGTGAGGAGATTTCCATGTACGCTCTGGCCCTCGATAAAGAAAAGCGCCAATGTCAAGTCCGCAGCTCTAATGCAGGCCAATGTCTCTTTTCTGGAATTGCCAGTGCCGAACACGCCCAGCGAATTGCGAAGAGCCTATTGTCCGGTGCCGATCCAGACTGACCGCAATAATGTTACCTCAACGGTGACACCTTTTGCTTCTGCCAAGTCAGAAAGGCGTTTCTCAAGCTCCCCGAAGAATGACTTGCGAGCAACAAAAAGAGGGCTGGAAGATTGCGCATAGGCGCGTTTTCTACGATTTCGACGCCCCCGTTCAGCTTCTCTAAGAAGTGATCAAGGCGTTTGCTCGAATCGACCGAGAGCGTTAGATTCCCTGGGGGATCTGGGAGGCTACGGCTGTTTCCGAACGGCGGTGGTAGGGCCCAACTGGTTGGTCATTGGCTCGCCTCACAAAAGTTCCCTTACGAACGACAGACCCCCTGGGAATCTAACGCTCTCGGTCTTCCGAGCATCACGGGTGCGAAAGAGACCAGACAAGAACGATGAAAATTGCCCAGATTGCTCCTCTTTATGAGAGCGTTCCCCCAAAACTTT
>DATBYP010000130.1:0-6065 GCA_036513675.1 Candidatus Acidiferrum sp.
ACGAACCGCTCGCCACTGGTTTCGATCAGCACGGTATATCCGGCACCAAGCAGTTTGTCCGCCAACGGGTAGATTTCCTCTTGCAAAAGCGGCTCACCGCCAGTCAACTCCACAAGCGGCACTGTCGCGTGAGAGGCGTCCGCGCCTTCACGCCGCCCCGCAAACTCGTCAACGCGACCCAGCACTTCCTCAACGCTCATCTTCTTGCCGCCGTGAAATGCATAGGCCGTATCGCACCACGTGCACCGCAGATTGCATCCCGTGAGCCGAACAAAAATGCACGGCACCCCGGCACGTGTGCCTTCGCCTTGAATCGATTTGAATATTTCCGTGATGAACATGTAGTTCCGCGGCCGTCAGTCTACCGCTGGCTAGCGCCGGTCTTGCGCGCGGTCCTACGGGCCAGCCACCAGATGGCGCCGAAGAAGACAACCATGGCAACCATCAGCCTCAGATACCCCGCAGCAACGCCAATGTGCCGTAACACAAAGATATAGCCCAAAGTCACCACTAATACCGGAACCATGATGATGTAAATCGACCTATTCATGGCTGCGTTCTCTGCGAACTCCTAGTTCCCAGGACGGTATTGCGCGCTCGCGGTGTCTGTCTCCCAAACGACGGTATCGGTCACACGCGCGCCGGCAGGCAATTCCTTCACCCGGCCGATGACTTCATCGTAGAAATATTTCGCAAGATTTTCCGCCGAAGGGTTCACCGTGCGAAACGGCTCCAAATCGTTCATGAACTGGTGATCCAGGCCGCCGATGATCTCGCGAATCACTCGCTTCAATTCCGTAAAATCACAGAGCAAACCAATGGCATCGAGCTGTGGGCCTTCAACGCTAACGCGCACACGATAATTGTGCCCGTGCACGTTCTCGCACTTGCCGCGATACCCGCGAAGCGCGTGCCCAGCCGAAAATGTCTCCTCCACGCTGACCTGAAACATAAGCTCTTTCTTCTTAAGCCTTTTCTTCCAGGAACTTAGCCACGCCTCTCAGCTCCTGCGTGGTCGCATACCCCGGAAGGGACTCCAAGAAAATTTTACCATAGGCCATCCGTTGAATCCGGCTATCGAGCAGCGCCAGCACCCCGCGATCCGTCTTCGTCCGAATCAACCGCCCGAACCCCTGCTTCAGCGCGAGTACCGCTTGCGGCACCTGGAACTCCGAAAAAGCGTTGCGGCCATCCTCCTGCAAGGCCTTCACACGCGCGGCGACAATCGGATCACTGGGAACGGCAAACGGCAGTCTATCCACAATCACGCAAGAGAGCTGGTCGCCGGGCACGTCGACACCCTGCCAAAAACTTGCCGTAGCAAACAGCACCGCACCCCGCGTGTTTTTAAACCGTTCGAGTAGCGCCGATCGTGGCGCCGTACCTTGCAGTAGCAGCGGAAACGATACGCGTCCGCGCACGCGCTCGAATAAATCATTCATCTGCGAATAGCTGGTGAACAGGCAAAACGCGCGCCCTTCGCTGAGCTCCAGCAATTTCACGATTTCATCCGCAGCCGCCTGCGAAAAAGCTGGATTGCGCACGTCTGGAATGCCGCGCGGCATATACAGCAGCGCCTGTTTTCCCCAATCGAACTCCGGCGGCAGTGCTCCTTCTTTCGCATGGTCGAGTCCCAGCCTTTGCCGGATATATTCGAAGCGCCCGGCAACTGTGAGAGTCGCGGATGTCAGCACAATGGAATCGAACTGTTCGAACAGCCGAGCGCGAAGAACTTGGCTCACGTCAATTGGCGTAGCGGCCAGAAACACGCCCTTGTTTCGGCGCTCGTACCAGTAGACGAAATTGCGCTCGTGCGATTCGAAAAGAAACGCCACCTCCTGCCGGATCTCAAAGCTCCGGCGAGAGATACGCAACAACTCTTCCGGCTTCTGCGGCATCGCCGCAAATTCCGTTTCCAGTCCCTTCAAAGCGCTTACCAGAGCGTCGTAGGCTTCCCGATGCTGCTCCAGGAATGCCTCGCGCTCGTTTTGTTCAAAGGGATAGCGGCCATCGCGCGCGGGAAATGCGTCAAAAAACACTCGGCTGCGCTCGCGAATCCGCTGCGTTCGCCGCAGTAGCGCAGGCGTCCCGAGGTGCAGCAGCCGCATGCTGATATCCGCGTCGCGCGCCAGTTCCTCGAAACGGTAGTTTGAAATCTGCCGGCCAAAGTAATCGCTGGCCACGTCCTCCATCTCATGCGCTTCATCAAACACCACCGCCGAGTACTCCGGCAAGATGCTCCCGAAATCGTCCTGCTTCAGCGCGAGGTCCGCGAAAAACAAATGATGATTTACGATGATCAGATCGGCTTCTTTGGCTCTTTGCTGCATCGCCGTGATGAAACATTGCTTAAAATCCGCGCACTTCTGCCCGGTGCACGTGTCCCGTCGCGCGTCCATTCGCGTCCACAACTCCGAATCGTCGGGCAAAAACGTGAGCTCGGCACGGTCTCCCGTTTCGGTCAGCTTGGACCACTCGTGAATTTGCCGGAAGGCATCCATCTCCTCCATGCCCTTGAGGATGGGCTGCTCGGCAATCTGATGCAGTTTCGCGCGGCACAAAAAATTGGAACGCCCCTTCATCACCGCCACTTTCAGCTCCGGGGCAAAGTGTTTCTGCAGAAATGGAATATCTTTTTGGTAGAGCTGCTCTTGCAAGGACTTGGTCGCCGTGGAAATCACCACGCGGCGCCCGCTGCAAATCGCCGGCAGCAAGTACGCCAGCGTCTTCCCCGTGCCCGTCCCGGCCTCTACAACCACGTGATGGTGCGATTCGAATGCGTCCTGCACCAACTCCGCCATCAGGAGTTGCGCACGCCGGTGTTCGTATCCCCCAATCATGCAGCGCTCGAGCAGACCGCCTGGCCCAAACACTTCCTGCATGCTCGGCGGACTCTTCTTGTCCGCTGCCGACCCTTCCGCAGAAACCTGGCCTATTTCACCGCGCGAACGCTTTTCATTGGCCGGATAGGGTTGCTCAGTGGGGGCACCCTTTTCTTCCTGCGGCGCAGACGCATGCTGCCCTACCGCCGTTGCCTGGCGTTTTGCCAAACTCGCTACCTCTGACCCTTCGAACGTCTAGGTTTTGCCTCGCCCAAGATAGCATACGGAGTGACACCACCATGACACGAGCGCGCCCGCTCCCCTTTCTAAATCGGACCGCCGCTTCGCATTTAGCAGTTGAGCAATCGGTGGTCGTTTTGCATCTATATCTTCGCAGACGCGCGATAGAGTCATACTTGGGATGTTGATGCTTTTGCCCGCCTTAGGCTCGGCACCCACACTCTGCGTTGGGGGACCATGAACTTCCGGAAAGTTTTTATCTCACTACTCTTGCTGTCGGCTGTCCCTCTTGTTTCGTGCAGCGGCGCGCGGAAAACTCCGCCCTGCACCGTCAATTGTGGAGGAGGCACGGCAACTTTAAGCCTGACCTTGGCTGCAACGCCGATCACTCCGCCGCCCAATACGAACCTGCTGTCGTTCATTGTCGACATCAACACAGTTACGCTGACTTCCGCCACTGGGACCAACGTAAACATACCGCTGAACGCCACTAGTTTCGCCGTCGATCTCACCAAACTGCAGAGCGACTCCGTTTTTGTTGGCACATCGGCGACCATCCCAGCCGACTCCTATGCCAGCATCACGGTCAGTATTTCGAATCCGCTGGTCACCTTCTGCACGCAGACGCTGGGCAACACGGGGTGCGCAGCCGGCAGCGTCGCTACTATTTCCGGAGCGGCAGCCGCGCCAAAAATCACCTCCGCGCCGTTCCCCCTGACTTTAACCGCCGGCCAAAAAACTGGATTGGCGATCAATTTCAATCTGGCGAACGCATTGACAGTAAATGCCTCGCAAGTGGTCACCGCCGTGAATCTCAGTGCCACAAACGTACTGAGCGCTCGCGCCCTCCCGCCAACTCCCAGCAGCCTTGCCGCGGGACAGCTCGACTTTGTGGAAGATGTCACGGGCGTAGTGACCGCCGTCAACACCACGGCACAGTCCGTGACCGTGAAGACCGCGACACGCGGCTCTCTCACCGCCATCGCGAACTCCTCCACGGTCTTCTCGCCCAACTGCACTGCCTTTAATCTTAGTCTCTCGTTTTCGTCCTGCATTGTGCAGGGCCAAGTCACCAGCTTGGACACCGTTCTCAATTCGGACGGCACTTTCACCCTGCTCGAGTACGATCCGCTGTCGACCACGACGGGTGATTGGATCGAAGGCATCGTCACCGCCACGGCTTCCTCTCCCACGCAATTTACTCTGGTCACCAACGACTTGGTGCTCGCAAGCTCCGGCAGTTTGATCGGCTCCAGTGCTCCTCTCGGTACGCAAGTGAAAGTCACCTTGGTGAGTCCGAAGCCATTTCTGGTGGACACGAAAGGGCTCACAGTACCTGTAAACAATTTCACCGGAACAGATGCATCCATACTTCTGCCCGGGCAAACTCTTTCCGTACACGTAACCGCCTTCACCGTGGCTTCCGGCAGCACTCCCGCAGCCGCCAACGTCGACACGGTGTACCTGCGCTTTACGCGCGTCTCCGGCACGGTGGCAGCAACGGGAACGCAAGCCAGCTTTAATATCCAAAACCTGCCGTCGTTTTTTGGAGTCACGACGTCGCAGCTCCTGGTAGAACTCACGCAAGGGGCGCCGCCGACTATACCGGCAACTACTTTCGATGGCGTTGGTGCCGGGACCGCGCTTAGCAATCCGCAAACGGTTTCTATTCGGGCTTTGTACTTCGGGCCGCAGACAGCGATGCCGTTCAGCGCGGCGAAGGTTCGCGTTCCCTAGACGAATTTTACGGCAGCGGATTTGACGGCAGCGGTTTCGCCGCAGTGGATTTTACGGCAACGATTTTACCCGCCTCCGCAAAGGCAAAACGGGCCGGTCCGAGTTAACTTGGACCGGCCCGTTCCTTATTTTCGAATTTTCCTGTGTTACCTCTGCGGTCTTCTATGTGTCTAGTTTTTCCTAAGCTGGCTGCATGCCGCCCACTGTCGTATTCGGGGGCAGCGGCGGCGGCGTGTACGGTGTGGATGGCGTTTTTGCTATCGCTGGCTGGAAGCGGTGATAGAGCGCTAGAGAAGTTGCGCCGAGTCCCCATACGATCACGGCAAACTTAATCCATCCGCCCGCTATAGGAATTACGGTGGCCAGGCGCACAATCACGATACCCACCACCATCCGCCCGATCAGCGGCCAGGTTTCGCTGGTCCGGCCCATCAGCCATTGACCAACCAAGGCTCCGATGACTAACTGCGCGTAATACAAGGAGGCGTACCAAATGAAGAATGTTGAGAGGCCCACAAACAATCCGACTACTGTGACGCACGCAATCACGGCGGCGATGGGTATGCCAAAAAAAACCAGCACGCCCAAACCGAACGACGCGCCATAGCGCTCCGCATTGGCCACCGCTTCCTTCGTAAATTGCGGCATCAGCTGGAAGAGCACCAGGCCAAAGAGCACGAAGGCCGCCAGCCAGATTACCTGCCAAACGTAGTAGTGGCCTTCCATGTAATGGGGCTTGCGCTCCATTTTGTGATAGTCCACCGGCGAAGCGAGTTTGGCCTGCGGGGAAACCTCAGGATCCTTATTTCCCTCGTAGTGAATGGGACCGGCGACTTGCGCGGAGGAGTTGATGGACAGAAGGTCGCCCTTCATGCGGATCGCGCCCTCGACCTTGCCCGACAGGTTAAGGTGCTTCCCGAACATAAGCAGGTCTTTTCCCAGGCCTCCTTCCAAGTTCAGGTTCTCTACAAAAAGCGTCAAGCTCCCGCCAATTTTCCCGGAGGATTCAATATTAACGAGCTCATCGAAGGTGAGAACGTTTTTCCCGACGGTTCCGCGGACCGTCAAGGTATTGGTGAAGGCACGGATATTTCCGTCCACTTGTCCGTTTACGTCCAGAATCTGCGCGAACGCAATGACATCGCCTTTTACATGTCCGGTCACATTGGCGTTCTGAGCAAAGAGAAATACATCGCCATCGACGGTGCCGTCGATGCGTCCGCGGTTGCCAAACAGAAAGATGTCGCCCTTAATTGTTTCGTCCGA
>DATBYP010000131.1:0-2200 GCA_036513675.1 Candidatus Acidiferrum sp.
CATTCCTGCTCTGGCTGCTGTACGTACATCATGCTTCGTCTGATTTCGCCGGGCGCTGGATGTTTTTGCCGGCGCTCAACGCGCTTCTGAACGGATTATGCGCGATTGCGCTCTGCGTGGGATTGTATTTCATCAAACATCACAACCGGGAAGCGCATCGCACGAGCATGCTGCTGGCCTTCGCATTCTCATCCGTTTTTCTCGTGAGCTACATCGTCAACCACGCGCTGCACGGCGACACGATTTTTCCCGGCCACGGCCCTGTGCGCACAGTGTACCTTTCCATTTTAGCCAGCCACGTAATCCTTTCCATGGTCGCGCTGCCGATGGTCCTCACGACTTTCTTTTTCTCGCTGACCGGCAGGTTCGCGATGCACCGCCGGATCGCCCGCTTTACCTTTCCCATCTGGCTCTACGTTTCGATCACTGGTGTGGTGGTTTTCGTGTTCCTCAGGGCATACGCGTACTAGCTCACCGCCCGAGGATTTACCCGATTGACGATTCCGCCCGCGCGGGTTTATAGTTTTTCGCATTCGCGCAGAACAGACTGGACGCCATCGAGGCGTCTGCAAGCATTCGCCTCTGTAACTTTCTGGAAACCGCGGCACGGGGGGGCTACAAAATGGAGTTCTCTCGCAGGACTTTTCTCAAAGGCACCGTGCTTGGCGGCGCCGGTTTCTCCGCCCTCGGCTTTGACCTGACTCCGGTTTACGCCCAGACTAACGCGCTCAAGATTTCCCGAGCCAGCGAGACCCGCAGCACCTGTCCTTATTGTTCTGTCAGTTGCGGCGTAATTATTTACACCCTAGGCGATAAGGCCAAGAACGCGATCCCCCAGGTCGTGCACGTCGAAGGCGATCCCGACCACCCCATCAATCGCGGCACGCTCTGCCCCAAAGGATCGTCGCTCGAGCAGGACATTCTTAACGAACGCCGCCTGCTGAAGCCGCAAGTGCGGCGTCCCGGAGCCACCGACTGGGAAGACATTTCGTGGGACCAGGCCTATAGCGAGATTGCGCAGAAGGTGAAGAAGACGCGCGACGACACATTTGTCGAGAAGGACGCTGCCGGCCACACCGTCAATCGCTGCGAAGGCATTGCCTTCACCGGCGGCTGCACCGACACCAACGAATTTAATTATCTGGTCGTAAAAAGTATGCGCAGCCTGGGGGTCTGCTACCTGGAAAACCAGGCCCGCGTTTGACACGGCCCAACGGTCTCCAGTTTGGGGCCCACCTTCGGACGCGGCGCAATGACCAATGGCTGGATCGACATCAAGAACACCGACATGATGTTGATCATGGGCGGCAATCCCGCCGAGAATCACCCCTGCGGCTTCAAGTGGGCGGTTGAAGCCAAAGTTCACCGCAACGCGAAAACCATCGTTGTCGATCCGCGCCTGACTCGCACCGCCGCGAACGCGGACATGTATGTGCAAATCCGTGCTGGCGCCGATATCGCCTTTCTGGGCGGCGTAATTCGCTACGCCATCGAAAACAACCGCATCGCCAAGGACTACCTCGTCAACTACACCAACGCCGCCTTCATCATTAAAGAAGGATTTAAACTCCCCGACGATGGCCTCTACTCCGGCTTTGATCCGGAAAAGAAGGTGTACGACAAATCCACCTGGAACTACGAAGAGGGCGGAAACCTCGAAGGAACTGCTAAAGACACGGGAGTCGCGGTGGCAACCGGACAGAGCCCCGCTGGTGGACAAGGCCAAGCGGCGCCCGCTCAAAAAACGGATGTCGCCGGACCAGCCGGAAATCAGGGGGCTGGCCCTGCCGGAGCAAAAGGTGGCACCGCGCCTGTTCCGTTGCTCCCGCCGAAGACGGCTTACGACCTGTCGCTGCAGCATCCGCGTTGCGTGTTCCAACTGCTAAGACAGCAGTACAGCCGCTACACGCCCGAAATGGTCGAGCGCATCACCGGCATCCCGCAAGATCAATTCCTCAAAGCCGCCGACCTCTTCACCTCCATCCGCAAAGATGGCGACATGAAAAAAGTCGCCACCATTATTTACGCGGTCGGCTGGACCCAGCACAGCTTCGGCACTCAGATCATCCGCACCGCTGCCATGCTCCAGTTGCTGATGGGCAACATCGGCCGCGCCGGCGGCGGAGTCAACGCCCTCCGCGGCCACTCCAACATTCAGGGCGCCACGGATATGGCGGGCATCTTCGACAACCTTCCCGGA
>DATBYP010000132.1:0-3265 GCA_036513675.1 Candidatus Acidiferrum sp.
GAAAAAATCGCGATTGAAGATTTCGCGAAAGTGGAGATGCGCGTAGGCCAGGTTAAGACGGCCGAGCGGATCCTGGGTGCGGACAAGCTGCTGAAGCTCACGGTCGATATCGGCAGCGAAGTGCGTCAGGTTTGCGCGGGAATCGCGCAGTATTACGAGCCGGAATCGCTGGTGGGGCGTAAGGTGGTCGTTGTCGTGAATCTTGCGCCGCGCAAGCTCCGCGGCGTCGAATCCAACGGGATGATCGTGGCCGCTAGCGTGGGCCCCGAAGGCCGACCAGTCCTCGCGGCATTCACCGAAGACGTTGAAGTCGGCGCGCGATTGAAGTAACAGGCACTCTTGTTTACCCTGAGCCTCGAAGGGCCTGTGCCGGTTGACAGCTGCGCAACGGTTGAACCACACAGACAACAGTGTCTGTGCTACTCAATATGGAATTGATTGATTCGCATGCGCATATCGATTTTCCGCAGTTTGCGGAGGATCGCGACGCGATGCTGGAGCGGGCTCGCGCGGCTGGCGTCACCACGTTGTTGGCCATTGGTTCTGGGCCGGGGCCGGAGAAGTTGGACGCGGCGATTCCTTTTGCCGAGCAACACGATTGGATTTACGCCACAGTCGGCACGCACCCGCATGAGGCCAAGGAGCTGACGACCGCGCACCTCCAACGATTGGCTCAACTCGCGAAGCATCCGCGTGTGATCGCTTATGGCGAAATCGGGCTGGACTATTTCTACGATCATTCGCCTCGCGACGTGCAGCAGCGCGTGTTTCGCGACCAGATGGAGTTGGCCGCGAAGGCCAAGCTGCCGATCATCATTCACTGCCGAGACGCATGGTCCGATTGCTTGGATATTCTCGAGGAGCACTGGCGTCCAACTGGCCTTGGCGGCATCTTGCATTGCTTCACCAGCACGCTGGAAGATGCGAAGCGCGGGCTCGACATGGGTTTCCTGATTTCGTTTGCGGGGAATTCGACATATCCGAAGGCGCAGAACCTTCGTGACGTAGCGAAAGCTTTGCCCATCGAGAACCTTCTGATCGAAACGGACTCTCCGTTCCTTGCGCCGCAGCTCTACCGCGGAAAGCGCAACGAGCCGGCCTACGTGGGCGAGGTAGCTAAGGCTATCGGTAGTGTGAGAAACTTAGCCGCGGAAGAAGTTGCGTTGGCCACGGCAGGGAACTTCCGGCGCTTTTTCGGCCTAAGCGGCGGTTCGCCGGCAAAATCTGCGGCAGCAGAACCGCAATAGTTCGCCCGCGCGCACGTTCGCGTGGTATTGTCCGATGCCTAATGACGCAGGATCGAAGCAGGCCAGGGAGAAAGTCATCGCACTGCTGACGGCCAGGGAAATTTTTGATCTCGTCCGGGACGACCTTGCCCTGGTCGAGCAGGAATTGTCGCGGCAAACTTCCGCTGCATTCGAGCCGGTTTCCGAAATCATTAGTTATCTCTTGGGCGGCGGTGGCAAGCGTTTGCGTCCGGCGCTCTTGCTGCTCTCGGCGCGCTATGCCGGGCGGACCAACAGCGAGGGGGCTATTCGGCTGGGCGCGGTAGTCGAGCTGCTGCATAGCGCCACGTTGATTCATGACGACGTGATCGATAGCGCCAACACACGGCGCGGGCGCCCTTCGGCGAATTCGCGGTGGGGCAACCATCGCAGCGTGCTGGTCGGGGACTGGCTGTACATGCTGTCGTTTCAGATGGCGTTGGAAGAGCGCAACTTTCGCATTCTCGACATCCTGATTGATCTTACGCAAAAAATGGTAGAAGGCGAGCTGATTCAGCTCGAGAAGATGGGGCGCATCGACGTTACGGAAGAGGACGCGTTGCGACTGGCTACTTATAAGACGGCGTGTCTATTCAGCGGCTGTGCGCGCCTGGGCGCGGTGCTTGGCGGCCTTGAAGACGCGGGCGAAGAGGCGCTTGCGGAATACGGGCGATATGCGGGACTCGCTTTTCAGTTGGTGGATGATTTGCTGGACTTTACGGCGTCGGCGGAACAGCTCGGTAAGCCGGTGCTCAGCGATTTGAAAGAGGGAAAGGTCACGCTTCCGCTGATCTACGCCATGGAGAATGGGCATCGCGATGCGCGGGAGTTGGTGGCGCGAGTTCTCGAAGAAAAGGAATTTGATTCCGTGCGCCCGGAGACGATTGTTGCGTTGGTGCAAGAATCTGGCGCCCTGGACCGGGCACGCAACTTGGCGCATGAGTATGCGCGGCGCGCCAAGGCCTGCCTTAACGGACACGGTGATTCGGAGTATGCGCGGGCGCTGCTGACGTTGCCGGATTTTATTTTGGCGCGCGAGAATTAGGCCCGCTGATCCGTACGCAGTCAAGACCTTGCCTAGCTGGGGCGCAACAGTGCTGCGCCCCTACGTGAAACATGCTTCCCTTCAAGGTTGTCTATCACGATAAATATGATCTGAATCTTGGGCCGCACGTTTTTCCTTCGCAGAAGTTCCGGCTGATTGCCGAAGCGTTGATCGCGGAGAAGATCGCGGCTCGCGATGATGTTGTGCAGCCGGAGCCTGCAAGTGATGAAGACATCCTCCGAGTCCACACGCCCGACTGGGTGCGGAAGCTCAAGACCGGTACGCTGACCGCGAGCGACGTGATGCTGCTGGAAATTCCGTACTCGCGCGAGCTAGTGGAGGCGGTGTGGCTTGCTGCGGGAGGATCGATTCTCGCCGCCCAGCGCGCACTGCGTGACGGCTTTGGCGCGAACATTGGCGGTGGATTTCATCATGCGTACCCCGATCATGGCGAAGGATTCTGTGCCATCCATGATGTTGCGGTTGCGATTCGGCGGTTGCAGGCGGATGGCGCGATTCGCAGGGCCATCGTGGTCGATACGGATGTGCATCACGGGAACGGCACTGCCGCTATTTTTCGCGGTGATCCTTCGGTGTTTACGATTTCCATCCATCAGTTGAACAATTATCCGGGGCACAAGCCGCCATCGAGCGTCGACCTGAACATGGCGGATCGCGTCGATGACGATGAATATCTGGGGGCGCTGCTGCCCGCGGTGGAAAAGGCGCTCGATGAATTTCGCCCGGAGATTTTGTTTTACATCGGGGGAGCGGACCCATTCTGCGAAGACCAACTGGGCGGACTGTCGCTGACAAAAAAGGGCCTGATGGAACGCGATCGGCGCGTGTTTGAGGAAGCGCGGCGGCGCGGGATTCCGGTGGTGACCACGTTGGCGGGAGGATATGCGCGGCGAGTTGAGGATACGGTGCGCATTCACGTCAACACGATTTTGGC
>DATBYP010000133.1:0-2687 GCA_036513675.1 Candidatus Acidiferrum sp.
TTGTAGGAGTCGGGCTTCAGCCCGGCGCGCCTGCTGCAAAGCATACGAGTGGGCGCGCCCCGGGGCAAGCTGTGGTGTTGGGAAAACTGTGGAAGGGCTTAGCACGCGCGCGCTGCTAGCCTTCTCTTACTGGAACTCGGATAACTCGCGGGTTGGCGCGCACGATGGCATGGCGCGGCGGACGGTCGTCCATGCGCGAGGCAACGCGAGACAACTCTTGCTGCACAACGTGCGCAAACTCCTCCATCTGGTGTTCCATCTCAATCATCTTCTCGCGCATATTCAAGATGATCTCGATGCCCGCGAGGTTCACGCCCATATCGCGCGCCAGCGTCAAGATGACGTCCAAGCGTTCCAGATCGCCATCCGTATAAAGGCGCGTGTTCCCTTGCGACCGCGAAGGCTTCAGCAAGCCGACGCGTTCATAGAGACGCAGCGTCTGCGGATGCAACTTGTAGAGCTCGGCTACGGCGCTGATCATGTAGCCGGCTTTGGCTCGTTTTTTATTTCGCGGCGCCATCTTTAAACGCCCGCCTTGCTGAACAAATCCTTCCGCGGATCGGCAGGCTCAACCGCCTCGAGCTCCTTCATTAATTTGCGCACGCGCTCGTCCGTCGGCTTGGGAACGATCACTTGAATCTCCACGTATTGATCGCCGCGTGTGCCGGTCCGCGCATTGGGCACGCCCTTTTCACGCAGCCGCAAGGTGCTGCCACAGTTCGTTCCGGGCGGGATTCTCACCAGCGACCGACCGTCGATCGTGGGCACTTCGATCTTCGCCCCTAGAGTGGCCTCGCTCACCGTCACGGGCACTTTGGTGTAAAGATCATCGCCACGACGTTCGAAAAACGGATGCGGCCGCACTTCGACCCGCAAGTACAGGTCGCCCGCGGGTGCGCCCATCGTTCCGGCGTTGCCTTTGCTTGCCACGCGCAAGCGCGCACCACTCGCCAGCCCGGGGGGAATCCTCACCTCAATCGTCTCCGCGCGGCGCACGCGGCCTTCGCCGCCGCACGTGCGGCACGGCGTTCGAATCTTTCCGGTGCCGCCGCAGCGCGTGCAAGGAACGTTGAAGCGCATCTTGCCCGCAGCCTGCTGAATTGTGCCGCTGCCGTTGCATACAGGGCAAGTCTGCGGCGAACCGATGGCACCCGTGCCATGACAGGTTTCGCAGACGTCGAGCCGCGTGATTTGCAGTTTCTTTACGGCGCCGCGAACGGCATCCCAAAAATCGATTTCGATTTGGTATTCAAGGTCGCCGCCGGCTTCCTGCTCCTGCTCGACGGCACCTCCGCGCCCACCCCGAAAGAATTGGCTGAAGAGATCGCGGAAATTCCCTCCGCCGGCTCCTCCGCTTTGGGTCCCGCCAAAATCGAATCCCCCGAAGTCGAAATTCACTTCGGAGTCGCCGCCCCCGCCGCCTGGCGGCGCGGCGTTCGGATTGAAATTGTCGCTGTAGAAGCCGTGCTGGTCATACATCTGCCGCTTCTTGGGGTCGGACAGAACGTCGTACGCTTCCTGTAGCTGTTTGAATCTTTCTTCCGAGGATTTATCGCCGGGATTAAGGTCTGGGTGATATTTGCGAGCGAGTTTGCGGAACGCGGTGCGAATATCTTTCGCGCCGGCTTTGCGCGGAACGCCCAGCAGTTCGTAATAATCCTGTTTGGTCGTGGTGGCCATTTACAACCTGAAAAAACTTTGCCAGGGGCGCAGTCCGCCTCCGTGAGACAGGCGTGCTGCACCCCTAGCTGTGGCTTTCTTAGTTCGGGCGCTTGCTTTCGTCGACGTCGACGTATTCGGCGTCGATAACGTCGTCCGGTTTCTTTTGCTGCTGCCCGCTTCCGGCGCTCGCTCCACCGGGGGCTCCGGCGCCCGCTCCAGCACCCGCTGCTCCGGCCTGCGCCGCTCCTGCCTGGTTGGCCTTGTACAGCACTTCCGCAACGTTGTGCAGCGCGCGTTCGATGTTTTCCGTGGCGGAGCGCAGCCGCGCAGTGCCGCCCTCGCTCATGGCCTTCTTGGCGTCTTCGATGGCTTCTTCCAGCGACTTCGCGTCTGCTTCCGCAAGTTTGTCGCGGTTTTCGCGGACCATCTTCTCCGCCTGGTAGACGATACCGTCCAAGCGATTGCGCGCGTCGACCTCTTCCATGCGCCGGCGATCTTCCTCGGCGTGGGATTCCGCTTCTGTGCGCATCTTCTCGGCTTCTTCCTTGGTCAAGCCGCTCGAAGCCTGGATGGTGATCTTCTGTTCTTTGTTCGTGGCTTTATCCTTTGCACTGACGTTCAAAATCCCGTTCGCGTCAATGTCAAAGGTCACTTCGATTTGCGGCGTGCCGCGCGGTGCCGGCGGAATGCCGTCCAGCTTAAACGTGCCAAGCGAGCGATTGTCCTTCGCGAATTTGCGCTCGCCTTGCAGGACGTGAATCTCCACGCCCGGCTGATTGTCCGAAGCCGTCGAGTAGGTTTCCACCTTGCGCGTCGGAATCGTGGTATTGCGCGGGATCTGTGGCGTCATCACGCCGCCCAGCGTTTCCACGCCCAAAGAAAGAGGCGTAACGTCGAGCAGCAGGATGTCCTTCACTTCGCCGCCAAGCACCGCGCCTTGCACTGCCGCGCCCACTGCGACCACTTCGTCGGGATTGACACCCTTGTGGGGTTCTTTGCCGCCGAAGAAGTTGCGGACCAATTGC
>DATBYP010000134.1:0-17463 GCA_036513675.1 Candidatus Acidiferrum sp.
CACGCCCATCAATACCAAACGCCAGGGCAGGCGCTGATTCAGAATGCCGCTAATGACGGTGGCCATCAGGCGCGCTTGAGGGGCAGGCGCCTTGTCGCTACCGATGCCCTGCGCCCACTGATACTCGATTCGGTGGCTCGCAGGCTCGTAAAGATATTCACCGTCTGGAATTTCGTGCGAGCCCAGAGAATTGATCAACACATAGGTCTTGCCTTGATAGGTGAAGGTGTCTCGCTCGACTTTTACGCCGGAAGGCAAAGCCTGAATATTGACCGGAATTTGCGTCGGCAGATATTTCTCCAGTCCCTTATTCATCAGGTTGAGGGTGGTACCGATCGCAAAAGTCGAGACGGTAACACCGATCAAGAGTCCCATCTGCTGCCAGAACGGCGTAGCGCCGACGAGATAACCGGTCTTCAGATCCTGTGACGTGGCGCCAGCAATGGCGGCGGCGATGCAGACTACACCGCCAATCATCAAGGCCAGTACCTGATAATTCGGCGCTGTCCAGCCAGCGACGAAAAAGATCGCACACGTAGCCATCAATGTGGCGATGCTCATACCACTGATGGGGTTGGAGGAATTGCCGAGCAATCCGCTGATACGTGCGGCCACAGTGACAAAGAGAAAGCCAAATACAGTGACGAACACGCCGGCAAACAGGTTCTGCCACCACTGGGTTTGCGCGCCTTGCATGGGGCGAAACGTAAGCAGCACCCACATCATGAAGATGATGACAATCGAGCCGCCGATGACCCAGCGCATGGGAACCTCGCGATCGATGCGGCTGGTGGCAACAGTTTGCCCGGCGCCTTCGGTACGGACATTTTTCAACCCGGCACGCAAGGCAGAAATAATCGTGGGCAATGTGCGGAGCAAGGTGATCAATCCCGCTGCGGCAACGGCGCCCGCAGCCATCGGGCGGATGTAATTGCTCCAGAGCTGGTCCGGTGTCATCTGAGGAATCGGAATTGTGGAGGGATAAATCGGAGTGTTGCCGGCGAGCTGACCGTAAAACTTGATGGCGGGCATTATCACCAGCCAGGAGATGATGCCACCGGCGAACAGGATGCCGGCTACGCGAGAGCCGATGATGTATCCAACGCCGAGATATTCCGAAGTGATGGCGACACGGAACGAAGCGCCGGGAAACCAACTCGGGCGGCTCTCCGGTTGCGCGGTCCAAGCTTGCACGGTGTTCATCAGGAAGGTGTATGCGCCGCCGAGGCCGAGACCCCAAAAGACGCGTCCCGCGAAAGATCCGCCGCGCTCACCGGCGACTAGAACGTCCGCGCAGGCTGTGCCTTCGGGAAACACCAGGTTGCCATGTTCTTTCACGATGAGCTGACGGCGCAGCGGCACCATGAAAAGAACGCCGAGCCATCCGCCAAGAAGGGCGAGTGGAAAAATTCTCCAGAAGGTGAATTCCGAGCCGAAGCCGAGAAAGATCAGCGCGGGAATGGTGAACATCACGCCGGCAGCCAGTGACTCGCCTGCGGAGCCGGTGGTTTGCACGATGTTGTTTTCAAGAATCGTTGAGCGGCCGAACGCGCGCAGGATGCTGATGGAGAGAACGGAGATGGGGATGGAGGCGGAGACGGTGAGGCCCGCGCGCAGTCCGACGTAGACAGTGACGGCGCCGAAGAGCAGTCCGAAGAGCGCGCCGAGTACAACGGCGCGAATAGTAAATTCGGCTAGCGTTTCTTCGGGGGAAATGTAGGGGCGAAATTCTCCTGGCGGCGCCGTGGAACTCCATGGACGGTCGGAAGTTGCAGACGGCTTGCTCACACAGACCTCCCTCGCAGCCGGGCAGGCGAGTCCGGCGCGGGGATTATGGACCATTTTGGACTGCAGAGGTAAGAGGTTCGGAGTTGGAGGTGCAAAGTCTCCAAGCCTGGCCCGCGTCGAAAAGAAATCATCGTTCCGCCGCTCGATTGGGGTCGAGGGTCGTTGGGAGGTCGTCGGAGGACAGCCAGGAATGGCTGCCCCACGGGTACCCCACCCCCCGTGTTTTGAAAAAAGAGGCTGCAAACAATTGAAAACAAAGGAAGGGATTACGAAAAAGTGGACAAAGAGAAAACAAGAGGCGGCAACCTTGTAAAAATAAAGGATTTGGCAGGGTACACAGGAGCAAGGCGAGAGAATCTGGCTCGGCGTGGGGGTGACACCCCCGGGTTTTGTATGAATGTGCAAACAAGGGAGTTGCGGGAAAAGGGATTTGTAAGGTTGTGATTCTAAAGGGCGACCGTTTTCACCAGCGAGGGCACGCAGAGCACAGAGATTGCGAGGGGGAAAGGAAGGAAGCCGCTGGGAAGCGATTTTCACGGTTCATGATAGCACGGAAGTAAATGGATGTCAAGAGTTTATTTATAGGTATACCGTTCGAACGGCGGGAGGCGTCACTCGTAACGGAGGGCGATGATGGGGTCGACGCGCATTGCGCGCCGTGCGGGGACCCAACAGGCCCCCGCGGCGACCACTGCAAACACAATCGGTACCACAATAAACGTCAGCGGATCGCTTGGCGTGACCTGGTAGAGCAGCGTCGCAAGCGATCTGGTCGCTGCCAGCGCGCAAAGCACCCCCACAGCGACGCCAATCAACGCCACCTTCAGTCCTTGCCCGACGACCATACCCATCACCTGCGGCGGACTTGCGCGTGCGGATAAGGCATTGGCTTGATGATCCACGCATTGAGGTAGCTGAAGATAGCTGTGTTTGCGCCGATGCCCAGCGCGAGAGTGAGGACCGCAACGACCGTGAAGCCAGGATTCTTGCGCAGCATGCGCAGACCGTAGCGGACATCTGCGACAAGGTTTTCAATCGATGGCCAACGCAAAACCTCGCGGCTATCCTCTTCAACGAAAGTCACATTCCCAAATTCGCGGAGCGCTTGCGCTTCCGCTTCTCTCTTGGGCATACCTTCGGCGACCAACTCGTCGATTTTTTCGTTGAGATGCTCCTGAATTTCTTCGGAAACGTCGGCGTAAAGTGCGCGCCGACGGAAAAAGCGAGTGAGCCAGTTCATGATTTCACCGGAGCGAGCACGCGCGCAATGCCTTCGAACATGCGCTCGAAGCTGGACATCTCTTGTTCAAGGCGTTTGGCACCAGCCGGCGTTACTCGGTAAACGCGAACGCGGCGGTTGGTTGCGGAGACGGTCCATTCGGCCTTGACCCATTCTGCCTTGAGCATGCGTTGGAGAGCTGGATAGAGGGAGCCCTCCTCGACCTGCAGCAAATCCTTGGAGGCACGCCTGATGTGCTGGGCGAGGGCGTAGCCGTGGAGCGGTTGGCGCTTGAGAGTTTGCAGAATCATCATTTCGAGGGCGCCGGGAAAAAGATCGCGAGGTTCGCGGTTTGGCATGGGCACTCGGTGACGTGAAGGCAGCCTATTCCAAACAAGGCCTAGAGCAATATAGGGTACAGAAGTCTGCGAGTCAAGAAAGATCGCAGCTTGCTGGCGCCCCTTGTGGCGACTTCAAAGAACCCAAGTTCGAGTTAACCTAGCGGTGAAACAACATTTCGCGACCACGAGGAGGAGCTACCTAGGGTTTCTTGTAGGCGACGCTCTCGCGCCGCATAATAACGAGCGAGGGCATGCAGCGATGCGGAGGCATTATGCCGGCGAAGAAATTGACCGATGGCGAAGTGCAGGAGCGGCTCAAGAAAGCCAATGGATGGAGCCTGGTGAACGGCAAGCTTCATCGCGAGTTTCAGTGCAAGGATTTTGTGGCGGCGTTTGGAAATATGACGCGCGTGGCGCTGGTGGCGGAGTCGATGAACCATCACCCAGAATGGTTCAACGTTTGGAACAAAGTGGTGATCGACTTAAATACGCACAGCGTTAAGGGAATTAGCGATTACGATTTCACGCTAGCCGAAAGGATCAACGAAATCTTCGGAAATTGAGAACTCGGCTCGGAACAGGGTCGCGCCGAATTGCGAATCCTTACAGTGCGCCGAAATCCAACCATGCCGTACCCTGCCGACAATTCCCCTGCGTCTATAAGATAACTTCCTCCAGGGGATAATGGGCGCACTTTCTAAGCAAGGCTCGCGCGGTTGGCTGCTCATTATTTTACGATGGGCTGCCGCGCTGGCCGTGCTTGGTGTGCTGCTGCATTTCCTTCCGCTGGTTCCCTTGCGTGCGGCGATCGCGCGCGTTCCGGTAGCAAGCTTCCTTGCAGTGCTGCTGGCGTACCTGCTGACGCATTGCATCGGCGCGGCGAAATGGCGGATGGTGGTTAACGCGGCAGGCGCGGAGTTGGATTTCGAGACGAGCGCCCAGTGCTATTTCGGCGGACTCTTTGGCACCCTTTTTCTCCCCTCCATCGTCGGCGGCGATGTAGTGCGGCTCGCGGTCGGCCTACAGCGCAGTCCGCGGCCAGCCGCGGTCTTGACCGGCAATCTTGTGGATCGCTTTTTGGACGTCATGGCGCAAGCAGCTCTCGTTGTGTTGGGGCTGGCGCTGCTTCCCGAATTGGACTTGGTGCCAGACGAATTGGAAGACCAGTTGGAAGTGGTTCTTCTCGCGGTCGGAGTCGGACTGATTTTGTTGCTCGCTCTGATGTTTCGGCTGCGTAAGAGGATCTTGGCCGGCCGCTCGATGCGCTTCCGCAGGCGTTTGGCGCGGCTGCGCTACGCGGTGCGTTCGGTCTCGAAGCGTCCCCGTGTGCTGGTTTTAGGTTGGCTGATAGGCATCTGCATTCAGACGGTGTTCTTAATGCTCACGGCAGAACTCGCGACATTTTGCGGACTAACGCTGCCGCTACGCGCATGGCTATTCGCATGGCCGCTGGCGAAACTTGCAGCGGTCCTCCCGCTGACGCAGGGCGGGATTGGCGTGCGGGAAGCGGCGCTCGTAGGGCTGCTCGCCCCCTTTGGGGCGCAGGGACATCTCGTCCTGGCCGCCGGCCTGGTTTGGGAAAGCGTGGTGATCGCAGGCGGTCTGATCGCGGGCGTAGTCGCGCTGGTACTCCGCAAGCGAGCGGATAGGGTCGCGCTGGCCTAGCAGATACGTATCTTTTCGATATAGGACTATTGACGTCCGCAATTTCAGAGGTCAAGCTACACATCCCTTCCTGCAAGTGCGTTGTCTAGGCTGTCCTCTCCAGTCGCGCGTTCGGTTGCGTACCCACGCGTCGAAATGTGCCTCGATCGCCGATTGGCGGCGCGGCAATTGTTCCTGAACCTGACACACGAGGACCTGCAAATGACCCAAAGACGATTGCGACTCCTATTGGCGGAGGGAAGTCCGGGTGAAGCCGCAGTGGCGCTGCATTCGCTGTACGCGGGGAACGATCCGGGGCTGGATTTGACGGTGGTTTCAACGATCGCAACGTTGCTTGCGACCATCAAGGTGGTGGACCCCGAAGTGATTCTGCTGGATCTGGCGCTGAACCTACGCGAGCCGATGGATGCCGTACATCTGGTGCATCGGACCGCCCCAGGGGTGCCGCTAATCGTGGTCGCCGATACTAGCGACGAGGCGCAAACCACCCGCAGCTTGGCCGAAGGCGCGCTCGACTATGTCCTCAAAGGACAAATGGACGCCCACACGTTGGAACGCGTGCTGCGAACGGCGCTGGAGCGCAACACACGGAAGGGTCTGACGGATCCGCTGCGTGACGAGGTGACTGGTCTGTACACGCGGGATGGTTTTCTGACCGTGGGGATGCGGCGCCAAGAGGAAGCCATGCCTGACGGCGGCTCGCTCGTGCTGCTCTGCGTGCTTTTCGACAACTTGCAAGCGCTGCGGAAGGCGTTTGGCCCAGGAGCAGCGGATCGCGCGCTGGGCGATGTCGCTAAGCTGCTAAAAGGATGTTGTCGGCGAAGTGATGAGGTGGGGCGGTTGGGAGAGGCGCAGTTTGCGATTCTCGGCGTGGATGCCGCAGCGCCGAACGCCGAAGTGATGCGAAACCGCCTGGAGCAGCATCTTGCCGTACAAAATCAGGCGCGTTCGCCCTCGGGACCGATTGATTTGCGGACCAGCATCGGTTCCTGGAGCCCGCAGGACAAGCGCGGCTTCGCGGAATTCCTCGACAGTATCGAATCGCGCTTGCGGCTTCCTCCGGCTGAGATGATGAGAGAAGCGGCGCAGCAAGTGCGTTTGTAAATTGTGAGTCAACGACGCAGGGTCATGCGCGACGGCGACCCTCGGCGTTTTAGAAGTTGTCTAACGGGAGCTAAGCAATGAAAGCCACGCTCGAAGCCCTCCGAGGTGAACATGCCCGGGCGCAAGAAGCATTGCGGCTCTCGGAAGCGCGCAATCGCGATCTAGTGGAAAACTCGGTCTATGGCATTTTCCGGGTCTCCGCCGAAGGTACGTTCTTGGACGCCAATCCCGCGCTACTGCGCATTCTAGGCTGCGCGTCGGCGGAGGATCTGCTGTCTCTGAATCTGGCGCGAGATACTTTCCGGTTCCCCGAACAATATGTACAGCTTACCCACGCTTGCCGGGAAACAGGTCAGGTCCACGGAGCGGAAACCGAATGGCGGCGGTGTGACGGCGGCTTGGTCACTGTTCGGCTGAACGTACGGCGGCTCTTGATCGCGGGCGACCCAAGCGAACTCGAGGTCATTGCCGAGGATGTCACCCAGCTGCGCGCCATGGAGCGGCAGTTGCGGCAGGCGCAAAAGTTCGAGGCCATCGGCGAGTTGGCGGGTGGCATCGCGCATAACTTCAACAACGTCGTGGGCGCAATCCTGGGCTGGGCCGAGCTGGGATTTGACCAGAGCCGCGCCAACCCGCAAGTGGCAGACCGCTTCACCCGCATCCGTGAACAGGCCGAGCGCGCCGCGGCGTTGACCCGCGAACTGCTGGCGTTCGCGCGCCGTCAGGTGCTGCAGCCATCCGCTGTGAACCTCAATACTGTCGCGGGCGGCCTTGTCAGTTTTCTCGACAAAGTTATCGGCAAGGATATTGAATTTAAGTTTTTGAACGCCAAGCTCGACCCGGTGAAGGCCGACCCCACGCAGATCGAACAAGTACTGATGAACTTATGCCTCAACGCTCGAGACGCCATGCCGCAGGGCGGCAGGCTGGTGATTGAAACAGAGATGGTGGAGCTCGACGCCCCATATTGCCGCTTTTATGCCGGTGTCCAGCCTGGCCGCTATGCGGTAATTTCCGTTTCGGACACGGGCGCCGGCATGGATGCCGCAACGCGTGAGCGGATCTTCGAGCCGTTCTTTACCACCAAAGAGCGCGGGAAGGGCACCGGCATGGGCCTGGCCACGGCCTACGGGATCGTGAAGCAACACAGCGGATTCATCCATGTGTACAGCGAGCCCGGACACGGCAGCCTGTTTCGCGTGTACCTGCCTGTGCTGGAAGGCACGCTGGCAGAGACCGGCGCCGAGAAAGCACCGGCTCCTTCCTTGGCCGAAATCCGCGGTACGGAAACAATCCTGATTGCCGAAGACCATGAGTCCATTCGAGAAATGGCGCGGCAGGCGCTTATGAGCATGGGCTATCGAGTGCTCTCCGCCTGCGATGGCCAGGAAGCACTCAAACTTTGTTCGCAGGAAACGCCCGCGCTGGCCATTCTGGATATCATCATGCCCAAGCTCGGCGGGCCGGCAACGGCCGCGAGTCTGTTGGAGATGCTCCCAGACTTGCCCGTTGTGTTCACCAGCGGCTATTCCGCGGATTCCAATGAGATTCCCACCGCAGGTGGAAAAGCGCGCTATCTGCAGAAGCCCTATAGCCCAACAACACTGGGACGGCTGGTACGCGAGACTTTGGATCAACGACACGCCCAAGGACACTCTGCCGCACCGAAGCCGAAAGGACATTGATCGCGCGTAAATAGATACGGAGTTGCTTCGGTCGTCTGACCGCTTTTGCAACACGCCGTCCCAAAACCGGTCGGTAGGGTACTGTATTTTTCCCCTGCTACTCGCGTGCATCCACATTGTTTTCAAATAGATAGCTGGGCAAATGGCCGTGGTGCTCGGACTGCCACCTGAACCGCCGACATGAGCGCAGCACCTTTCTCCTTTTACTCGGATGCCCCGCCGCAGAGCCGTCCGGGCCTGCTGGCCCAGGCACGAAAGCGAAACCCTGAGGCGTTCGCCCAAATGGTCTCGCCGTACATGCCGACGCTGTACCGCCGTGCGTGCAGGCTGACCGGGAACGCCGCGGACGCCCAAGACGTCAGCCAGGAAGCCGTGCTGAAGGCCTGGTCTCGCCTGGAGCAGTTTGCCGGAAAACAAGACGAGTCGATTGACGACTTCCGCGCGTGGATCTCCCGCATTGCGGCGAACACCTCCATTGACCTGCTGCGCCAGCGTCGCGACGGGAAAATTGCCTCTCTCGATCAGCCCAAGGGCGAGAGTGAAGAAACACTCGGCAGTGGCATCGCCTCCGAACAACAAGATCCCGAAGAACGCTGTGCGCGCCGCGAGATGGGCCGCCTCCTGGCGAAAGCCATCGTGCAACTGCCGCCAGACTTACGGCAGGCTTGCCTGCTTCGCGATGTGCTGCACTATTCAACGCAGGAAGTCGCCAGCCGGCTGGGAATATCGGTAGTGGCTGTCCGGCTGAGGTTATTTCGCGCGCACCGCCGCTTGCGCGAAAAACTTCAGGACTCGCTGCGGCCCGCCGCGCGCCAAGACGGCGTTCGCGTGCGCCCGGAGTATCAGGACAAGTCAGCACGACGCTTCGCTTCCCTGGTTACCCCGGAATACGCCAGCGGAGACTAACTGGCTGGCATCCTTGTGTCCTCTACCTGCTACGACCTGGGCGTGGTTGAGGAAAACCACCAGAGAAAGTCCCCCGACAATATTCCCTAGCAGCGTGGGGTCGTGGTTGGTGTGTACTGCGACCGGGTATGCAGCACTGCTTGAAAATGTGTCCAAGGTTCAGAATAGCGTTATTTGGCTGCATTTTTGCCGTTGACACGCACGTTTTGCGGTGCTACAAAGCGCGCAGACATGCCCTCTGGTGGTAAGTCTCTTACCGCATTGCGGCGACATCACGCGAGTGAGGTACCAGACCTGCCTGGCAGGGCAGGCCTGCTTTGCCGCTGAGGGAATGTACGCAACACCCCACCACCCCGGGAGGTGAGAACTCACGTTTTCACCTCCTTTTTGTTTTCTCCCTCTACGCACTAAACTCTTGAGGACATCCCGTTTAACCAATGGCCCATAGTTCAAGCCAGTCTCCTCTCCTCGCCCTAAATCACGTCACGGTGATGCGGGGAGAGCACCCGGCGCTGCAAGACATCACTCTGCGCGTTGAAGCCGGCGAGCACGTCTGCATTCTGGGACCGAACGGTTGCGGTAAGTCCACGCTAATCAAGACCATCACGCGGGAGTGCTACCCGCTCGCAAACGAGGGCTCCTCCATCTCGATCCTCGGCCGGGAGCGCTGGAATATTTTTGAGCTACGCTCCCTGCTCGGCATCGTCTCTCCCGATCTTCTGGCATCCTGTAGCACCGATGCGACCGGCCGTGACGTGGTACTCTCCGGCTTTTTCAGCAGCACGCGCATTTTTCCGCACCACGCGCCCAATGCCGACCTGCTCGAAAAGACAGATACGGCACTCGCGGGACTGGGGATCGCCCACCTCGCCGGACGCCCGGTTGCGCAGATGTCCTCGGGGGAAGCCAAGCGCACGCTAATCGCCCGCGCACTGGTGCACCAGCCGCAAACCCTGCTGTTCGACGAACCCAGCAACGCGCTCGACATCGGCGCGCAGATGCAATTGCGTGACACCATGCGCTCCTTAGCAAGGGGCGGCCTGGGCATTCTCTTAGTCACGCACCATGTTTCGGAAATCATTCCGGAAATTGAGAGAGTCGTGCTGCTTCGCGAGGGCCGCATCGTTGCCGACGGGCCAAAGCAGGACTTGCTCACATCGGAAAAGCTTTCCGCTCTATTCGGCGCCGATATTCAGCTTGCGCGCCGCGACGGCTACTATTCCCTGTTTTGAAGTTTGCGATTTACGGGAGTAAGAAAAAAGACGAAATGGAGGGCTACCCCTAAGACTTATCCCCGCGGTGGCTGGCCACGGTCCGTGCTTCCGGATGGCGCGGCGTCCAATCTTCCGGAGGAAAGGCTACCCGCCAGAATGCCGGCCGGGGCGACGAAAACTCCAGTCCAATTTCCGCTTTCCCCGAGCGCACCGGGCCGAGGAACGCCACGTGGCACTCCTGCTCCTCCTGGGTGCGCTTATGCTGCAGAACAACTTTGCTCCCGCTAGTGAGTCGCGCCTTCATCAGCACCAGCGCGCCGTGCGCGTTGATGGCCAGCGTTTCCGTTTCTTCCTCGATGTTCTTGCCTTGCACGTCTTCGCCGCGAATCCGCACGGCCACTTGCATCAGCACCCGCTGGCTGCGCCGTCGGGCTACTGGATTATTGGATGTATTGTGAGCCTGAGCCATTCCTGATCCCTGCTTCCCACTATACCGCGACCCAAAGAGTTGTCGAGCAGCATGCGAGCAAGCGTATCCAAAAGGGTCAATGCTGCTTAGTAACGAGGGTGTTAGCTGCGCTCGTCGATGGGCACGTAGTGGCGGGTGTCGCGGCCCAAATAAATCTGCCGCGGTCGCGCGATCTTCTGTTCGGGATCCAGCAGCAGCTCTTCCCACTGCGAAATCCAGCCGGAGGTACGCGGGATAGCGAAAAGGACGGGGAACATGGTCATGGGAAAGCCCATGGACTGATAAATCAGCCCGGTATAAAAGTCCACGTTGGGATACAGCTTGCGCTTGACGAAATACTCGTCTTCCAGCGCAATGCGCTCGCACTCCAACGCGATTTCCAGCAACGGATTCTTGCCCATCAAGTCGAAAACTTCATAGGCAACTTTCTTGATGATGCGCGCGCGCGGATCGTAATTCTTGTACACGCGGTGCCCGAAGCCCATCAGCTTCGTTTCGCCCGCCTTCACACGCTTAATGAATTCCGGCACCTTCTGCACCGACCCGATTTCCATCAGCATGCGCAGCACTTCTTCGTTCGCGCCGCCGTGCAGCGGACCGTACAGCGCCGCGATGGCCGCCGCGGTCGCCGAATAGGGATCGACGTGCGAACTCCCCACGTTGCGAATCGTGCTGGTCGAGCAATTCTGCTCGTGATCGGCATGCAGGATAAACAAAACATCGAGCGCGTGTTCCAGCGTCGGGTTCGGCCGGTAACGGCTTTCCGTAGTTCGGAACAGCATGTTCAGAAAATTTCCCGGGTAGCTCAGCTCATTGTCTGGATAGATGAACGGCATGCCCAGCGAGTGCCGATAAGAAAATGCCGCGATCGTGGGCATCTTTCCGATCAGCCGATAGCTCTGCTTCTTGCGCGATTCGGCGCTGAAAATGTCCTTGGCATCATGATAAAACGTCGAAAGCGCAGCGATGGTAGAAATCATCATGCCCATTGGGTGGGCGTCGTAGTGAAAACCATCCAGAAATTTCTTGATGCTCTCGTGAATGAACGTGTGGTGCGTGATGTGGTAGGACCAATCCTTCAATTGCTCAGAAGTTGGCAATTCACCGTGCAGCAGCAGGTACGCGGTCTCGAGATACGTGCTTTTTTCCGCGAGATCCTCGATTGGATACCCGCGATACCGCAAAATCCCCGCATCTCCATCGATGTACGTGATCCGGCTGATGCACGAAGCAGTGTTGTTGAACGCCGGGTCGTAGCTCATCATCCCGAATTCTTTCGGGTCAACCTTGATTTGTCGCAAATCCGATGCCCGGATCGTGCCGTGCGTAATGGGCACCTCGTAGCTCCGCCCGGTCCGGTTGTCCGTGATGGTCAATGTTTCGCGAGACGCCGAAGTACCCTCGGCTTTTCGCGTCGTTGTGGCCGTTGGAGCAGAATCCATTGCACAAACCTCAGAATGCAGCGGCAAAATTCAACTCTATCACTCTACACCCAAAGAGCGGTTGCCGGAAATGGGACGGCTGTCGTGGCAAGCGGCAACAACTCCATGAATCTAAAGGAATAGTAGGTTTCCGGCTTTGGCGCAGCACAACCCAGATGTACCTCTTGACACTCATCGTTATAACGAGTATTGTTCGGGATGTGCCACCGGTTACCGCCTGTGTCCTGAAGCCTCAGCGCCGCTGCATTCGCGGAGCGAGCGCTTCTCCGAAGGGAACATCATGATTAACATTCGCAAAAGCAGCGAACGCGGCCACGCCGATCACGGCTGGCTCAATACGCATTTCACCTTTTCTTTCGCCGATTACTACGACCCCAAGCACGTCCAGTTTCGCACCCTGCGCGTTATGAATGACGACCGCGTCGCCGGCGGCGGCGGCTTCCCGATGCACCCGCACCGCGATATGGAAATCGTCACCTACGTTCTCGAGGGCGCGCTCGAACATCGCGACAGCATGGGCAACGGCTCCGTGATCAAGCCCGGCGACATTCAGTACATGAGCGCGGGCACCGGCGTAACTCACAGCGAGTTCAACGCCTCGAAAACGGAACCGGTGCACCTCTATCAGATTTGGATGTTCCCGGAAGATCAGGGCATGAAGCCCGCGTATGACCAGAAGAATTTCACCGAAGCGGAAAAACGCGGCAAGCTTCGCCTGATCGCTTCGCCCGATGGCCGCGAAGGCTCGGTAAAAATCCGCCAGGACAACGAGCTCTTTGCAACCGTGCTGGGCAAGGGCGATTCGGTCAAGCACGAGCTGAAGCCCGACCGCCACGCCTACGTGCAAGTAGCCCGCGGCAGCGTGAGGCTCAACGGCAAAGATCTAGCCGAAGGCGATGGCGCCGCCATCTCCGCCGAAAAATCGCTAGAGCTGACCGGCGTCAAAGACGCCGAAGTGCTCCTGTTTGATCTGGCCTGAAGGAAAGAAAGCTGGAGTGCGGGAGTAGGTCCCGCACTCCAAATTAGGCATTAGGTGCGCCAAGCGGCTGAAACACCGCCTGAAACTTGGGCTTGCGAGCGGAGTACAGCGAGTAGCCCGCTCCCACCAAGCCAAAGAGCAGAGACAGCACGCCGCTACCCTGCATTTCAATTTGCCAGAGGTGGACCACAACGGCGTTCAGCAATTTGCCAGAAAACGCAAGGTGTTCGTGTTTCATGACAATCAAGGTGTAGAAAATAGCGTCGCCAAAAAGCACGCTGGCAATCGTCAGGATTGGGATGATGATTTGCCCGAAGCGGGTCACTTTGCCGGTGCCCTTTATCACGCCGGTCGCTACCATGAATCCGATGAGGATCGCGCCGTAGAGAAAGATGTAATTTATGGCGTAAGCGATAAGGCCCCAGGCGAGCCCGCCCACTGCCGCCGCGCCGAGTCCCAGCACCAGTCCGTTCGGGTAGTTCGGCGTGATCATTTCATATTTCTCGGCGGCTTGATTCAGCTCGTGGCGCACCTTTTCCTGGCAGGTCGCACAGATAAACATGGGCATCCCGTTCAGCAGAGTGAGGGACTGGGCAGAGGTGGAAGCGCATTGCTCGCAGCGCCCGTCGAATGGCGTGGTCACCGGCTTGATTGCCGTTCGCAAATCCTCAACGAGCTTGGCCACTTCTTCGGCTTTGGGCTTGGCGAAAGCGTAGGTCCATTCCCAACGCACGAAGTCACTCCCGACTGCGCCTAATTTGCCCTTCTTGATCGCGGCGCTTTTCAGCGCGGATTTCACTTGTTCCGGCTGCTCGAGCTTTTTGAAGCGCAGCAGGATCACCAGGACAGCTGTCCGGCCCTTTTGACTGAATCCGATGGCCGTCACGTAGTTATCGCGCGTGCCTACAGCGCTGCCTGATTTTTTGTTCCATGGGCCTTGCTGCGGATAGTGCCGTAGACCCGCCAGATTCGCTACTTGCTGCAAATATTCGTTTTCTTTCATGGGCTGGCCTCCTCCGACCCGCGCACATTCACGAACGTGCGATAGGGTTGCCGGTAATAAGAAATGACAAACAGTACTCCTAGGGTCGCAATAGGAATTTGCAATCGAAATAGGACCAAAGGACAGGCGTACCGAACGCATACTGTTCTTTAGTCGAGGCGCGGCGGGTTTATTGACCTGGGTGTGCGAAGCACCTTGCGAATGCAAGCCTTCTCCGCACTGGCCCATGCGAGCGCTGCCGAAGCGCAACTACTCTAGTTAGTTTTTCTCTTCTTCTTCGGCCCTTGCAGTTCAGCCGCGGTCTTGATCAAAGCGGGAATGGAGAGGCCAACATTGAAAGCGACCAGAGCAGAGATGGGATTAGAGATGTCGTAAGCCAGCGCGGCCACGCCGCCCATGGCCGCAAGCCCCACAAATTGCGCCCAATAAATCCAATCGAAATCGGGTCTTTCGACCGCCGAGGATTGCGACATCAGGTGCAGGCGCAGCAAGTTGATGGCGAGCCCGCCGAAAAAACCGAATGCGAACGCAGTATACCGGTGATCCCAAAAGCTCACGCGACTTTGTCGGATAGCGCGTTCAGGATTCGCGTCCCAAGCCCCTGCGTCTCGCGGTAATGTCTGCGGGTAGTGTAAAGATTGCGCCCCGATTCGTCGGGAATGGAGGATCGGATGATTTCTCCGTTCAATTCTTCAAGAGTCTCACGTACGTTGGCCTCTGCAAGGCCGGTCTGTTCCGCAACTCCCTCGACCGTACGCCACTCATAATTGCGGTCTTCGAGGGCCTGTACCACGATGTTTCTGCGGTCTAGGTTCGGATTTGCGTTCTCGCTCATAACGCCTTCTTTCCTCCCAATTATGAAACTCCGTGTCGTCGAGGGCAAGTAGTTTGCAGAATTCCTGCGTTACCAACACTTTACGATCCTGAGCGGATAGATTTGGGCTGTTAGCCCCGAGTCCGCTGAAATTCGCGCATGAACCCCACCAGCGCTTGCACCGCGTCGAGGCCGACCGCGTTATACAAAGAGATGCGCATGCCGCCCACCGAACGGTGCCCCGGCGTGCCCACCAGTCCCGCTGCCGCCGCTTGCTCTGCGAATTTCTTCTCAATAGCTTCATCGCCCCCGGCCACGCGAAAGACCACGTTCATCCGCGAACGCGAAGCCTTCTCCACCGGGCACGAATAAAACCCGCCCGAGTCAATCGCGTCGTACAGCAGCTTGGCCTTCGCTTCGTTGCGCCTTTCGATCGCGCTGATCCCGCCCTCCGCCTGCATCCACTCCATCACTAATCCCAAAATGTAAATCGCAAACGTAGGCGGCGTGTTGTACAGCGAGCGCTCCTTGATATGCGTGCGGTATTGCAACAGGGTAGGCAGGCTCTTGTCCGCGCGCTCGGCCAAATCCTTGCGCACGATCACCACCGTGACGCCGCTCGGCCCCAGATTTTTCTGCGCCCCGGCAAAAATCAGCCCGAATTTCTTAACGTCGATTGCCCGCGAAGCGATATCCGAAGACATATCCGCCACCAGCGGCGCGCCGCCGCTATCCGGCATCGTGTGCCACTGCGTGCCTTCAATCGTGTTGTTGGTGCACATATGCACATACGAAGGATCCGCCGACAGCTTGATTTCGTCTTTGCGCGGCAACCGAGCGAACTTCTCCGCCTCCGTCGACGCCGCAACGGTGTGCAGCACACCCTTCTTCAGCTCGCCAAGTGCCTTCGCCGTCCACGTGCCGGTATGCAGCAAATCCACTGGCTTCCCCGGCAAGCACAAATTCATCGGCACCATCGTGAACTGCATGCTCCCGCCACCCTGCAAGAACACCACGGCGTACTCGTCGGGAATGGCCAGATGCTTCCGCAAACCGGCTTCCGCGCGCGCCGCGATGCCCTCGAACTCCGGCGAGCGATGGCTCATCTCCATCACGGACATGCCGCTCCCGCCCCAATCCAGCAGCTCCTCGCGTATTCGCTCTAGCACCGGCAAAGGCAGCGCCGCCGGCCCCGCATTAAAATTGTGTACCCGCTTCACGCCACGTCCCGCAACTGTAGTAGTCCCCACGATCTCATTTCCTCTCTAAAGACTTGTCGGCTAACTCGCAGTCAGCCCACCAGGAATGCGTCCTACGCTCCACGTCGCTGTAATGGAAGAACTCGCAAGGGCTTCCGTTTCTTTGTCCTCTCCATTGTGGCGGCTGCCCGTCAATCGGGCAAGCCGTGCCCGCATGCTCCTTCGAGCATCCTGAGAGTGCAATTACCGCCAACGCGACACTAACCGTCAACTACCCCAATTCATCAAGATTTCCTAAACCAAGGCGAACTCGACGCGGCGGCGCATGGGATCGATGCGCTCTGCGCGCACGCGCACGCGATCGCCGTGCTGCCAGATGAGCTGCTTTGGTTTTGCGCCGCGGCCTCGCCCCGCTCCGCCCTTGCGCTTATCGCTGCTCGGCATCGCGACAATGACGTGATCGCGTTCGCGATACACGCAGCGCGCGCCTGCCGCTTCTTCCAGCGCATTGATCGGCAGCAACCCCTCCACAAACACCTCGAACAATTCCACAAAGCACCCGAATTTCTGCACCGAAGTAATCAGCCCGTCGAACTCCTCCCCAAGGTGCTCCTCCATAAACTGCGCCGTCTTCCAATCCATCAACTCCCGCTCCGCCCCATTCGCGCGGCGCTCCGCTTCCGAAGTCTCCGCGGCGATTTCCTCGAGTTGACCGTGCGAATACACCACCGCCTCCCCGTCGCGCGGAACCTGCGGCGTCGCAGGCGCAGCGGCCTGCGGATGCTCCAGCGCCCATTTCAAAACGCGGTGCACAATCAAATCCGGATACCGCCGAATCGGCGAAGTAAAATGCGTGTATTCGTCAAATCCCAGCGCAAAATGCCCCAGCGAATCCGCCGCATACCGCGCCTGCTTCAGCGAACGCAGCATCAAGTACGAAATGATGCGCTCCTCCGGCTTCCCCGCAATTTTTCGCACCAGCCGCTGATAGTGCTGCGGCGTAATCTGCAAATCCTCCGCCGCGCCAGGCAGCGCCACGCGCATCCCACGCTCCCGCCCCTTGCCGTAAGAATCCGGGCGCCCCGCTTTCGCTGGCGAAGGCACGCGCCCATGCCGCACCGCAACCTCCCGCTGATGCAATCCCTCCACGCCCAGCGAATACCCAAACGCGCGCGCAAGTTCCTCGAATTCCAGCACCTTGCGCGCGTCCGGCTTTTCGTGTACGCGATGCAGCGCCGGAATCCCGCGCTTCAGCAAATATCCCGCCACCGCGCGATTCGCCGCCAGCATGAACTCCTCAATCAGCCGGTGCGCAATGTTGCGCTCGCTCCGCGTGATGTTGATCATGCGCTGCTGCTCGTCAAACTCGATCACCGGCTCCGGCAAATCGAAATCGATCGAGCCATGCTCACTGCGCCGCGCGTTCAGCAGCAGCGCCAGCTCCTTCATGTCGCGAAAATGATGCGCCAGCGCAGCGTAAAGCGCCGTCGCCTCCGCATCGCCCTCCAGCACTTTATTCACATTGGTGTACGTCATGCGCTCGGCGGATTTGATAATCCCCGGCGTCATCCGCGCGCTGCGCATGCGTGCGGCCGCGTCAAACTCCATCAGCGCGCTCATCACCAGCCGGTCCTC
>DATBYP010000135.1:0-3083 GCA_036513675.1 Candidatus Acidiferrum sp.
CTGCTCCGAGCACAGCGCACCGCGTTTACCCGTTGCCGGTCAGCATTGGATGCCTCTGCTGTGGGCAAGCGCGCAAGTTGGGGCGAGCCCCGGAGGGGTTGAAACCGGGGCTCGCGAAGCCGGGCGGAGGTGAAAGACGGGGTAGCGTGTGAGGTAGCCCCGCCCAGCCTGGCAACAACTTCTAGCAGACGTGCGCCCGGATCGGTGGTTACCGGCAACTGCCTCAAAAATAATTCGCGCGCCCCAGTTGCGAGATGCGGCTGTTCACGCTCAGTGCCACCGTCAGAGACGGCAGACCCGGGGTAGCCCCCCAGCGGGTCCCTCGCCTGTGAATTCTGGGGAACCCTTGTGCTAGATCAAATCTCGGTATGCCTCGCCGGGTACCATAGACCCATGTCTACGATTCTGTTCCGCTGCCCAAATACCGGTTACCCCGTGCAGGGATGGTTTGCGCACGGGGTGTCTCGGGATTGTAAGGACATCTTTGAGGGCGTGATCTGTCTAGCGTGTGGGGGCGTGCACCTGGTCAATCCGAAGACCGGGAAGGTGCTTGGCGCGGTGGAGAAGGCAAACCCTCAGCACACATAGCGGTGTGTACGGGACGCACGACAGCGCGACACGGCGAATGCGGCCTCGACGCCCCATAGGCGCGGGGTGGCGCTCGCCCTGCTGTCTCAACTTCGTGTAGAATGGCGAGATGAGATTGTTGCTTTTCCTCGCCCTGCTGCTTTCGCTAGATGCCTGCCAATCTCGCGGCCAAAGCCTTCACGCTTAGCGAGTGGCAGCGCAAGCGGCTGCTGGTCCGGGAGCGCGCGTAGCGATCTTTTTCTGCGCGATGCAAAAATTGGACTTCGCGATCTTCTGGATTCAAATCCGGCGAGTGGAAAGAGGCTATTCCTCGCCCTTTCGCAGCGACCAGTCGAGGCGGACTGAAGGGTCTTTCGCCGCTCGGTGCTGTTGGTATTATGCGGGAGTGGGAACCATGAGGCTCCACGCAATTCCTGCTTTGTCGATGGGGGGCTGGGGATAGAGAGGAGGTCCTTCAGCATGTGCGACTATAGCCTAGAATACGTAAAGTCACGTCCGGCTAAAGTGGGTGAGAAACTGAGAATCCAGCGGTTCAATCTTGGCACCCGAGGCTTTGCTTCCCGGGACGATTGCACAACGGCGGTTTGCGTTCTTCCGGGAACAGAACTTGCCTTCGCCACTCCAGTAAGGCGTAACCGACTCCGCTGGTTGACTTGGAAAGTGGAAATGCTCGCTCACACGACCGCCATCTTTCGGCAAGTCAACATGGAAAACCCATACACTCATCATGATGCCTTGGAATTTCCCGATGGCCAGACGGTGCTGCTGACTGGGTTAGTTGAAGGTCAGGAAGCAACGGTGCTTCAGCTTCCGGCACAACCTGTTAGCGCGGCGGAAATAAAAGCCCAAGAACGGGTTCCGCACGTCCGTTAAGTTGCAAACCGTATAGGGTCTCTTTAGGCCGCCTTCGTGCCGGAGGCGGCCTCTGTTTTCGGCTCGTGAAGCATTCCGCTTCCCATTACTGCGCCCGACGATATCGTCAGAGAACCGCCTGTCCTGCCGACCTCTTTGGGCATTGCCGTGTCAGGCTCATGTGCGACCGGCTTTAGCAGAGCTTCGTCGATATTTATCTTTCAAAGCTGAGTCGTTCGCCATAACATTCGCGCTAAAGTGATTCGCAGGCTGGGAGGACCACATGGCCAAGCTGATGTCGAAGTCCGAACTCATTCAAAAAATAGCTGATCAGCATCCCAACGGACTTTCACGCAAGGATATCAAGGGCGTGGTCGAGTCACTCGCCGGCGTAGGTTACAAAGAACTCAAGAAAACTGGAGCATTCTTTGTGCCTGGATTCGCGAAATTCGTGGTCATCAAGAAACCCGCCACAAAAGCGCGGAAAGGCATCAATCCGTTTACAAAGGAACCCACAGTATTCAAGGCCAAGCCAGCTAGGAAGGTCATCAGGGCTCGCCCAGTGAAGGCTGTCAAAGACGCAGTGGCATAAACAACGGGGCATCCCTTCTTGTCGCGAAATAATCTGCCTGCTTGGGTCGATGTGCGGTTCACTGAACTGCATTGAGCGTCGCTGGCGATAGAAAATGACCGATACGCCGCAACCACCGCCCCGACCTCAATACACGTTGGCCTGGATTGTGGTCGCTGCACTCGCCTGGGTCTTAGGACTTGCTGTGTGGAGTGGCTGGTCCTGACGAACCGGGTTCGGGTCGCGATAAGGTGATTTGGCCGCTAATAACGCCATTTGTGCCGGCAAACATAACCATTTCCAGCAAGTCTGACGCCATCCAAACAGGCCCGCGTAGCGCCGGCTACCGCACCGGGATCATCACATGCTCGTAGGGCGTATCGGGCCACATGACATACGGCACCGACGTGTCCGGCCTGGGGCTTCTCGGGTACGCATCAAGTAGTCCCTTCGCGCCAACGATCATAACGTGCGGGCCAGTCTCAACCCAATTGTTATTTGCCTCAGGCTTCTGCGCGTAAGGGTCGGTGTTACTTGCATCAGTGCCTCCGGCCAGCATGTACATAAAGCCAACTTTGTTCTTCGGGGGTTCTTTTTTGTTTAGCCAAGCCTCGATCCACTCCATTGCGTTTCGGTCGGCGCACATTGGGTCGGGACCTGGCGTGTTAGGATTATCCGCCATGCAGGTAAATTGATTGCTGCCCTGGCGCACAACTCGAATCTTTCCGTCCGAACTGACATCGATAATTGTAGCGCCTTTTCCGATTGTTTCCGGGGCAGCCGACATTGCGCTTTTGATGATCTCCTCATCCGTCATCTTTCCGGAAGGCATATTGTGCTGTTGGGCAACTGCCAATCCAGAAACGAGGACCACCGAACACCCCAACGTCAGCGCAACGTGTCGCATGAAAACCATCTCCTTAAGTTTTGCAAACGAGATCATAGCACTCCCGCATGCGTCGGCAAAGAAGCTAATTCAGCCCTAGCCACAGAAACGGCAGCGACGTCGCGATTGGCTGCTTCCATTTTTTCGAGACAATCAGTCTAAGTTCCTGACCAAAGCCGAATTGCG
>DATBYP010000136.1:0-2271 GCA_036513675.1 Candidatus Acidiferrum sp.
GTTTCCGGGCTGATGAACTGGAAGCAGCGCAAAAGCGAATTGCGCTCCGGCACCTGGAACTTCTTCCCCAAGATCGTAATATCCACGAGTTTTTCATACGGACGAAACGGTTCCGACATGATCGAGTCCTGTTTTCCGCGCACCAGCCGCCACGCTAACAGCGGCGTTCCCTGTACTGATGCACCTCGGTAGTTGGCGCAATCAGAGTAGACCGCGCGTGCGGGTGCTACAACGAAACGTCTAGGCGAGCGTTGCCAATGTGCTACGGGGTGCTTTGAGGGCGGAGTGAACGGGAGTAGCCTTGAGCCTTGCTCTAGCGTCATCCGAAATTGAAATATTGCCCCATGTTGCGGAATTTCTTGTAACGCGCGTCGAGCAAATCTTTTACGGACTCATTCGTCAGCATCACCAACTGGCGGTCCAGCACGATATCGAGCAGCCGGGCCGCCCCCTCGTAATCCGTGTGCGCGCCGGCCTCCGGTTCGGCTACGATTTCGTCGATAATGCCCAGTTCCTTCAAGTCCGTGGCCGTAATCTTCAACGCGACCGCCGCCGTTTCCGCCTTCGTTGAGTCGCGCCACATGATGGCCGCGCAGCCTTCTGGCGAAATCACGGAGTAAAAGCTGTTTTCCAAGATATTTACGCGGTCGCCCACCGCGATCGCTAGCGCGCCGCCCGACCCGCCTTCGCCAGTAACGGTCACAATGATCGGCACCGGCAAGCGCGCCATCTCGCGCAGATTGAGCGCAATCGCTTCCGCCTGTCCGCGCTCCTCTGCATCGAGCCCGGGATAAGCGCCCTGCGTATCGATGAACGTGAAGATCGGCCGGCCATATTTCGCCGCTAACTTCATCACGCGCAGGGCCTTGCGATAGCCCTCCGGCTTTGGCTGACCAAAATTGCGCACCAATCGCTGCTTCGTGTCGCGGCCCTTCTGGTGCCCAACCACCGCCACCGGCCGTCCGTGAAATTTTGCCAGCCCCGCCACAATGGCTTTATCGTCGCCGTACCCGCGGTCGCCGTGCATCTCGAAAAAATCCGTGAATAACAGCCCGATAAAATCCAGCGTATACGGCCGTTGCGGGTGCCTTGCGATCTGCGCGCGCTGCCATGGCCCGAGGTGGTCATAAAATTCGCGCCGCAGCTCCGCGACTTGCGCGCGAATGCGCTCAAGTTCCGCGTCTCCATCCGGGCTTCCCGCGAGATGGCGAAGCTCCTCGACGTCCTTTTCCAGGCGGTCGATCGCTCGCTCGCGGGTTCCCTGCGTCGGAGCTTTTTCTCGGGCCTTCATCACATCACCAGCTCAATAGCCTGCGCACCGCAAATCTGCCGCACCGATTCTATCAGTTCGGCCCTCACCGTCACGCGCTGTTGCGCATGAAGCACGGCTATCGAGCCATCTGGCGAATGCAGCTCAAAGAGAACCGGACTCGGTCCCGGCGAAGCGGCAAACAATTCTTCCAATTGGTCAAGCGTGCTTTCGCTCAGCGACTCTGTCTCTAGCCGCACCCGGAATTCCGGCGTAGCCTTGCGCTCCGCAATGTCTTCCAACCGCCGCGCCTCCTGCAACGAAAGCCGCGTTCCGGCCTCTTCGGTTTGCACGCGCGCCTTCAGCAGCAACGGCGTTCCCGGTTTTAGCACGTTCTCGAGCTTCGCGAAGCTCTCCGGGAATGCCAGCATCTCTTGCACTCCGGTCATATCCTGAATCGTATAAATGGCCCATCGCGCGCCCTTGCGCGAACGCATCGGCCGCACACCAACAATCAGCACCGCGACGGCAACCTCTTTTCCGTTGCGCTGCCCTTCGATTTCTGCGAGCGAAACGGTCTTGAGCTCCTGCAACCGTGAAGCGTATTTCGCAAGTGGGTGGCCCGAAACGTAAAAGCCCAACATGGCGTACTCGCTCGCCAGCCGCTCCTCTTCGCTCGAGGGCTCCGCTTCGCGCATCTCGAATGCGAGAGGCGCCGGCGCCGCAGCGGTTCCAAACAAACCATGTTGGCCCGATTCCCGAGTCCGCGTGGCTCGCTGCAAAGCCATTACAGCGTCGTCAACCGACGCCAGCATACTCTCGCGCGCGCCGAGTGAATCCATCGCGCCGGATTTAATCAGGCTCTCGAAGACACGCTTGTTCAAGAAACGGGATTCGATGCGCTCGCAAAACTCGTACAACGAACGAAACTCGCCTTGACTCAAACGCGACTCGCGAATGGCCTTTGCGGTGTTCTCACCCACATTCTTGATTGCAGCGAGTCCGAACCGAATGGCTTCGCC
>DATBYP010000137.1:0-4284 GCA_036513675.1 Candidatus Acidiferrum sp.
CCTGCCCAGCACAGCATGTGTTGCCGGCGCGACAGCTTTTCGCAAACGTGTTCAAATTGCTCCTCGTCCAGATTCGCGGGGATCGCATTGACGGGTGCCGAAAACGACACACCGTTAACGCTGGCCACCTCCAGCGCCCGCTGCTCCTCCGCGCTCAGACGCTCAATCTGGGCTTCGATCATCGCCCGTAGATTCTCCGGCACTTCCAGATCGATTTCCTCGAGAGGCACGTCGAGTCGCCAGGTTCCGTTCTCGTGTGTGATGAAGCCCCGCTGTGTCATGTGCTCCAGTGCGGCTACCATGAACAACGGATTTCCCTCTGTGTGGCGGTGGACCACTTTTGCTAATCCCGCGGGGAGGTCCGCTCCCGTGGCCCGGTCACCCATGTACTCGGCTACGTCAGCCTCCCGGAGAGGAGCCAAAGCGATCTCATGACATAGCTGATGAATCAGCAGGTCTTGCTTGAGCCGCTTCAAAGGATGTTCGGAAAGCGACACATCCATGGGGCGGTACGTGCCGATCAGCATAAATTGGGCCGGCGTTCTCCCGCGCGCGAGCGCCGAAATGAGATCTACGGTAGAGGGATCCACCCACTGCAAATCCTCCAAAACCAGCAGCAGGGGTGTACTCGCAGTGATCGTCTCCAACGCCTCTCCGATCTCGCGCAGCATGCGCTCGCGAGTCGCCCCGAGGAGTTCGCGATGGAGTGTTTCCCGCCGTTTGTGCGTCAACAATGCCGGGAACTGCACCAGCCAAGTGGGAGCGTGCGAAGCCAATATCTGGACTTCCGAATCGGCTCCCGATCGGCGGCACAGCTTTCCCACGGCTTCGAGCATTGGATAGTAAGCTTCCATCCCTCCGTAGCCTTCGACGCATTGCCCGCGCGCATGGCGAAGTCCTGCGCCGGCTCCGGCCTGGTGTAGGAACTCGTCCACCAAAGTCGTCTTGCCTATGCCCGGCTCGCCGGTAATGAAGACGATCTGCCGCTGTCCCCCCAGCGCTCTCCGAAGATACTCTCGCAACTCGCCAAGCGCGCGATGCCGCCCCACGAGTTTGACTTGTGCCGATCTCGCCGGCTCGGTCGCCTCCCCAGACGTGTCTTCGCCAATACGAGTGATGATAGGAGCGATAAACTGGTATCCACGCCGGGGCAGAGTCTCAATGAAAACAGGATGCTTCGGGTCGTCACCGAGAGCGTTCCGAATGTCGAGGATGTGGCGTTTCAGAACCTCGGGCTGGACATTGGTATCGGGCCAGACGGCATCAAGGAGTTCGTCCTGCGTCACCAGCCGCCCTGCGTGGTCCACGAGGTATCGCAAAATGGCGTGCGGCGTCGGCTTTAAAAGGAGGCGCTCGTCTTCTCCGGTATCGCTGCGGCGCCACAGACACTGATTCACCGTGTCCAGCCGGAATGGACGGAACTCCTTCATGACCGCACTTCACTATGCTACCAGTCTTGGGGCTCCCAACATGCGGCGATGGCCGCTACACCCAGCACTCAGAAGCTTAGCTTAAGAGCCAGTTGCAAGATACGAGCGGACGTAGTGGTGCTGGAAATAATGCCGAATCCGGGGTCTCCAACGTTCGAATCCGGAACGCCGAAGTTGACCCAGTTAAACAGATTGAATGCCTCGGCGCGAAACTCCAGATTCAGCTTCTCCCGAATTGCCATCCGTTGGGAAAGTGTGAAGTCGATCGATTTCTGCCCTGGGGCGCGAATCGCAAGACCGCGGCCCAATCCTCCGAAATCCACCGGTCCAGGCAAAACAAACAGCGTGCCGGGACTTCCCAAGCCGGGCGAGCCGAAGTAGTGGGTTAGCCTGCTCTCCACGGGCCCGCTGCCTTGCAGATCCTTCAGCGTCACGCCAGGGGCCACGTCGGGTGTGGGATAAATTGCCGGTGTCACGGCGCTTTGTGCGAATGGCGCTAAGAATGTGATCGGCGTGCCGGATTGAAAAGTCACGATGCCCGCAGTCGTCCATCCTCCAAAAACGTGATTGGCGAAAGAACCCTTCCGGAACGGTTGCGGAAACTGGTAAATGAAACTGGTTGTCGAGCGAACCTTTCGGTCAAAGGCGGAAAGACCCCAGTGGTTGAGGTTCGTGTTATCGCCGGGCACCTGGGAATTCAGCACGTCACCTTGCGGCGTCAACGAATTGTTGTCCATGGATTTTCCATAGGTGAAGGCGGTCAGGAATTGGAGCCCATGGGTGAAGCGTTTATTCAGATTGGCCACGAGCGCGTTATATTTGGACGCTCCGCTAAACTGAGTCAAAGCCAATCCACGATCGTCCGTAAGGCCGGCGACAGGAACACGATCTCCTACATTGGCGGCCGTGTTCGTCGTAACCCCGCGAATGGGGTTGGACACCGACGCGATCCCCGGCTGGTTGGCCGCCCGCGTGTTGAGCAATCTCAATCCGTTCGATCCCATGTAACCGATCTCCAGTAGGAACTCGCGGGCGAACTCGTACTGGATACTGATGTTCCGCTGCTGCACGTAGGAATTCCGCGACGTCGGATCCGTCGGCGAGAGAGAAACGGTCGCGGGTACACCGGGTATGTAGTGTCGGGGTTGCCAGAGCGGGAAGGCGCTGTTCGCAGGAAGATTCAACACGCTAAACGGGTCCTGCAGTGTCCCCCGGGCGCCGAAATTGAGCCCGGTTTCATTGAAAGGCGGCCCTGCGACATTCGCGAGTGCCACAATCGACGACACTCTCGGGTAAAAGATCCCGTATCCACCTCGAATGGAGATATGATCGACAGGCTGCCACGCGAAACCGAGCCGTGGACCGAAATTCTTGAAATCATTTCCATCCATCAAGCTATTGCTGACCACGGTTACTCCCAGTGGAATCGCAGCGTTCGGGTGCTGCTGGATGTAAGACTGAGCGATGGTGTACCCGCTGTAGGTGCCGCCCGGAGGCGGAATCCCATACAGCCCCTCGGCGAGGAGACGCGTATCAAACCCTGCAAGTCGCCCCTGAGTGTCGGTAGGCCAGCCGAAGTAATCCCAGCGCAGGCCAAGGTTCAAGGTGAAATTTGGCGCCACCTTCCAGTCGTCCTGGATGAACACGCTGAAGTCATTGAAACGCAAATCCTTCGCGAAGCTGCCTGTTGAAGCGAACTCAGCCAGCAGGTTGCTGGAACCTGTGCCATTTTGCGCACCGCTCTTCCCCAATAGGAAATCTGCGAATTGATACAGGAATATTTGGCCGGAGGCGGCGACATCTTGGTTGGTGTTGAGCTGATGACGAACGAAAGTGGCTCCGAAGCGCATCGAATGGCGGCCCGCCACTTTTGAAACGACGTCGGAGTATGTGAACATATTTTCCTTGCTGGTATTGGTTACGTTGTCTGCCCCAAATTGCAGTCCGCCGGCATTCGCCATGTAGATCTCAGGGAAATGTTCAGCCGCTCCTGGAGCAGGCGTCATCCCAACGTCGGAGGGAGTGACCGGGTCATTTCTCACTTGCGGATTCGTGATCCGGACATACCCCAGCCGTGCTTCATTCAGGAGCGTGGGACTGAGAATGAAGGTGTGAACAAGAGAGAAATTCGTGTTCTGCGGAAGGGTCGTGAAAACGAAACCAGGTACGTTCCCCGCCGGGGACTGAATGGTCTGCCCTGCGGAAAAGAACTTGCCCGCAATGGTCTGGCGTGCCGAAATATAGTGGTCTAGGTCGATCACGTACTGATCCTCATCGAATTTGCTGGGAAACGAGAAGCTCGCGTTTGAATATACTTGGCCGCCGTTTAGGCCTCCCGCATGGTCGTTTAGCGAGCTTGGTGCGAACGACGGCAGCAGATAGCTTCCATTTGGAAGCTTGGCCTGTAGGATTGCTATCGCTACTGGATTGATATTCGACCCATCTGGCAGGATGGTATTTCCGCCGCCTGGCGATGCTCCGCGGTACCCGGTTCGGCCTCCGTAAATCGCGCCGAGCTCAGCGCGTAGCGTTTCTGTGTTACTCCGGTCGCCTGAAGGCAACAGAGGATACGCCGCATTGGTGAAGGCCACGCCTGGCGCGGCTCCATTGATCTGCCGTGTGCCTTGGTAAGAGACGAAAAAGAAGGTCTTGTCCTTGCGGATGGGCCCGCCAAGCGTTCCGCCAAACTGGTTCTGCTTCAAAACGGGCGCCCGATTTGGGAGTCCATTCTCCGCCTGGCTGGTCTTCAGAAAGAAGTCATTGGCATTCATGTTCTGGTTTCGAAAGAACTCATAAAGGTCTCCGTGAAGCTGGTTGGTACCGCTCTTGGTGATCAGGTTGACGCTAGCTCCTC
>DATBYP010000138.1:0-3004 GCA_036513675.1 Candidatus Acidiferrum sp.
TTGCATGGGCAGCAGAAGAGCGTTTCGGTGGAAGGATATGTATTGGATTCGGCTTGCGCGTTCACCAAGAACCTGGAGAAACCGATTAGCCGCGACTGCGCGGTGAAATGCGCGAAGGCGGGTTCGCAACTGGTGATCCTCGCGGACGACGGAGCTATTTATTGGCCGATCGCGGAGACCACGCCGGCGACCGGGCAGAACGCGCGACTGCTGGAATTCGCGGGCGGGCGCGTGACGGCGAAGGGTAAGTTGTACGACCGCGGCGGATCGCATGCGCTGGTGATCGAGCAGATCGCCGCGGCACCGGCGAAGAAATAGACCTGTGCCAGGCCTTTAGTTCCCCTTGTCGCGATGCTGACCGCGCTGGCTTTGATGTCGACGCGGCAAGCGTGCAGCGCGCTTACCGATGATTTGGGCCGACAGGCCACTCAATTCCTCCTGCCGCTCACTTCCTTTTCTCCGGTTCATTCGCGCGGTCTAAAATTTGCTCGTCGGACGATTCCACGCAAGGCACGAACACCTTGACCGTGGACGTAAGGAAGGCGAAAATTTTGGATTCGATAGCGAGGATCTTTGCCTACTTTGCGCAGCCGCAAGCCACTTGACCCCATTCCCGAGATTCTGATTTTCGATGTGGACGGCGTTTTGGTAGACGTGCGCGAGAGTTTCTGGCGTTCGGCGCTGGATACCATGCGGTTTCTGACCGGGAAGCGGGTGACTTGGGCAGAGCTCTATAAGTGGAAGAACAAACCCGGGAATAACGACGATTGGAGCATGGTTTCGCATTGGGCGACGGCGCTGGGGCGGCCGACAACGTACGAGGAGGCGCGCGACGCCTTTCAGCAATTTTATTGGGATGCGAACGGACGGCCGGGAAATGTGCGCAGGGAAAAGATGGTGGTCACGCCACAGCAGGTCGAGAGGTGGGCGAGGCGATTTGAGCTGAACCTATTTACGGGGCGGACGCGCCGGGAATTCACTTACACGTTTGAGCGTTGGGCGAGTGCGCGGCACTTTCGCACCGTGGTGACTATGGACGATGTTGCGCGGAAGAAGCCTTATCCGGACGGACTGCTGAAGATTTTGGGGAACCGCGATCCGGGAACCGCGCTATATGTGGGCGACAACATCGACGACGGATTGGCAGCCCAGGCGGCGGGGGTGCCATTTATGGCGATTTTACCCGCGGGGGCTTACGGATATCGTCAGCGGGCGGCACAATTTCGCGAACTGGGGGCGCTGGCGCTGCTTCCCCGCGCGGTGGCCGTCGATGAGTGGCTGAGTGGGCCAAGAAAGAGCCCAAAGTCATTGTAAACGCGAAGGTTACACGCGAGCGCGGGCGGCATCTTCGCAGGCAACTCTTCCGTCTTGATTAACTCTAACTGATGGAGGGATCGCTGATGCATGGGCGGTCCTCTATTCCGGCTTCAGCCCGCCGGAACTTTCGGCATTGAAAACGGGAATCCATAGCGGGGGCTGCGCACGAGAAGACCGCCCAGACGGGATGAGGACATGAGATCTAAATGGTTGAGGGTTTGCATCGCGGCGGGCAGCTTGGGACTTATTGTGACGGCCTGGCCTATCGGTACGAGAGCGCAGGCACCGGCTGGTCCTTTGCCGGCTGCACAGCCGCAAACGCCATCTTCGCCCGAAGCGCGGCCCCAAGAGCAGAGCGCGCCCGTGAAGCCGCGGACCTCGATCATGGGAGCTTGGAAGTTGAATCGCGATGAAAGCGATGACCCGCGGAAGAAAGTACAAGATGCGCGCGACGCGAACGGCGGGCGAGGCGGAGGTGGACGCGGAGGAGTGCGCCTGGGCATCCCGGGTATGGGAGGCGGCCCTTATGGCGGACGCCGGGGCGGAGGCGGAAACGAAAGCGATGCAGACCGCGAGCAGATGCAAGAAGTGCTGACTCCCGCACGCTCGCTGACCGTTGCGGAGGCCAAAAAGGATGTCGAGGTCGACGTGTTCGATGACCAAGAGCACAAGACTGCGCTATTTACCGACGGACGCAAGCTGCAAAAATCGAAAGACAATAATAACCAGGAAATTGCGGCGCACTGGGAAGGCAATCGGCTGGTGACGGACGAGAAAACGCCGAAAGGCCAGAAGATGAGCCGGACCTACGAGCTCTCTTATGACGGCACACAACTGTATGAAACGCTGCGGCTGACTCGGGGCCGATCGGATTCGCAGGTCAGCGTTCGGTACGTATACGATCAAGCGGATGCGCGTCCCGCAAATTCGGTACAGACCCACCAATAAACACTCCTAAGGCACGTAATTTCGTGTACGTGCTCGCCGTATAAGCAACAAATTTCTACGGGAACTACGTTTCGATTTGCGCCGAGCGTCGGTCGCCGCGCCTTGGTCCGTCTTTACACTTGATTATTCTCTGGGAATATGCTATAATCACTAACGGCGATTCATTTAGAGAGTTGAAAGAGCCGCTCTGTGGATCCCTATGTCGGTCATGTACTGTCCGGAGGACGAACACATGAAAATGAATACGCAAGCAATCGCATACCGCGACGGCGATACGGAACTTACCGGACAGTTCACGTGGGATGAAGAGCGAAGTGACAAACGCCCGGGAATCCTAGTCGTGCATGGAGGCGCCGGGCTCGACGCACATGCCAAGGGGCGAGCGAGGCGGCTGGCGGAACTAGGCTACGTGGTATTTGCTTGCGACATGTACGGCAATGGCGTGTCTGGAAATCGCGAGCGCGTTATGGCCAGAATTGCGGAACTGCGGGACGACCCCGCCAAACTGTGCCAGCGGGCGCGCGCGGGTATAAAGGTGTTGGTGTCGCATCCGCAAGTCGACGGACGCATCGCTGCCGTGGGCTACTGCTTCGGCGGGATGGTGGCGCTCGAGCTGGCAAGGAGCGGCACGGACCTCGCGGGAGCGGTTAGCGTGCACGGAAGCGTGTCCACGACGAAGGCAGCCCAGGCGAGTGTGGTTAAGGCGAAAATACTCGTCTGCCATGGCGCTCTGGACCCG
>DATBYP010000139.1:0-37853 GCA_036513675.1 Candidatus Acidiferrum sp.
GCTGATGTCGCCAGCGCAGGAGCGGCTGGAGAAGGACTTGCGCAACACGCAATTTTCGAATTTGCAGATGCCGCTGGTCACCAACGTGGATGCGGACACGATTACTACCGGAGATGAAGCACGGGAAGCGCTGATCCGCCAAGTGACCATGCCGGTTCGCTGGGAAGAGTCGATGCGCTTGTTGATCGATGAGGGCGTGAACACTTTCGTGGAGGTCGGCCCAGGACGCGTGCTAGTCGGATTGCTGCGGCAGATTGAGCGTTCGGTGGGCGCGTTAAATGTAGAGGACGAAAAAAGTCTGGCGACAACCATCGACAAGATTGCGCAAGCGCGCGCCGACGCCGCCTAAATGTTCAGCTTAAAAGACAAAGTTGCTGTGATTACCGGTGCGTCGCAAGGTATTGGGCGCGATACTGCGCTTGCGCTCGCTGAGGCTGGGGCCAAAGTGGCCGTGGCTGCGCGTAACGAAGAGAAATTGGCCACGCTGGTGTCCGACATTGCTGCTGCCGGCGGCACCGCTTTGGCCCTAAAGATGGACGTAGCCGACGCTGAGCAGGTGAAAGCCGGGTTCAAGCAAGTCCTCGAAAAATTCGGGCGGCTGGATATTTTGGTGAACAATGCCGCCATCACTCGCGATGGTCTGGCCGTTCGTATGAAACCCGATGATTGGGAAGTGGTGCTGCGCACGAATCTGACTGGCGCGCATCTGTGCATTCAGCAGGCGCTGCCGACCATGATGAAGGCGCGCGCGGGGCGGATCATCAACATTAGTTCGATCGTGGCGCAGTCTGGCAACGCGGGGCAGGCAAACTATGTCGCCGCGAAGGCCGGCATCATCGGACTCACTAAGGCCATCGCGATCGAGATCGCCTCGCGAAACATCACGGTTAACGCGGTCGCCCCTGGCTTCATCGAGACGCCTATGACGGCGGTTCTGCCGGACAAAGTTAAAGAAGAATTGAAGACGCGCATTCCGCTGGGCCGAATGGGTTCCGCGCGCGACGTTGCAGCCGCCATCATCTTTCTGGCCAGCGACGAAGCCGGCTACATCACGGGTCACGTGTTGAACGTGAACGGCGGCATGCATTTGGCTTAGAACAAAGCCCGCCACGAGCCGCGGTTGATCGATGAGAACACAGCCAAGATTGGCTGTGCCACGGGAGCAAAGTTGACCTAGCTGGACGGCACAAATAGAATGGGCAGGTTATACTTACGGGGCGAATAGGCGTGTGGGGCGGCGTTCGACCGGGCAATCACGAGTTCAAGATCAACAAGCACGAGCGATAGGATCGCGGAGGAAATGAATGGCCAGCGTGGAAGAGCGCGTAAAGCAGATTATTGTCGAGCAGCTCGGCGTGGATGAAGCGGAAGTGACGCCTACGGCATCGTTTGTGGACGACCTGGGGGCGGACTCGCTGGACCAAGTGGAATTGGTGATGGCGTTTGAAGAAGCGTTCGGCATCGAAGTGCCCGACGAGGACGCCGAGAAGATGACGACCGTAAAAGATGCGGTCGAGTATATCGATAAACACTCCAAAGGGAAGTAAGGCCGCTGGGTAATACCACCTCATTTGGGAGCAGGAATCTTTGACGCGCCGCGTTGTGGTGACGGGTGTTGGACTGGTCTGCGCGCTGGGCATCGGCACGGAGGAAAGCTGGAAGAATCTTCTGGCCGGCGTCAGCGGCATTACCTGCATCACCAGCTTTGACACCACCGGGTTCGACTGCCGCATTGCCGGTGAAGTGAAAAATTTTGATCCCTTCCAGTGGATCGAGAAAAAAGAACTAAAAAAAATGGGGCGCTTCATCCAGGTGGCGCTGGCCGGAGCGGATTTTGCGGTGCGCATGGCGAACTGGAAGCAGGAGCAGTCCGATCTCGACGAAGTGGGCGTGTATGTTTCTTCGGGGATCGGCGGATTCGACATTATCGAGCGCGAGCACGGGAAGCTGCTGCAGGGCGGGCCGGGCAAGATTTCACCGTTTTTTATTCCGTCGGCGATTGTGAATCTCGCTTCGGGACACATTTCGATTCGGTACGGCGCGCGCGGGCCGAACTCGGCTACGGCTACGGCGTGCTCGGCTTCGGCGCATGCCATCGGCGATTCCTTCAAAATTATCGAGCGCGGCGCAGCAGAAATGATGATTTGCGGCGGTACGGAAGCAACGATTACGCCGATGGGCATCGGCGGATTCGCTTCGATGAAGGCGCTTTCCACGCGTAATGATGATCCTGGGCACGCCAGCCGCCCGTTTGATGCGCAGCGGGATGGATTTGTGGTTGGCGAAGGCGCGGGCATTCTGATTCTGGAGTCGCTGGAGCACGCGCAGAAACGCGGCGCCGAAATCCTGGCGGAAATTGTCGGCTACGGTATGTCCGGTGATGCATATCACATCACGCAACCAGCGGAGAATGGCGACGGGGCGTTCCGGGTGATGAGAGCGGCGTTGAAGGATGCGAAATTGTCACCCGAAGATATTGGCTATGTAAATGCGCACGGGACTTCTACCCCGCTAGGCGATTGCCTTGAGACGATAGCTCTGAAGAGAGTTTTCGGTGAGCGAGCAAAGCAGGTTCCCGTGAGCTCGACGAAATCGATGACCGGGCATTTGCTTGGCGGGGCGGGCGGGCTGGAGGCCGGGATCAGCGTGCTGGCGCTGCGCGATCAGATTCTGCCGCCGACGATTAACCAGGAAACACCGGACCCGGCTTGCGATCTGGACTACGTTCCCAACAAAGCGCGTAAAGCATCTGTCGAGTACGCGCTCTCGAACTCCTTCGGATTTGGCGGGACCAACGCGGCACTGATTTTCAAGCGCTGGTCCGGCAAGTAATCTGTTTTCGTCTCAGCCAAGTACGTCTCGGGCCGTTTATCAACCGCAACAAATAGGAAGAATCCCGTGAACATTATTGTGTGCATCAAGCAGGTTCCCGCGAAGGACGCGCCGCTGTCGATTGCCGGAAACTGGATTCGCGAATCCGATATCGGTTTCGAAATGAACGAGCCGGATAGCTACGCGCTGGAAGAAGCGCTACGGCTCAAGGAAAAGCATGGGGGCGAGGTCATTGCGCTGTCGATGGGACCGGAGCGCGTGAAGCAAACGATTAAGGAAGCGCTGGCCAAGGGCGCGGATCGCGGGATTCACATTGCCGACAATAATTTCGCGCAGCTCGATCCACTGGGCTCCGCGAAATCTCTGGGAGCGGCTATCCAGCAACAGAAGCATGATTTGGTGCTGACCGGATTGCAGAGCGACGATCACGGTTTCGGGCAGACGGGCGTCCTGCTGGCGGGCGTGCTGGATGTGCCACACGCGACCATCATCATGGCCATCGAAGTGGATGGGCAGAAGATGAGATTGAAGCGCGAGCTGGAGGCGGGTTGGTTTCAGCACCTTGAGTGCCCGCTGCCCGCGGTTCTGACGATTCAGTCCGGCATTAACAAGGTGCGCTATGCGACGCTGAAAGGGATCATGGCGGCGAAGAAGAAGGAAATTACAACGATCGCGCGGGAGTCGCTAGGCGTTTCCGTTGAGCCCACGCAGCGCGTGGAAAAGATCTATGTGCCCACGAAAACGAAGAAAACGGAATTCTTGACGGGCACGCCGAAGGAAGTGGCGGGCAAACTGGTGGAGAAGCTGAAGTTTGAGGCGCGGGTGATTTGAGATGAAAATTCTGGTTATCGCGGAACAGCGGCAGGGAAAGTGGAACAATACGAGCTTCGAGACTTTGGCCGCGGCGCAGCAAATAGCCAAGGACACTTCCAGTACGGTTAGCGGATTGGTGATCGGCAAGGGCGTGGCCGGGCTGGCCGGCGAGCTCGCCGCAAAAAATGTCGCCGAGGTGTTCCTGATTGAGCACGATTTGCTGGAGGCGTACACGCCAGATGGATATTGTGTGGCGCTGTCGCAGGTAATTAGCACGGCGAAACCGGACTTAGTGCTGTTTCCCCACACCTATCAGGTGCGCGATTTCGCGCCGAAGCTCGCGGCGATGCTGGGTAAGGGGATGATTGGCGACTGCGTGGGCTATCGCAACGAAGGCGGGAAGCTGGTTTTTGTGCGGCAAATGTTTCAGGGAAAGACCGCAGCCGATGTTACGTTTCAAGGCAGCGCGCCGTGGTTCGCATCGTTTCAGGCGGGCGCGTTTCGCTCCGACTTGGTGACGGCCCATCCTTCCGGCAAGGCGCCGGTGAATTCTGTAACGGTTGAGCTGAAGGCGGAGCAGATTCGCACCAAGCCTCTCGATTTATTCAAGGAGGCGAAATCCGCTGTGGATTTGACGCAAGCGTCGCTAATCGTGGCGATTGGCCGTGGGATCAAGGCACCGGAAAATATTCCGCAAGCAGAAGCGCTGGCGAAGGCGCTGGGCGGAGAAATCGCCGCGTCGCGTCCGATTTGCGACGAAGGCTGGCTGCCGATGGAGCGGCAGATCGGCAGCTCCGGGCAAACCGTGGCGCCAAAGTTATATCTGGCGCTGGGGATTAGCGGCGCGATCCAGCATGTTGTGGGCATGAAGGGCGCGCGCACGATCGTGGCTATTAACAAGGATCAAAATGCGCCCATTTTTGAAATTGCCGACTATGGCGTAGTTGGCGATATTTTTGAGGTCATGCCCGCGCTGACCGAAGCTCTTGAAAAAGCTAAGTAGCGTGAATTGCCCACTGCCGGTTGTTTCATTTCCACTTTGTTGGTCGCCCTACGTTCGCAAACTATCGAAACGCCTGCTTGTCCATTCTGGTATTGCTACTGGACGTGTTTTAGGCCAATCTCTTCCAGCTAAAATGCCCGTTGCGTCCGCCTTCGGGCGGCGAATGGCGGAGCCCTCATGCCCTTTGTTGAAAACTTGGGAGCGAGAATCCATTGGGACGAGGAAGGAAGCGGCGCGCCCATCCTTTTGATCATGGGATTGGGGTGGGCGTCGTACGCATGGTACCGCTCGCGGCCGGTGCTGAGCGAAAAGTATCGCACCATCGCGCTGGACAATCGCGGGGTGGGCAAGAGCGACGCGCCTCCGGGGCCGTATTCGATTGCGCAGATGGCCGCCGATGCCGCGGCGGTGCTGAACGCGGCGCGCGTCAATACCGCGCACATTTTTGGAGTGTCCATGGGCGGGATGATTGCGCAGGAGTTCGCGCTGCAATATCCCAATAAGGTGCGCTCGCTGATTCTGGGGTGCACGGCGCCCGGCGGGCCGCAGGCGGTGCGGGCAGAGCAGGAGGCTTTGCAAGTGTTGATGACGCGCGGGCAGGATCCCGAGGCGTTCGCGAAGGCAATCGGCCCTTTCATTTACGACGGGGGGACGTCGCCGGCACGAATCGAACAGGACACCGCGGTGCGGCGGAAGTGGTATCCACCTGCGGACGCCTATTTTGCGCAATTGCAAGCCATCATGGCCTGGGAAGCGTATAGCCGGCTTGCACAGATTCCCGCGCCGACGCTGGTAATTCACGGGGAAAACGACCGGCTGGTCCCGCCAGAAAACGGCAAGCTGATCGCGCGGCGGATTCCGGGCGCGAAATTGGTCGTCATACCCCGCGCGAGCCACATATTCACGACCGATCAGCCTGAGGTGGCACACCGCGCCATTCTGGAGTTCCTTGACGGGCAAGCGACCCGAAAGCGAGAGCGGACCGCTCCCGTTCCGGGGAACACGTTGGCCTAAGCCAAACTGGCACTACTCCTTTCCATCGTTCCGGCTTATCGTTGCTTGCTAGAAGTTTGCATAGGTGAGGACGCATGGACTTACTTGTGAAGCAGTGGCGCGACGATACACCGGGTTGCGGAAACCAAATCCATTTCAATAATGCGGGAGCGGGACTGATGCCGAGTTCGGTGCTGGATGCCATCGTCGGTCACCTGAATCGCGAGGCAAATTTTGGCGCCTACGAGAGCGCCGATGACGCGGAAGCTGCCGGCGCCGATGCGTACGCAACCGTCGCAAAGGTCCTCGGCACGCAGCCACGTAACATCGCCGTGGTCGAGAATTCGACGGTGGCCTTTTTTCAGGCGCTGTCGGCGTTTGATTTCAAGCCGGGCGACGTGATTGTCACCACGCGCAACGACTACATCTCGAACCAGCTTGCGTATCTCTCGCTGGCGCGGCGACATGGCGTGGAGGTGCGGCGCGCCGCAGACTTGCCTGGCGGAGGCGCCGATCCGCAATCGGTAAAGGAATTACTGCGCGATTCGCGCGTGCGATTGCTGGCGGTCACGTGGGTGCCGACCAATTCCGGCCTGATGCAGCCGGTCGAGGCGCTCGGCGAAGTCGCTGAAGCGGCAGGAGTCCCCTATTTGGTAGACGGGTGCCAAGCTGTGGGGCAAATCTCGGTGGACGTCACCAAGTTGCGTTGCGATTTCTTTTCAGGAACGGCGCGAAAGTTCTTGCGCGGTCCGCGAGGCATCGGATTTTTGTACGTCTCGGACCAGGCATTGAAGCGCGGCGATTTTCCGCTATACATTGACATGCGCGGCGCGGACTGGGTTTCCGCGGACAGCTTTGCGCCTGCGTCGGATGCGCGGCGATTTGAGAATTGGGAATTTGCATACAGCCTGGTGCTAGGGCTGGGGGAGGCGGCGCGCTACGCGCTCGAGGTTGGCGTGGAGCGCGGAGGAGCCCGCGCGAGAGAACTGGCCGCGACGCTGCGCCGCAAGCTCAGTGAAGTAGGTGGAATTCGCGTGCTGGACCGCGGAAGCGAGCTGGCGGCTATCGTCACCATCGAGGTAGCGCGATGGGATGCCACGGAACTCTCGAACCTTCTGCGGGAACGAGGGATCAACAGCTCGGCTTCGCTGCGCGCATATGCGGTAATTGATATGGACGAGAAGCGGGCGGCGTCCGCGCTGCGGCTCTCACCGCATTACTACAATACGGACGAAGAGATCGAGCGAGTAGTGGAAGAGCTGCGGGGCGTGACAGCAAGGAGCACCGCCGCGTCATGAGGCGTGTAGTCATAAGGTCAACCCCTGCGTGCGGGAAGGCGTTGACCGGCCTGCTGGCGTCTACTTACCATAGCTGGATGACTCCGAGGAGCCAAGTTGCGGCTGGGGTGATTCTGCTGGCTGGAATCGCGGGAATAGCTGGCTGCGAGGACGCCGCCAAGAAGGCCGTGGTGCGCGCAGCGGTTCCGGGCTCGAGCATCACAGTCGTGAACCAGGACGCCTCTGCGACTCCGACGCTGCCCACAAACAACGTGATTGCCGCGGACCGCACCCCGAATCCTCCGCAGTTACCACCTTTGCCGGTCTTCGCGCCTAAGCGGCGGTCGCTGTTGATGCTGCCGCCTGCGCAACGCGGGAGTAAGGAAGAATTGATCGCGCGGGTGGAGCAGAAATTCGCTTCGGGAGAGCAGAACTATAAGGCGGGACACCTGGAGGCGGCACGTAAGGACTTCGATGAAGCCGTGGACTGGATGCTGGAGAGCGGCTACGACGTGAATGGCGACACGAGGCTTAACGAGCTGTTTCATCGGGTTGTCGACACCGTGTACGCGGATGAGCTGCAGGCGTTTCGCGCCGGAGATGGTTTCCAGGAAGCGCCCGCCGTGCCCGCGCCTATTGATGAAGTGGCGGAGATGACCTTCCCGGTCGACCCTCGCCTGAAAGAACGCGCGGAGGAAGCAGCCAAGAACCTTTCCCACGATTTGCCGCTGACGGTGAACGATCAGGTTCTGTCTTTTCTGAATTTCTTTCAGACGCCGCGGGGCCGCGCGATTGTGGAGACGGGGCTGCGCCGAGCGGGGCGTTATCGCGACATGATTTCGCGCGTGCTGCAAGAGGAAGGCTTGCCGCAGGATTTGATTTATCTGGCGCAGGCGGAAAGCGCCTTTCAGCCGCTGGCGTTGTCGCGGGCCGGAGCGCGGGGCATCTGGCAGTTCGTGGCCTGGCGGGGCAATGAATATGGGCTCCGGCACACCTGGTGGGTGGACGAGCGGCAGGATCCCGAGAAGGCCACACGCGCGGCGGCCAGGCATTTGCGCGATCTCTACACGATGTACGGCGATTGGTATCTGGCCATGGCGGCCTACAACTGCGGACCAGGCAACGTGCAAAAAGGTATCGAGCGCACGGGCTACGCGGATTTCTGGGAGCTGTACAAGCGTAATGTGCTGCCGCGTGAGACGAAAAATTACGTGCCGATCATTGTGGCTTTGACGCTGATCGCTAAGGATGCGGCACACTACGGGATCCAGGCCGACCCCGAGCCGCCGGTTCCGACCGACGTGGTGAAGCCGGGGCGAGCCGTCGATTTGCGGTTGGTGGCGGAGACGATCGACGTGGATGTGGAGACATTGCGCACGTTGAATCCTTCGCTCCTGCGGCTGGCGACGCCCGACGATCCTTCCTTCGAGCTGCATTTGCCCGCTGGGAGCGCGGAACGATTTTCCGCAGAGATCGCCGATATACCCGCGGACAAATGGGTGAGCTGGAGAAGGCATCGCGTGGAGGCGGGTGAAACTCTGACCTCTATCGGGAAAAAATATCACGTCACCCCCGCGGCGATTGCATCGGCGAATAATTTGGAACACGGAGCGGCGCTGGGCGCTGGGGAGAAATTGATTATTCCGGCGACGCAAGCGCAGTCCGAAATAAAACGCCGGCTGGTGAGTTATCGCGTGCGGCGCGGCGACACCATGCTGGGCATTGCGGATCGCTACAGCGTGAGTCCTGACGACGTGCGCAAATGGAACCGCTTGAAATCGAATCACGTGAATCGCGGAATGGTTTTGCGAATTTATACGTTAGGCGGGGCACCGGAAGCGCGCCCGGCGCGCGCGCGATCTAGACCGAAGAAAGGGTCACGGCCAGTGACCCATGTAGCGCAGGCCTCCCCCAAACCCGACACAAAGAATTAAGCTATTTATTTTCAGTAGTTTAAAAGCCATTAACACCTGCTCGCCGAAGCCCAACAATTCCGGTAGGAACGAGCGCACGACTAAGCGCCCGCTCCACAACTGCACGACTTCGCAGAACCCTTGACAACTCCCGGCGAGTGCGATAACAACGGCGCAGGCATTGGAGCCCGCATTTACTCCGGCCACACAGCGTCCTGCCCCGAATAACGGGGAGGATTTCCCGTCAGGGGAGGATGGAATGGACCTCGAGAAGGATAATTTCGAAGAAGACAATGAGCTGTCAGGGCTGGAAGAGGACGACGAACTCGCTGGTGAAGCGGCGGAAGTAGAAGAGGAAGAGCTGATCATCGGCGAAGAAGAGCCGGAGACGGCAACCGCTCCCGCTGCGAGGCCGGCGGCTCCCAAGCCGGCCGCAAAGAAGCCGGCGAAAAAGGCTCCAAAGAAGAAAGCGAAGGCCAAGGCGAAGTTCAAGGCCAAGGCCAAACCAAAGAAAAAGGCCGCAAAGAAAAAGCCGGCAAAAAAGAAGGGCAAGCGGCGCTAACGAGACGGTCGGGTACAACCAAGAAACGATTCAACGACGAGGGCTCCAGCGATGAGCGGGGGCCCTTTCTTTTTGTGGTTGGTGGGAGTTCCGATTTTGGACGTTTGGCGGATGGAGGCAGATTCCATAAGGGATTTCGCCAGCGTGCAAAACGGGAATTGGCAGCCGGCTGAATTTCGGAGCTTATTGACGGAGATGGTAAATATCTCTAGGATAATGCGCGATGTTGTTCGCCACCGAGCAGATACGCCGGATGCGCGGAGGAGCGCAATCGCATCTAATGCGCGGCTCGGACGAAAACTATTACGTCGTCAAGTTCCAAAATAACCCGCAACACCGGCGGATCTTGGTGAACGAGTTGCTGGGTACCAGGCTTGCTGGCCGGTTGGGGCTGCCTATCACGCCGGCGGAAATTATCCATGTCGATCAGGGATTGATCCGGCTGACGCCAGAGTTGTGCATGGAGATGCCACGAGAGCGCATTCCATGCCAGGCGGGGCTGCAGTTCGGGTCACGTTACCCCGGCGATCCGCGAAGGCTGACGTTATTTGATTTTCTGCCGGACGAGCAATTGCGCGTGGTGGAAAATCTCTATCAATTCGCGGGCATGCTGGTGTTCGACAAGTGGACCTGCAATACCAATGGCCGGCAAACGCTGTTTTTCCGCGAGGAACTGCGGCCCCCGCATGCACGGGGCAACGGCCACGAGACCAGCGAGGACCGAGACCGCGAGTACGAGACGGTCATGATCGATCAGGGTTTCTGCTTCAACGCCGGTGAGTGGAATTATCCGGATGCGCCACTGCGCGGATTATACGCGCGCAATCGTGTGTATGAAGGTGTGACGGGGATGGAGTCTTTTGCTCCGTGGCTGGAACGCCTGGATAGAGGCATTACCGAACGGGTGTTGGAGCGAATCCGCGACGAAATTCCTCCAGAATGGTATGGGGATGATGATGATTATGATGCGGTAACCAAGCTACTTGAGCAGCTATATCGCCGCAGAACGCAGGTTCCGGAGTTGCTGCTGGCCGCGAAGAACACCTCCCGGCACCCATTTCCGAACTGGCGATAAACTGTAGTCTGAGTGGCGCTCAGGTAGAATAACTAACAACGGAAGCAAACCCATCCGGCCCTGCCGATCTGTCGAGACCTAGCAGTGACGACCACGAGCAAGGCGGGCGCGGGCAAGGAGGGCGGATTGATGACGGATGTAATAGAGATTGCGACAATGCGCGAACCCGAACCATCGCTGGCCTATCACGTACTACGCTACGTGCCGAACTTGGTGCGCGATGAGTGGGTGAACATCGGCGTGCTAGTGTTCAATCCACGGACGGGCGAGCGGCGCTTACGCCTAATCGAGGACCAGGTCGAATACAGCCGCATCCGGAGGCTGCATCCTTCGGTAAATGAGGCCGTATTGCGATGTCTGCGCAATGAGCTGGAGGACCGCCTGGATTCCTGGGCGGACAACAGTCCCGCGATACCCTTAGAGACCATTATCAGCAAGTGTGACGCGACCCTTTCCACCGGGCTGCAACTTGCGCCACAAAGGGGCGTGTTGGCCGATGACCTAGACGCGGAACTGGAACGGCTTTATACCGACCACGTCGCTGTTCCACGCGTTTACAGTCGGGTTGGACAACCAGGAAACCGCGCCACTATTCGAGCATACTGCGCGCAGGTATTCCGGCAGGCCCGCATCTGGGATCGCATAGAAAAGTCTGTTCGCGTGGCGGAATTCACGTTTCCAGGCGATCCTTCCAGGCTGGACTACAGTTATCACCGCAACGGGACGCGCGGATTCCTTCAGACGCTTTCGGTTACGCGCGCGCCCCAGGAAGCCAAGTCGCTGTCTTATAACGTGAGACACATTGCCGAGAAAGCCCGCTATCACACCGAATTCGCCGCCGTCACCGACGTCGCTCTGTCCCGCGACAATGACCGTCACCGTTTCGTCCTGGATACCTTGCGGGAAGTCGGCATCGAACCCGTGCCCATGGAAGGCCTCGCCGTTTGGGTCGCCAAGCTGCGGCCTTCCCTGCTGCAGTAAAGGACTTCACCACAGAGGCACAGAGCACAAGATAATCCAGATTCTGCTGTTTCTCTCTGTGCCCTCTCTGGTAAATGGTCTTCCGTCTTGCCCTAAAGTTGCGGCTCGCTCCAACGGCTGCTAAAATTCGTTATTCATCGCGATACGGCCCTTCATCAGGTCCGCCGCAAAGCTCGATCAGCCTGGTTCCCATTAGCACTGAGACAGGTTCTGGCTCTCCGGAAGGGAGACTGCGCGTGGCAAAGTACGATGTGGCAATTATCGGCAGCGGACCGGGCGGGTACGTGGCCGCCATCCGCGCCGGCGAGCTGGGCCTCAAGACCGTGGTCGTGGAGAAAGATCCTTTCCTCGGGGGCACGTGCCTGCATGTCGGCTGCATTCCGACGAAAGTGCTGCTGCATCACGCGGACGTTTACGATCATTTCAAGAACGGCGCGGAGCTGGGCTTCGAGGTCAGCGGCCTAAAGATCAACTGGGGCAACATCCTCGCGCGCAAAGACAAAATCGTAAAGAAGCACGCTAAAGGCATCGAATTCCTTTTCAAGAAGAACAAGGTCGAATGGGTACAGGGCTGGGGGCGCTACGAAGGGCCGGGCCGCGTCAGCGTCGAAAAGGACGGCAAGAAGACGCAAATCGAGGCTTCCAATGTCTTGCTGGTGAGCGGTTCGGAAGCGCGCGCGCTCCCGGGCATCGAGCCGGACCATAAGACCATCCTGACCAACCGCTCCATTCTGGAGTTGCCGCAGATTCCCAAGACGCTCATCGTGGTGGGCGCGGGCGCCGTAGGCGTCGAGTTTGCTTCCATTTACAACTCCTTCGGCACCCAGGTCACTATTTTGGAGGCTTTGCCGCGCGTAGTCCCCGTCGAAGACGAAGAGATTTCCGCGGAGTTGGACAAGACCTTTCGCAAGAAAAATATCGGCATCTTCACACAAGCCATGGTGAATTCTGTGAAGAAGGACGCCAAAGGCGTGAGCGTAACCTTCAAAGACAAAGACGGCAAGACCCAGACTCTGCAAGCGGAGAAATTGCTGTTGGCTGTAGGCCGCAAGCCCATGACCGACAATTGCGGCCTGGAAAAATCGAAAGCAAAAGTTGAGCGCGGCGCCGTACACGTCGGCCCCTACATGGAAACTTCCGAAAAAGGTCTTTACGCTATCGGCGACATTGTTTTTGGCCTGCCGCTGCTGGCGCACGCGGCCATGATGGAGGGCATCTCCGCTGTAACGCACATCGCTGGAAAGCCCGCGCCCGCAATCGTCAAAGAGCGCATACCCAACGCCACCTACTGCGAGCCGCAGATCGGCTCCATCGGCCTGACCGAAAAACAGGCACGCGACGCCGGTTACACGGTGAAAACCGGCAAGTTTCCGTTCGTCGGCAACAGCAAGGCCACCATTCTTGGCAACCACGGCGGCTTCATCAAAGTGGTTTCCGAGGAGAAGTACGGGGAAGTGCTGGGGATTCATATCATCGGGCCGCTGGCCACGGAGATTCTGTCCGAAGCCGCCGCCGTACTGCACCTTGAAGGCACAGTAGACGATATGATGAACATGATGCACGCGCATCCCACGGTGTGGGAGGGCATGGGCGACGCGTTCGCCTCCGTGCGCGGGTTACAGATCAACGTTTGATCCGAGAATGACCAGCTGCCACACCATCGATCTTGGCCTCATCGGCTACGCCGACGCTTACACGCTACAAAAGCGCCTAGTCACGGCGCGCAAGGCTGGCGCCATTGACGACGTGCTGCTCCTTTGCCAACATCCCCACGTCATCACGCAAGGACGCAACGGCAAGCGCGAGCACTTGCTAGCCAGCGAAAATGTGCTGCGGCAAAAAGGCATCTCGTTTTACGAGACCAGCCGCGGGGGTGATGTTACCTATCACGGGCCGGGACAAATCGTCGGCTATCCCATCCTGAATCTTGCGGCCATTCGCCGCGACGTGGTCTGGTATGTGCGCATGCTCGAAGAAGTGATGATCCGCGCCACCGCCCGTTACGGCGTGATAGCGGCTCGCGAGCCGGGCAAGACCGGCGTGTGGGTGTCGTTGGACGCAGATGTAACACAGAGTTCTTTTGGCGCACAGGGGACAGAGAGGGCAGAGGCCACCCCGGAAAAGATTGGCGCCATCGGCGTGCACATTAGCCGCTGGGTGACTTCGCACGGCTTTGCTTACAATGTTTCTACCGACTTGCGGTTTTTCGATCTGATCGTTCCCTGCGGGATCGCGGAGCGAAAGGCGACTTCGCTGGAAAAACTGTTGAGCCGCCGGGTCGATTGCCGTGAAGCCGCCGATCGACTGACGAAACATTTTGGAGAAGTCTTTGGACTGAAGATGCAGCAGATGTCGTTCGAGGAATTGCTAAATATATTACAACGCTGCGACCAGGTTACGACGTCCCCTAGCCATGCTGCCGCACCACAACCAGGATTCGCTGTGGCGCGGGTCGCCGGCGTGCCGCAAATCCATCACTAAGCTGAGAACATAATGAGCACCGCCGCCATCGGACCAACCATGAAGAAGGACCTGACGCGCCAGCAATATCTGGACTTGTACTACTACATGCGCCTCAATCGCGCCGTCGAAGACACGATGGTCAAGCTCTTCCGGCAAAACAAAATTGTCGGCGGCCTGTATTCCAGCTTGGGACAGGAAGCCATCTCCGTGGGCAGCGCTTATGCTCTCGAGAAAAAAGACTGGCTCGCGCCCATGATCCGCAACATCGGCGCGCTTCTCGTCAAGGGCGTGCCGCCACGCGACGTGTTCATGCAACACATGGCCAAGTACGATTCGCCCACGAAGGGCAAGGATGGCACCAGCCATTTCGGCGACCTCGATAATCTGCACATCGTTTCCCCCATTTCCATGCTTGGCGACCTGATTCCGGTGATGGCCGGTGTGGCCATTGCCGGCCGCTATCTCGGCCAGAAAATTGTGGCCATGACCTGGATCGGCGACGGCGGGAGCTCCACCGGCGTCTTCCACGAAGGCTTGAATTTTGCGGCCACGCAAAAAGCGCCGTTCGTGCTCGTGCTGGAAAACAATCTGTGGGCGTATTCCACTCCCGTGCGCCGCCAGGTGCCCCTCGAAAATCTCGCAGACCGCGGCAAAGCCTACGGCATCCATAGTTACATCGTGGACGGCAATGACGTAGTGGCCATGTACAAGACCGCCAAGGAAGCTGTCGACCGCGCGCGTGCCGGTGAGGGCCCTATCCTGATCGAAGCCAAGAGCTTCCGCCGCATGGGCCACGCGCAGCACGATCCTGCCGAGTATGTTCCCAAGGAGATGCGTGCGTATTGGGAAGCGCGGGATCCTATCCTCCTGTACGAAAAATTCCTGATGTCGGAAAAGCTGTTAGACGGTAAAGGCAAGAAGGAAATCGAAGATAAGATTGAAGCGCTGCTCCAAAAAGAGCGCGACTTTGCCGAAAATTCCCCTATGCCGCCGGCGGAGTTCGCCGCCGAAGGGGTCTACTGCACCGGCGACGATTGCCACAAGATTCAACCCAAATGGGAACGCGACAAACGCGAAGTCATGCCCCCGAAATCCATCGTCCAGGCGGTTTGGACCGTGGAAGGCTTTGGCGCCGGTAAGGGCTCGAGTGGCGGGATGGCACCCATTCATTTTGGTGACACGCCGGCCGCCGCCGAAAAAACGGAGAATGAAGAGAGGCTCGCGCCCAAGTTGCCGGCGAAAACCGTCGTGAAGAAACCTGCCAAGGCCGCTGCTGTCGGGACCGGCTCGCGAAAGGCCCGGAGGTAAGCGTGGCCAATACCAATGGATCGAAGACAAACGGCGGGCCGGTCACGTTTCTCGAAGCCATCAAGCAAGCAATGTTTGAGGAGATGGAGCGCGACCCCGCCGTCGTGGTCATCGGCGAAGACGTCGGCGTCTACGGCGGCGCCTTCAAAACCAGCGAGGGTTTGCTCGAGCGCTTTGGTTGGGAGCGCGTGATCGACACGCCCATCAGTGAAAGCGCTATCATCGGCGCGGCTTGCGGCATGAGCTATCTCGGCCTGCGTCCCATCTGCGAGATGCAATTCATCGACTTCATCGCTTGCTGCTTCAACCAGCTCACGAATTTCGTCGCCAAGGGCCACTATCTCTGGAACGCGCCGGCGCCCATTGTCGTGCGTGGCCCTTCGGGCGGTGGCGTGCACGGCGGCCCGTTTCACTCCGCCAACCCGGAAATGTATTTCGTGCACACGCCCGGCCTCAAGGTCATCTATCCCTCCACTCCTTACGACGCCAAAGGTTTACTCAAGGCCGCAGTGCGCGATAATAATCCGGTGCTGTTCTTTGAACACAAATTCCTCTATCGCCGCATCAAGGAAGAGCTGCCCACGGACGACTACACCGTGCCGATCGGTAAAGCAGCGGTCCGTCGCGAAGGCCGCCACCTCACCATTCTTTCCTACGCCGCGATGATGCACACTTCTCTCGAAGCCGCCGAAGCCCTTGCCAAGGAAGGCATCGAAGCCGAAGTGATCGACCTGCGCACGCTGCTCCCTCTCGACGAGGAAACGATTTTACAGTCCGTGAAAAAGACGAACAAAGTCCTGGTCGTCCACGAAGACACCAAGACCGGCGGTATCGCCGGCGAAATCGCAGCCATTCTGTGCGAAAAAGCCTTTGGCGATCTTGATGGCCCGTTGATGCGCGTCACTTCACTCGATACCGCGGTTCCCTACTCGCCGCCGCTGGAAGAATATTTTTTGCCCAACGCGCAGAAGGTTTTTAACACCGCGAAGGAGTTGGCCCGGTACTAGTTTTTGTGGCGCAGCTAATCGTGGTTGTGCTCTTCGATTTTGAGCAGTGCCAGAGGAGAAACGTACATGGCAGTCGATATCGTAATGCCCCAAATGGGCGAAAGCATCTTTGAAGGCACCATCACCAAGTGGCTCAAGAAGCCCGGCGACAAGGTCGAGCGCGACGAGCCGCTCTTTGAGATTTCGACCGACAAGGTCGACGCGGAAATTCCGTCGCCCTCCGCCGGCGTGCTAAAAGAGATCAAAGTCGGTGAAGGCAAGACTGTGCCGATTCAGACGGTGGTCGGCGTAATTGACGCGGCCGGCGACGGCGCTGGCGCGGCCAAAGCTGCGGCTCCGGCTCCCACACCTGCACCGAAAGCTGCGGAACCGGCAAAGGCTCCTGCTCCAGCACCCGCCGCGAAACCCCAAATTGTGCCTCCGGCGCAAGCGCCCAAGCCTCCCGCCCCTGCGCTCGTTCCCGCTGCCGCCTCAGGACCAGGGCCAGTTCCCTCGCGTCCAGCCGGGGAGCGCATCCACAGCTCGCCTTTAGTCCGCCGCATGGCCAAGGAACATGGCATCGACCTCGCCTCCATTCCCGGCACTGGCGCGGGAGGGCGCATCAGCAAGCAAGACATCGAAGCCTACCTGGCCGGTGGCGCCCAGCCGTCCGCCGAGACTGCCGAACCGACCGCGGCGGAATATGCGCCGTCCGCACCCGCGCCACAACGTGCCGCCGCCCCGCCTCCGCCGCCTCCCGCTACTTCTGGCGGCCAGGCTCACGTGGCATTCGAGTCCGCCGTTCCCCGCGAAAAAATGTACTTCGGCAACTACGAAGTGCAGCCCATGAGCATCATGCGCCAGCGCATCGCCGAGCATATGATCGCCTCCAAGCACGTCTCACCTCACGTGTACTCTGTCGACGAAATCGACATGACCAAGGTCGCGTCGCTGCGCGCCAAATCCAAGGACGAATTCGAGAAGCGCTACGAGACCAAGCTGACCTTCATGCCCTTCTTCGTGAAAGCCGCCGTCGCCGGCCTGCGCGCCTTCCCCACCATGAACGCGTCCCTCGACGGCACAAATGTTATCCTGCACAAGGAAATCAACATCGGCATTGCCGTCGCGCTCGATTGGGGACTGATCGTCCCCGTCATCAAAAACGCCGACGAGAAAAATATTCTCGGGATCCAGCGTAATTTGAATGATCTTGCCGAGCGCGCACGCGCCAAAAAGCTCAAGCCGGACGAAGTGCAGGAAAGCACTTTCTCCATCACCAATCCCGGCGTTTTCGGCGGTCTCTTCGGTTTGCCGGTAATCAGCCAGCCCAACGTCGGGATTCTCGGCCTCGGCATGATCGAAAAGCGGCCGGTGGTGATCAACGACTCCATCGCCATCCGTTCCATGTGTTACGTTACGCTGAGCTATGATCACCGCGTGGTGGACGGCGCAATCGCCCATCAATTCCTACACAAGGTCAAGGAAACGTTGGAAAACTGGAACGAGCCGCTCCTGTAGTGTTCAAGAGCGCGCCGCTTCGTCTGAATCTTCAGAGCTTCTCCTATCGGCCGGCCCCAGCGAACTGTAAAGAGACCTATATAGTATACTTGCCTTTTTGTTTACCATTATAATATAATACAGCTCCTTTCGTATGGCGCGCAGGAAACCTGTCGCGAAGGAGCGACCATGCATATGAAGTCACAAGACCGTTGGCATTGCACTAACCCTGCTTGTGGATGCGAGGTACTGGTCGAGAGTAGTGGAAACGAGGAGGGGAAAAATCCCCTTTGTTGTTGCGGTGCGGCAATGAAAAAGAGATACGTTTCGCCGGTGCTCACCTACCTAGACTTTCTTCACCTTGAAGAAACGCCCAATGTAGCAGCGCGCGAGAAGTAAAACGGTGCGTGGTTATCTCTTTGGCCTCTCGCAGGGGCTTGGCTCGCGGCGATCCCTATCGGCTCGCGGTCAGTTTCTGAACACGTTCGCAGGTATCGGGTTCTCTGTATCGTTCTTGCTACTCGCTTTGGGTGGCTATTTAATCGAGCAGCAATTTGCGAATCCGATTCAGGCTGAGCCGGTGGGCTTAGTCGTTGCCGCGCTGTTGGTCAGCACGGCAATCACATGGCTGTACTGCCTGGTGCATCCTTCCAGGAAATTGCGGCACCGCGCCGTGGACTGGCCCTCGGCGGTTAAATTGGAAGAAAAAACTCTCGTAGTTGCCAGATCCGGCTCGCGAGGGCCGGAGGATCGGAGGGACCTGCCACTGCACGGACGTTATGTGGACCGAACGCGCATCCAAATTCAGCGCTAAGCCGGAATCAGGCGCGGGGAATTGCCGGAAAGTAGCGCTCCTCGAGAATTAGCCGGTGATGCAGTTCGTGCCCGGCCACGATGAACGCCAGAGCGCGCACGGTGACCTCATTCTTGTTAGCCACACCTCGCCGCGGCCAAGCGTCTTTCTGTAGCGACTTGAAGAATGCAACCGTAGCCGCACGCACCAGCCCGAACTCCTCGGCCAAGTCCACAAGCGTGCGTTCCGCAAAATTTCCTCCGCGCACATAGTCTTCCTGCTCGAATCCGGGAAGCGGCGTTTGGTCGCCGCGCGCAATCCGCAAGGCGCGATAGACGAAAATGCGCTCGGTGTCCGTCACGTGACCGAGCGCTTCCTTCACGGTCCATTTGTCGGGGGCGTAGCGAAAATTCCCGTCGCGCTCGCTATGCGCGGCAAATAGCTGCGCCATCTGCAATCGTTGCGCTTCGAGAATGCTCAGAATGTTATTGCCTTTGACTTTTGAAATATAGGTTTCGTAGAAGGGCGCGTACTCGCCAGACTCGGGCCTTGCTGCCGCAGCTCGTTTCGGTTCCATTAACCTAGTATAGCCCCGCTACCTACCGTGAATTCAATGTGCTTGCCATCGACTCGGCTCTCGCCCAAAACCGATGCGTGCTAAGAGGCCGGAGCTTGGTGCGGGCCGATCTGTTCCTGCACCGCGCGACGGAACTCCTGCGGGTGAGCGATCATCAAGAAGGCCTCTGGCGTGCCACCCGTGCCACGCACCACTACCGAACCATATCCCAGCATTCGGCCGGCAGTGCTTTCTTCTACTCCGATGCTCTCGACGCGTGAGAGCATCAAATCCAGCGTGCGCCGGCTGGTCATGCCCGTCTTGATCAGCACGCGCCGGTTGGTCACGGCCATTTCCGTGGCGTTGCGCTTGGCGACTCCGTAGGTGAAAGTGATGATGGCCGCGACTACCAGGATGGCCCCGGTAATGGCCATCGCTTTTGGGCTGATCGTCGAACTGCCAACCACGAGTCCCGCGGAATCCCGCGTGGCTATGGCCTCCACCAATAGCGCGGCGCCTGGCACAAGCAGTGACGAACCGCCAATCAACGGGCCGAGCAGCACCAACCAGTGGTGCCGGGTCCGATAGAGCAGAGTCTCTCCCGGCACGAGGTTTCTATCGACGTAGCCCATATCCGTCTCTCCGAGTGCCCCGCCTTAAATTCCACTTTGTTTCAGGAAGCTGCGCGAATCATACTTGATGGCCGTCCACTGTTCAAAATGTTGGATGCAGCGCGAGTAAGTGCGGAACGCAGCCGCTGCAAGCCAGGCAGAATAAACGGAGCGCTCATTGCAAGACGAAAAGATTCGTGTCGCGTTTCAGGGCGAAGCCGGCGCCTTCAGCGAAGCGGCGGCCGTGCAGTTGCTCGGCGACAAAATCGCCACCGTCCCTCGCCCCACATTTGACGCCACGTTTCGCGCTATCGCCGATGGCCACGCCGACGCGCTGCTGGTCCCCGTAGAGAATTCGCTGGCTGGTTCTGTGGTGCGCGTCTACGATTTGCTTCTGGAGAGCGAGCTTACAATTACCGCGGAAACGATTCTGCCCATCGAAATGAACCTGATCGCCTGCCCAGGTGCGTCACTCAGCGAAATCCGCTCCATCTCTTCGCACCCAATGGCGCTAGCGCAATGCGAGCGCTTTTTCAGCCAGCACCCCAGCGTCAAACGGCTTCCGGCTGAGGACACCGCCGGAAGCGTGCGCGAAGTGTTGGCGCGCGGTGACAAAACTCACGCCGCCATCGCGGGCAAGTATGCCGCGGACCGTTATCGGGGCCAGATCATCGCGGAACGAATCCAGGACAATACGGAGAATTTCACGCGTTTCGTGTTGCTGCAGCCCGCGAACCGGACAGCAAGCGCTAACCGCCCGGAATCACGTAAAATGTCGATTGCCATGCGCCTTGCGCATCGACCCGGTTCGCTGCTCTCCTCGCTCGAGCCATTCGCCCGCAACGGCGTGAACCTACTAAAAATTGAGAGCCGGCCGATTCACGGCCGCCCTTGGGAATATCAGTTCTTTCTTGACGTGGAAGCAGACACCGTTTCCCGACTCGAAGAAGCGCTAAGCGAACTGCGCAAGGCCGCCCACGAAGTCCGCGTACTCGGGCTATACCCAGCCGCACGAAATCGGACCTGAAATCCGAGAAGCCGGCGCATGCGCCGACTTCTCGTTCATTTCAACAAGTTCGTTTGCGCCTTTTTGCTTAGCAGTAGCTGCAGGCTTCTTCGCCAATCATGCTGGCGCCGTTGCCGTTGCGGCCGGTGACGTCATCGCTAATCCGGCGCAGGCGGCGGCCAAGCCGCTCGGCGAGCTGGTGCCGTGCGCGCCATAGGCGCGCCTTCAACGTGTTTTCCGTCACGCCGAGTTTTTTAGCCGCTTCGCCGGTGGAATATCCTTCCATTTCTCGCAGCACGAAGGCAGTGCGCAGTAGCGGCGAGAGTTCGTGCAGGTTTTCGCTGATGATTTCGCGCAACTCCGTCCCGGCAAACACTTGCTCCGGATTCGGCCCTTTTGCAGCGAAGCGTTCCGTTGCCGGCAGTTCGTCTTCACGAGGCGCTTCGTCCAGCGAAACTGCTGGCCGGGCCTTGGCGCTGCGCCTGCGCATCAGCGCTGCGTTGATCACGATGCGCGTCAGCCAGGTGGAGAATTGCGAGCGGCCTTCAAAGCGCTTCAGGTTGCGATACGCGGAAAGCAGGCCGTCTTGCAAAGCGTCTTCCGCATCCTCGGCGTTGCCGAGCACGCGCAGGGCGGTCTGGAACAGCGGGCGATGGTAGCGGCGGAACAGCGCCTCCACCGCTTGCGAATCGCCACGCTGGCCGGCGCGGATCAGCTTTTCTTCGTTGAATTGCAGTCCCACTGCCACTTGCGTTGCCATTTTAGTTCCCCCATTTACTTCAAAACCGTTTAGACGTGCGATGCGCGTCCTTATCTCAATGCACCGGCACACTGCCGGATTGTTTGCTCGGCTTCTTCAGCAGCCAAAACACCGGAATGATGGCGAAAAGCACCACGCCCAGCATCTTGAAATTGTCAATAAATGCGAGCATGGTCGCTTGCCGCTGCACCGTGCCGTAAATCATTTGCTGCGCCTGCGTCGTTGCGTGCGCCAGGCTGGAGCCCGCGGAAACCAGTTTCGTTTGTGTGCCACTCAGCATGTTGTGGTACGCCGCGCTGTACGCGTTTACGTGGTCGGCCAACCGCACCTGGTGCGCTTGCGTCCGTCGTTCCAACATGGTTGTGACTGTGGCGATACCTACGCTGGCGCCGATATTCCGCGCCAGGTTGATGATGCCGGTGCCCATGTTGGTCATTTCCCGCGGTACGTATGCAAACGCAGAGACGTTGATCGGAATAAACAAGAACGCCAAGCCAAGGCCCTGAAACATGCGCGCGCGTACCGCGTGCCCGTAGTCGAGTTGCAGATCCCAGCCAGCCATCACGAAAAGAGAGGAAGCCACGATGATGGCACCAAATGTAATCAAGAAACGTGTGTCCACCCTGGACACCAACATGCCCACAACGGGCATCATGCACATAATCACGGCGCCACCCGGCGACAGCGCCAGTCCTGCCAGTTCGGCCGTATAGCCCATCATTTGCTGCAGGAATTGTGGGATCAACACCGTGCTGGCATACATCACGAATCCAAGGAAAAACATGGCTATTGTGGCGATCGCGAAATTGCCATTCCTCAGCATGCGCAAATCGACTACAGGGTGTTTTTGCCGTAGCTCCCAGAAAATTCCGGCCACGATGCCGATGATCATCAGCACAAAAAAGACGCGGATGAAGTCGGACGACAACCAATCGTCGCGCTGGCCCTTGTCCAAAATGATTTGCATGCTGCCAAGTCCCAAGCTGATTAATCCTATGCCGATGTAATCGATACTGAATCCGCTCTTGATGCTGGCGCGCTTCATGTATGGTGGATCTTTAATGAGCACGGACGTCAGCAAGAGCGAAATGATCCCCACGGGCACGTTGATATAAAAAATCCAGCGCCACGAAAAATTGTCAGTGATCCAGCCACCGAGCCATGGGCCGATGGTTGGCGCCACGACAACCGCGATCCCATACACGGCAAACGCCATACCGCGCTTTTCCAGCGAAAACGTATCGTTCAAGATCGCTTGCTCGCTGGGCTGCAAACCTCCGCCGCCCACACCTTGCAAAATGCGGAACAGCACCAGCACGCCCAGGCTCGGCGCCAATCCGCACAAGAACGAGCTGACTGTGAACAATGCCACGCAAGACATGTAAAACCGTTTCCGGCCTATTAGTGACGACAGCCAACCGGACAGCGGCAGAACAATCGCGTTTGATACTAGATACGACGTGAGCACCCAGGTGGATTCGTCCGCACCCGCGGACAAATTGCCGGAAATATGCGGCAGCGCGACGTTGGCGATGGAGGTGTCCAGCACTTCCATAAACGTCGCCAGCGTCACGGTAATCGCGATCACCCAGGGATTGATATTCCCTTCCGGCGTCCGCAACTTAGCTAAGATCCTGTTCAGCATTGCCGCTCGTGTCGCTCCTACTCTAAATACGCTCGAACTCTCCGCTTTATTCCACGTGCCTTACAATTCCTCACCCTTCATTCGGTAATGATGGTTGCGTCCACGTTCATTCCGGGGCGGAGGATGGCTTTATCCGGCGAAATCGGATCGAGCACGATCTTCACTGGAATGCGCTGCACCACCTTGACGTAGTTGCCGGTGGCGTTTTCTGGTGGCAGCAAACTCAGCACTGCCCCGGTCGCTCCCGCTATCGAATCCAGATGGCCGGGGAACGTTTGTCCGTAAGTGTCTACATGCACCCAAGCCTTTTGTCCCGCGCGCATTTTGCGAAGCTGCGTTTCCTTGAAATTCGCAGTGACCCACACGTCCCGCAATGGCACAACCACCAGCAATCCCTGGCCCTGCTGCACGATTTGGCCGGGCTCGACCTGCTTGTGCGTCGCCACGCCGTCCACAGGCGCGATGATTTCGGTGTAGCTCAGATTCAAGTCAGCGGCGGCCAAACTCGCGCGAGCTTGCTGCACTTTGGCGATTTTGCCTTGCGAGTCGGCTGTGCGCATGCTTATCTGCCGAATATCCGCGTGCGCGGAAGAGACACCGGCTTTGGCCTGCTCAACGCGCGCCCCAGCCGCTACCAACTGCGCCCTAGCGATGTCCACCGCGCGCTGCGCCTGCGCCAATTTTTCTTGATCAGCTCTCAGCGCGCTCGCCGTCGCGTCCGCGTTAGCCTTCGCTGCGTCGTATTGCTGCTTGGAAATTTCGCCCTTGTCGAGCAGCGGCTTGTATCGCGCCAAATCGGCCTGCCCCAACTCCGCATTGGCTCTGCTCTTCTCGATATTGGCCTGCGCCCAGGCCAGGTCGGACGTGCGCGCCTGGTCATACGTGACTTGAGCGCTTTCCAGAGCAGCTATCGCACCGGCCAATTGCGCATCCGCGCTGGAGGTACCGCTGGCGACATTCTCGCGGGTGCGAGGGACATCCACGCCGGCGGACGCCGCCTCACTGTCTGCAAGCGCCAGCGCGGCCTTCGCTTGGTCTACGCCGGCCTGATAGTCGCGTGGATCAATTCTCACAAGCACCTGGCCGGCCTTTACCGGCTCATTGTCCGTAACCAGAACTTCCGCCACGCGGCCGTAGATCTTTGAAGCGATGGGAGTGATGTGCCCATCAACCTGCGCATCATCCGTCGTCTCGCGGTTGTGGTAATACACGAACAATCCAGCCACCGCCGCGAGCAATACCAAGCCGCCAACAACGAGCAATCGCCGCACCCTGGGGCTTTTTAATCCCTTCGGCGGCTCCTCCAGGAAAATCTCCTCCTGTGGGACTGGCTTGACCTTGGCTGCGTTTTCTAATCCAACCTCGATCTCAACACTCATGTGTCCTCGTGTTACTTCGCGTAGACCTTTTCCGTCTGTCCGATTGCACGGGCCAAGTCGGCGCGCGCTTGGTTGAAGCGATAAAGCGCCGCGATCTGATTGTCGTTCGCACGAGCTAAGGAATCCTGCGCTTGAATGACTTCAATGTTGTTGGCAACGCCGGCGTTGAAACGGTCGCGCGCTTGGTCCACCTCTTCCTTGGAAAGCTGCACGCCGAGATTGGCAACGCGCACTTGGTTGCGCGCGGAATCGAGATTAATCAACGCGGTCTTTACGTCGAGCGCAATCTGGTTGCGCAGATCGGATCGCTGCTGTTGCAATTTCTGGAGGTCGAGGTCCGCGCGCACGGTTTCCGCGCGGATGCGGCCGCCGGTGAACAGCGGCATGCTGACAGTGCCCGCATAGCTATACGTGGGAATTACCGATGAAGGCTCCGTGCCAAGTTGCGCCCAGTTTCCGTTGAAGTGCAAAGACGGCAAACGCGATGCGAACGCCGCTTTCTTCTGGAGTTCCGCCGCGCGCATCTGCTCCTGCAAAGATTTCCATTCGGGCCGCGCGGACAAGCCTTCTTCGATGCTAGCTTCCACATCAGGCTGCGGCGTGTCAAAGAAACTGAGCGAGTCGGCAAGCTCTACTTGCTGCCGAGGATCGAGATTCAGAAGACGGCTCAAGCCGAACAGCGAGGTATCACGCGAGGCCTGCGCTTCCAGCAGGCGCTGATTTTCGTTCTGCAGTTCGACGTTGGCGCGGAGAGTGTCAATTCCGGTGCCGACGCCTTCCTTTTGCAAATCCGCGGCCTGATTGTAGAGCGCTTGCGCCAGGTCCACACGCGATTGCGACGCCTGAACATCCGCAATGGAACGAAGCGTCCCGATGTATTGCGATACAACCAGCAGAATTACCTGCTCGCGAGTGGAAAGGCTGTCCGATCTGCTGGCGCTCGCTGCGTGACGGGACGCCTGATAGCGCCTAAACAGCGTCAGATCGAAGATGGGTCCATTAAAGGACGGTCCCGCCGAAAAAATCGGGAATGGGCCAACATGTTGGGGAAACCCTGCAAAAACTCGATTGCCGCCGAACTGCGCCAGTATGTTGATGCGCTCCCACTGCTCGCTAACTCCGAGTTGCGCTTGCGGCAGAAGCTCGGAGAGGGCGATCTTCCGGTCTTGTTCGCTTTGCGCAGCAGTGAGGACCGCGATCCGTGCGGTCGTGTTTTGCTTCAACGCAAGACCCACCGACTGGTCTAGCGTTAACCGCATCACGCCGGTCGGCGCCTCGGTCGGGAGCGGGCTCTGCTGCTGGCCTTGCGCCGGACTTAGCGTCGGAACGATCAGCAAACTGAAGAGCGCTACATAGAAAATGATGTGCGAGCGCTTGCCGGCCTTCTTGTCGTCGCCGTGCTCGCCCTTCCCCTGGGCTTCCTGAGTGATTTCTTTCACGGTCTCTTGGTTCAAGCACCCTTGCGCCACCAAATGCCCGCCCTGCCGGTAGATTTCTTTGAGGAGCGTCTTTCCGGCAGCGTCAATGAAGCTCACGCCGCAGAGGTCGACGTTGAACTTCTCGGTCGGGGAGGCCGCGTGTAATTCGCGCCAGCAGTGTTCCAGAGTAGAGACAGATTCTCCCGCCAAGCGACCCTCGATAGTGAGGAGCACCTTAGAGCGCTTTTTTTGCGTGGTGACTCTAAACATAATGTTTTGCGAGTGCGACTGCGTTCGATGCACTTCCTTCGCCACGCCATGCAAATTTTTGTTCACCGATTAACCTCCTCATTTGTAATTAGTTACGGAAAAACGCCCAGATGTATGACATTGCCTGCATGCCCATATAATGCCATATTGGCCAGAACTTGGCACGTTGTAGTGCCCATATACGGGCATACACCACTCCTCCACCCGCTGCTTCAGAAGGACGAGTCGCAAGGAAAGGTCGGCGGGCGGCCAAACAGGCTCGGTGACACCGAGGTTTCGATTAGCTGCTGAAGTAGGGGGAGCCTCTACCGGCGAACGCTATTCCAATACCGAGCCTGATGCCAGCTTACCGGCGAACAGCGATGGCTTGGATCTCGAAATGGCCACCGCGCAGCAGCGCGGCTACGCCGATGATCTCGCGCGCGGGCAGGTCCTTGGTCGTGAAGTAGGTTCGATAGGCAGCGTTGAATTTGTCGTAGAGCGACAGGTCGGTGCAGGCGATTTGAACATAGACGAGGTCATCCATGGTCATCCCGGCCTGCTCGAGAGTGGCCTTGATCTGGTCGAGCAGAATCTTGATTTCGTCGGTGATTTCGGCGGGGGCCTTGCCCGATTTATCCAGGCCGATGCGTCCTGCGAGGTAAAGCGTGTTGCCGGTCAGAATGCCGTCACTGAACGGCAACTGCGGATTGGCATCGGGAAGGTGGATGGCGCGGCGGCTTGGCTGCGAAGGGGCTTGGGAGAAAGCGCCGCGAACCGTGAGGAACCCGGCTGCGGTAAGCAAAAGGAATGCAAAACCTGCTCTTCGATTTAGCACGGACTTGCTGCTGCTTTGCATCGTGTCCTCCATCGTTTTCGCGTCGGGTGACGATACCGGCGTAATAAGGGCGCGAGTGTATTCCGTGCGTGGGCAGGATGCAAGCGAGTAGGTCAGGGGGATGCGGCAGCAGGCGGCGCGGACTGCTTTTCCGGCGTCGCTTTTCGCGGGGCGGCGCCGGAAACTTCGGCGATAATCTTTTCGGTTCTAGATTTGCTCACGGCGCAATTCCGGTCATAGATGCGGCACTGCGCTAAAGTGAATTTGCAGCCGCAGGTGCAACCCTCCGCGTTGAATTGGTGAAACGCAATTTGCCTTTGCTGCGGAGTGAGCCTGGAAAGATCCACACCGGGAAGCTCGTTCGCGCGATCGGCGTGCGCGAGAAATATCTGACCAGTGTCTTCAAACGTTTCCACCCGCGCATCAATGGGCAAGCCCAGTAAGGCGCGGATTTCCGTTTCGTAGAGACCGGGATCGCGCAGACCTTCGTGCTTCTGGACCACACGGCCTTGTGTGTCCAGAACAAACGAAGTGGGCAGCGCCGCAATGCCGCCATATTGCATGCGCACCTCGTGCGAGGTCATGGCTACGGGATAGTTGATTCGTGTTCTTGCCACAACTTCCTGGATCACCGAAGCGTCTTCGTCGTCCACGGTGAGCCCGATGATTTGGAGCTGATCCTTGTATTTCTGTTGCAAGGCAATCAGGTCGGGGATTTCCGCCCGGCAGGGGCCGCACCAGGTGGCCCAGAAATTCAGCAGGACGACCTTACCCCGTGCGCCGGCGAGAGTGAGAACTTTGCCGTCGAGCCCGTCCAGCTTAAACTCTGGAGCGGCGTCTGGGTTGCGCACAAAGTGAATGACTCTGTCGCCCTCCTGCGGAGATCTGCCCGAAGCGCCGCAGGCGAGCGGGAGGAAGGCGCCGACAGTGAGGCACAGGGCAAGCAAAGCTTGCGGTCGGAGATTCGCGTTCATGCCTTTATTTAGGAGAACACAAGCCGCGGCTACTTGCCAAGTTGCCGACTCCCGGCCTCTGCCTACCAAGTGGATGGGCTTTAGCGCTCCACGGTCTTGACTGGTTCTTCCGGTAAGTCCTGGGCGTAGGCGGGATTCCGCGCGGGAGCACGGTGCGGCAATTCACGTTCGAGCTTGCGCAGCCATTTCAGCTCCGTGCGAAACTGCTCGATCACGAGGGTGACCATCCATACCGCCTCATGATGCGGGTGGCCGACTTCCTCCAAAATTCCCCGCAACGTCTCCTGCTCGCGAACAAGCTCCTTTTCGACGAACTTGCGCCGCCGCTGAAGCTGCTTTCGGAAGACGCTCGGGCGCGCGAGCCAGGAAAGCGCGACCCACGTGGAAAACGTAGGATGGTCACGCTGCGTGGTCCAGCGGTCGCTTTCCAGAGCGTCGGCCGTCGCCGCGCGGCCTTTCTGCGTGGTCTCAAAAACGGTGCGCTCTGGTCCGGAGGCAGGGAAATTGCTCTCTTTTTTGCGAATGAAGCCGCCACTGGCAAGCTTTTCTAGCGAATAGTAGACCTGCGGACGAGAAATCGCCGCCCAGTCGCGGATGCAGCGACGCTCAAGCTCCAGATTGGCTTCGTAACCGTGCATAGGACGCTCCGCCAGAAGGCTGAGCAGCACTAGATCCGGGATGGTCAAGACTGATTGCTTCTTCTGGCGCACGCTTACCTTACTTCCCGCGCGGTCTGGGCCTTCTTGTCCAGGCGCTTGCGACTGCGGCTCCAATACCACCATTGGCATTGGTCGGCCGGAAGCTGCGGATCCCGCGCCTGAGCCACAGCGGCACGAAAGACGTCGAGGCAACAAATGTCCTGGTGCTCCGGCGCGAGACGGCAGAGGGATTCATACAGCCGCTCAGGATTTCGACGAGCGAGCTGCGACACCGTGCGCACACCGAGGATTTGAAAATCCTGCAACATGGCTGGGCCGATAGAAATCAGATCCGAGAGTTTGCGAGAGTCTGAGGGCATAACAATCTCCTTGACAGCAAGGAAACAAGGATCTAAGCTCATCTAGTCTAATTTAGACTACTATCAAAGGCAAGAAGAAAAAGGGAGGATCGCATGACGGAGAGAATCTATCGCGTGGACAAGTTTGCCGTTCCCATCGCGGCACGCGAAGAATTCGTTGACAAAGCGCGACGCACTCACGCACTTCTCAAGGAGCAACCAGGCTTCCTGCAGGATTTCGTTCTGGAGCAATCTTCTGGTCCCGGCGAATTCAACTTCGTCACCATAGTGGAATGGGCCAGCCAGGAAGCTGTCGAGAATGCGCGTGCCGCGATTCTGGCGCTCCACCGGGAAATGAACTTCAATCCGCAGGAAATGCTTGCCCGCTTCGGAATAAAGGCTGATGTCGCGAACTACAAACGGCTCTAAGCATAACGGTTCCAATGTCGCCCGCCGAAGTGTTCGACCATGTCGAACGGAACGACATAGTCCGGAGTACCGGGAGTTGATGGATTGCGCGAATTTGGAGGGTGGCGGTTGGAAATCCGCCCAAAGGTGAAGTTTCAGAGGAGATACGATGCCGAAAAGAATGCAAACGCGCACAGCTTGCGCTGCGGCTGTCGCGGTCTTAATCGCGGTCTTGAGTTTGCAGAAGTTAAACCACGCGGAGGAACAGAAAGCCATGAACACAAACGTGAAACGAATTACCCCGGTCCTGTTTGTCAAGGAAATCGAGCCCGTGTTGCCGTTTTGGGTGGAGAACCTTGGCTTTACAAAAGCGATTGAAGTACCTCATGGGAGCAAGATTGGGTTCGTAGCACTGCAAAAGGGGAACACGGAAGTGATGTATCAGACTTATGCGAGCGTTGCGGAGGATATGCCACTGATCGCGGAGACTCGCAAGGGGCCGACGTTTTTGTATATTGAAGTAGACAATCTGGATGCAGTTCTCAACGCGTTGAAAACATCGAAAATCGTACAGCCGGAGCGCACAGCGTTCTACGGCATGCGCGAAGTCGGTTTCCAGGAACCCGGCGGCCACTATGTCACGTTTGCGCAACCTGTGGCCGCTGCCGGACACTGAGGAACACTGTCATTTCGTCAACAGTTCAGACACGAGCTATCCGCGCATAAGATCAGCGGAGACCCTGCCGCCCTCTATTCCTCGTGATCGAGAGGCTTGCCGTCCGGGCCGACTTGGACCTCTGATTTCTTGCCGCCTTTTCTTACTTGAGCTTCGTAAGCTACGAGCTTGTCGTTTTTCGTAAGGGTTTCCACCTTGACGAGCTTGCCTTCACCCGCTTTTGCCTGCAGGCCAGCTTTTACTTCCGTAGGCAGAGCATTCATTGCGACTTCTTCTTCCACTTCGACGATCGCACCGTTGCCGTCGATCAGTATGTCTTTCGTGTGTCCGTTCACGATTAGTTCTGCCTCGTAATACGTTTGTCCCTTTTCAATTTCCTTGGAAAAGCCCTTAACGGTCGCGCCGGCGCTTTGCGCGGCGACAGTCTTTTCCACGGCTGGAGGGAGATCGGAACGCTTGATTTTCTTTTCTTGCGCGACGGCTAAGCCAGCAAATAGAAGGAGGGTGGTGAGCAGGATGGCCCTGGTGTTCCGTGTATTCACGGTGTAACTCCCTTATAGCGGTTTGTGAATCTGCGAATCCGATAGCCACTATAGCCCAGGCGGCATAAACGGGACATTAACCAAAGCTTAGGGGCAACGTGCGGGTTTGAGCACATCGGGACGACATCGGTACTGGCGGTCTATGGCTCGGCGCAAGGCGGCTGGATACTCTCTGCAAAGCAGAGGGTCGGCTGCGGGGCTTAATCACGTAACACGCTTGTAATCAGTAGCTTACATGGAGCTACCCGCCTTCGCACGCGGCTCTGAGTCAAAACGGGGGATCGACCTTGAGACCAACGAAATTTTTGCGCTTGATTGCCGCGTTTTGCGCCGCAGCGTGCGTGTCCGGCGTTGCGCTTCAGGCGCAGGAGCGGGACGGCGAACTGGCACTACTGCGTGGGGCGGCCGAAGAAGGCGACGGTGCGGCGCAGTTCACGCTAGCAAATCACTATTACCGCGGCTTGGGCGTGCAGCGGAACTTTGACATGGCGCTCGTATTGTACGGGAAAGCTGCGGACCAAGGTCTGGCCGCGGCAGAGAACCGCCTTGGCATGATGTATGAAAAGGGGCTAGGCGTGCCGCAGTCCTATGGGCGGGCCATGACTTTGTACCGCAAGGCGGCGGTGCAGGGGAACGCGCTGGCACAGTACAACCTCGGGATGCTGCACGAAACAGGCAAAGGCGGCCGGCTGGATTACTCGCAGGCCCTGGAATGGTTCCACAAAGCCGCGGAGCAAGGCGAACCGGATGCCGAAGAAGAAGTCGGCTATTTCCATCAGCGCGGATTTCTAGGCACGCGCGATTACGAGAAGGCGCGGGAGTGGTACAAGCGCGCCGCGGAACATGGATGCTCGAACGCGCAGAACCAATTGGGCTACATGGCGCAGTTGGGATTGGGCGAGGAACAGGATTACGTGCAGGCGCTGGATTGGTATTACAAGGCGGCCGCGCAAGGGAATCCTAACGCGCAGGAAAACATTGGGTATTTGTATCAGCATGGACTTGGAGTGGAGACGGATTACGCGCAGGCGGAAGCTTGGTATTACAAGGCGGCGGGGCAAGGAAATTCTAATGCGGAGAATCAGCTCGGGTACATGAATCAGTACGGGCTTGGGATTCCGCCGGATTTGCCCCAGGCGCTGGCGTGGTATCGCATGGCGGCCGACCAGGGAAACAAGACAGCGATGGAGAATTTGCAGGCGCTTTCGGAACGGCTGAAGGACGTTGACGCGGAGCTGTGGCAGGCAGCAAACGCCGAAGCTCGGCAGGCAGCGGAGGCCCAGGCAGCGCGGCGTGTACGCATCGCGAATCTGCAACGGCAAATCGGGGAATTGGAAATGGATGCGCTGCTGGAAGAAAGTTTGACGGAGCCGGGCGCATTAGCGGTGACGGCTCCAGTGATGAGCGTCTCGAAATTGCGCAAAGAAGCAGACCAGTACCGCGCGGAAGCGGCGCGATTGCGCGCGGAATTGGCGGGATTGGACGTGTTAGCCGCCTCGAGCATGCCGGCGCAATAAAACGACTCTACTCGAATTGCTTTCGGAAGGCGGCGAACTGCTGCCTCAAATCCGCAATATCCTTGCGCAGTTCGGCCACTTCTGACTCCAGATGAGAAAGCTTGTCAACGTTCTCTCGGCTCGCCGCCGCCGGGGCTTCGCGCACGTTTGACGAGCCAACAGGCTCCGCTTCTCCCGACAATAGATGTATATAGCGCGATTCCTTTGTGCCAGGCTGCCTAGCGAGAACCTTGACCAGAGGCGGCTCGCGGTTCATCAGGCGCTGCAACGCGGATTGCACTTCGCTCAGATCATCAAAGTGATGCATGCGCTCGGCACGGCTGCGAAGCTCGCCAGGGGTCTGCGGACCGCGGAGCAGCAGCTCGCAGAAAATGGAAGCTTCGCGACGATCGAAGTTGAAGGCTTCTTGTAAGCGATGTTCGTACTTGGTGACGCGGCTGTCGGCAGCGCTGACCGAGCGCGCCAGAGAATTATCGTGCAGTACGCGTAAAGCGCTACGAACAGAGTCTTCGTCCAAATTCATAATTGGGTCGCGATTCGATTTCTGGTTGCAGGCGTTGACGAGTGCGTTTAAAGAGAGCGGATAATAATCCGGAGTGGTAATTTCCTTTTCCCAAAGGGCGCCGAGAACTCTGGCTTCGACTTCATTCAGGACGACGTTCACAGACTCAAATCATACCGGAAGCGCGGGGTCCTCCCAAACCCAGTAAAAGCGCCGCCAATTCCGTCTCGGAGAAGTTTCCGCAGGCATTATCGTTATCCTTATCTTTGCAATTTTTCAGCGGGCCTGGGCGCGAGCGCTTCGCGGAGCACAGCTAAGACATCAGAGATGCGGAATGGCTTCTGCAATTGGCGAATGTGACCGCCGGTACCGTTGTCTTCGACAAGATCTCCGGTCATGAAGATCACTTCCGGTTTTGCGGCCCCGCGTGACGACCCGGCGATTTGCAGCGCCGCTTCCCGGCCGCTGGGTCCCTGTCCACCCGGTGAAAGATTTACGTCACACAAAGCCAAATCGTACGTGCGGTTCCTGACCAGTTCGAGCGCTTCTCGGGAATTTGCCGCGCAATCGACATGCATGCCCTGAGCGGAGAGGCCTTCTTCCAGCAACATACGGATGCTTTCTTCGTCGTCCAGAACCAGAATCGAGCGACCCTTTAGAACATCCCCCATCGGGGGCACCGACTCAGAAGGCGACGCTCCCAGATCGAGCGGCCCACCGGATACTTCATCAGGAGCAACGGGCAAGTACACTGTGAATGCCGAGCCACCGGCAGGGAGAGTTTCGACGTCGATCGAACCGCCGTGCTCTCGAACGATGGACATGCAGATACTCAAGCCAAGGCCGGTACCGCCTCCGGGACGCTTGGTGGTGTAAAAAGGATCGAAGAGTTTAGGAAGCGCTTCCTGGGCCACTCCTACACCATCGTCCTGCACCGTTACTGAAATGTGCCCGCCGATGCGTCCGATACGGATCTGGATGCGTCCGGTCTCGCGAACCTCGCGGATGGCGTGCTCGGCGTTGCTGATTAGGTTCAAGAAAACTTGTATTAACTGATTGGCGTCGCCAATGACCGCAGGCAAATCGGATTGCGGCTGAAAATCGACGTGAACGTTGTTGCGGCGAAGCGAATGATCCTGGAGCTGCAAGGTGCGTTCGACAATCGTGTTAACGTCCACCGGCTTTTTCTGCGGCGCGGCGGGGCGGGAGAATTCCAGCAAGTTCTGAACGATCCGTGCTGCGCGGCGGGCTTGGCGATGCGTGAGCTCGAGTTGGCGCTTGGTGTTCTCCTGGATGCCCTCGCTGTCGCGGAGGAGCTCGGTAACGCCGAGAATAGCAGTCAAAGGATTGTTCAGCTCGTGCGCAACGCCGGCCAGCATCTGGCCCATAGCGGCAAGCTTTTCGGCTTGGATAAGCTGCTCTTCCAGGCGCTTGAGTTCTGTAACGTCGCGGCCAGAAATCACCACGCCATCGATTTTGCCGTTTTCATTGAAAAGCGGACTGAAGTGGCAGCGCAGCCGGCGCCACTCGCCCTGCTTGCTGCGGACACGTACTTCCAGGGAGGCGAAACTTTGACGGCCGCCCACCATTTCCGCGAAGAGGGCAAGTAGAGCAGGACGGTCTTCCATGTGCGTTCGGCCGCCAAACTCGATGTTCTGTGTTTCTTCCGGCTCGTAGCCGAGGATATCTTTCACCCGTGGACTCACAAAAGTGTAATGTCCGGTGCTATCCACGACGAAGATCAGGTCGGGGAAACTGTCGATCAGGCGGCGCGCAAATTCCTGCTGCTGGTAGAGGCGGCGCTCCATCTCGCGGCGCTCGGTAATATCCATCAGAGCGCCGTGATAGCGAACAACGCGGCCGCTGGTATCGCGGACGGCGCCAGCCGTATTCAGACAAATGAGCGGCCGGCCGTCCTTGCGCGTGAGCGTGATTTCGCGTCCCTGGACCATGGGCTGATTATCGACTTGCTCGCGAAGGGCGCGGCGCTGGCCTTCATCCGGAAGCAAATCGGCGAAGGTGCGCGACAGCAACTCTTCCTTGGAGTCGTAGCCGAGCATGCGCGCCAGCGCCGGGTTGGCGTCGATGAGGCGGTCGTCTGGCGTGGTGATGTAAATGCCTTCGTGCAGCGATTCAAAGAGCTCTGTGAAGCGCGCTTCGTTTTTGCGGAGCGCGGTAATATCGCGCGCAAGGACGGTTATGCCCTGAACTTCATCTCCGCGCAGCATGGCATGCGTAACGCAGTCGAAATAGTTGACGGAATTGCGGCCCTTGAGGCGAATCTGCACGACGCCGTTCCAGACGCGGCGCTCGAGGAAGCGCGGCATGGCGCGCTTAGCGAGTTCGCCGCCGTCACCGGTTCCCTCGTCGACGAATTCACTTAAATTGTGGCCGATGATTTGAGGAAAGGTGGCGCCTACGAGATCGGCGAAGCTCCGGTTTGCGGCGCGAATCTGCCCGTCCAGCGAGATGGCCAGGAGGATGTCGTCAAAGGAGTCGATTAGGTCGCGGTATCCCTGTTGGGAGCGCGAAATGACTTCAAACAATTGGTCGAGTTGCTTCTCATTAGGAGGAACGGCATCGCGGTGTTCGATGCCACGAACTAGGCCGCGCAGCTCCGAAATTTCCTGAGTACGCTTCCACGCGTACAGCCCGAAAAGTGCAACGAGAACAACCAGACCGATGGGGAGAGCCTCAAAGCGATGGGCAAGCGAGCGAACGGTGTCCCAAGAAACTACGGCGAACACAATGGAGAGAACAAGCAGCAGGAAAAACGTGAGACGCCAGAGCTCGCTTTGCCGCCGCTCGAATTGCTCGAGACGGTCGGACACAGCCGTACGACTGCCAACGCCCGATGACGAGCGCCCAGGCGGGTCCGAGGCTGTTTTCTGGAGTTGGCTCATGGATTACCGATCAATGGCCTTCGGCTATAAACTAGCTAACATTGTAAGAACGGTTCTCACCACCAGCAATACAAGCAATCCGAGGGCGTTCCTTACGGATACCTGTAGATAGTGCACAAAACGAAACCGGCGTCCCCAAGAGGTCTCGGGGACGCCGGGAATTCGTTGAGCGGCGAAGGTTTCCGCCGCGGGTTATGCCAGGCTAGCCTAGCCTTCGGTGGCGGCGTCGGCTTCCGTGTCTTTCTGCAGGAAATCGAGCGCCGCAGCTTCTTCGGCGGTAAGCTCGGCGGCTTCGGGAATCTCCTCGATCGGAGCGGGAGCGGGCATTTCCGTCAGCAACTGAATGCTGCGGTAGTGCTCGAGACCCGTTCCAGCGGGGATGAGACGGCCCATGATGACGTTCTCCTTGAGGCCGCGGAGGTAGTCCACCTTGCCGGCGACCGCTGCTTCCGTTAGGACACGTGTAGTCTCCTGGAAGCTGGCGGCGGAGATGAATGAGTCGGTCGAGAGCGACGCCTTGGTGATCCCGAGTAGCAGCGGGCGACCCGTAGCGGGACGTCCACCATTTTTGATCACATTATCGTTCTCTTCCCGGAAGCGGAACTTGTCCACCTGCTCCTCGAGGAGGAATGTAGTGTCGCCCACGTCTTCGACCTTAACCCAGCGCATCATCTGCCGGGAGATGGTCTCGATGTGCTTGTCGTTGATGTTCACGCCCTGGAGCCGGTAAACCTCCTGAATGGCGTTGACCAAGTAGGACTGCGTGAACTTCTCGCCCAAGACGGCCAGCAAGTCGTGCAGGTTGAGCGGGCCGTCGATCAAGGCTTCGCCGGCCTTGACGTGGTCGCCTTCCTGCACGTTGATGTGCACGCCGCGCGGAATCGAATATTCCTTCGTGGTCTTACGGTCTTCGCTTTCGACGTAGATCTTGCGCATGCCCTTGGCGATTTCGCCGTAGCGGACGACGCCATCGACCTCGCTGATAACGGCGGGATCCTTGGGCTTGCGCGTCTCAAAGAGCTCCACGACGCGCGGGAGACCTCCGGTGATGTCCTTGGTCTTGGTGGTCTCGCGCGGGATTTTCGCGAGCACGTCGCCGGCTTGCACCTCGTCGCCATCCCTGACCATCAAGTGGGCGCGGGAAGGCATGAGGTACTTTTTGCGGACCTTGCCCGCAGAATCGCGGACAAGAATCGCGGGCTGATGCTTTTCATCGCCGGGCGGCAGTGTAACAACGTCCTGCGAGAGGCCGGTAACTTCGTCCACCTGCTCTTCAATCGTCAAGCCGGGCCGCAGGTCATCGAACTTCACGGACCCAGCGGTTTCGGTAAGGATCGAGAAAGTGAACGGATCCCATTCGGCGAGAATCTGGCCGTGCGTGACGCTTTCGCCTTCGGTGACGCGGAGTCGCGCACCGTAAACAACGTGGTAGCGCTCTTTTTCGCGGCCCTTCTCATCAACGATGGCGATAAGCCCCGCGCGGTTCATGGCGATGGCCGTACCGCCGCGCCCCTGAACGTACTTGAGGTCCACAAACTTGATAACGCCATGGTTGCGCGCTTCAAGAGTGGAACGCTCGGAAACGCGGGTAGCGGTTCCGCCGATGTGGAACGTACGCATGGTGAGCTGTGTGCCGGGCTCTCCGATGGACTGCGCGGCAATCACGCCTACAGCTTCGCCGAGCTCGACCATGCGGCCGGAAGCGAGGTTGCGGCCGTAGCACAGCGCGCAAACACCGCGTCGGGACTCGCAGGTGAGTACGGAGCGAATGCGCACGCGCTCGATACCCGCGGCCTGCACGGAGTTGGCCAGCTCTTCGGTGATCTCCTGGTTCACGTCGACAATGACGTGGCCCTCGAAGTCCTTGATCTTGTCGAGAGAAACGCGGCCGACGATGCGGTCGCGCGGCGGCTCAACTTCGACGCCGGCTTCGATAATCGGTTCGACGTAAATGCCGTCGCTGGTGCCGCAATCGCGCTCGTTGATGATGACGTCTTGCGCCACGTCCACGAGGCGGCGGGTCAGGTAGCCGGAGTCAGCGGTCTTTAGCGCCGTATCCGCCAAGCCCTTGCGAGCGCCGTGCGTAGAGATGAAGTACTCGAGCACGTTGAGACCTTCACGGAAGTTCGAGGTGATGGGGGTTTCCATAACCTCGCCGGAAGGCTTGGCCATTAGTCCGCGCATGCCGGAGAGCTGGCGAATCTGCTGTTTCGATCCACGAGCACCGGAGTCCGCCATGACGTAGACCGGATTGATGTTGCCCTCTTTATCCTGATTTTCGAGAGCCTTGAACATTTCGTCGGCCACTCGTTCGGTGACGTCGCCCCAGAGCGAGATGATTTTGTTATAGCGCTCGCCGTGAGTGATAGCACCGTC
>DATBYP010000140.1:0-10732 GCA_036513675.1 Candidatus Acidiferrum sp.
CAGAAACGCAAGACGCTGGTGAACAATCTGAAGTCGCGCGTGAAGCCCGAGCTCATTCGCGAAGCCTTGACGAGGTTAAACTTGCGCGTGGACGCGCGCGCGGAGCAACTCTCCGTCGCTAACCTGGCGGCCCTCTTCCAGCAAGCACAGCCGGCCTAAGTGGCTCTCACGCCTTCACCTGACGGCTAGCCCGAACTCTTGTATTTTTGTGCGGCGACCAGGCGATCGGGATAGTCGCTCATGATGCCGTCGACGCCCGCATCGATCAGCAAGCGCATATGCGCGGGATGGTTCACGGTCCAGCACACCACCTGCAAATCCTTCTTTCGTGCCTCGGCCAGCAGCGCTGGCGTGACCAGGTCGCCGCGGACGGCCAACTGGCGCGCGCCGACCTCGATCGCGCGTTCGATGGGCTTCTCAATTTGCCCGTCGTACAACACGCCGGTCATCAGCGTAGGCTCGATCTTGCGTAATGCGTCCAGAATGTCCGCATCGAAGGAAATCACCACGGTGCGGGGGATCTCTCCCGATTCGCGCAGCGAGCCGATCAGCGCGTGCTCGCCGCCCCACGAGCCGCTGGGTTTTAGTTCGAGGTAGAACACAACATCGTGCTTCTTTGAAAAGTCGAAAATTTCTTCCAGGGTCGGAATACGCTCGCCGGCAAATTCGCTGCCGAACCAGGAGCCTGCGTCGAGGCGGCGCAATTCCGCGAGCGTGAGGTCATGCACCGCGCCGCGCCCGCCAGTGGTCCTGTCCACGGTGGCATCGTGGATGGCCACGAACCGCGCGTCCCGGGAAAGCTGCAAGTCCGTCTCGATGAACGTCGCACCCTGCGCGACGGCCTTGCGAAACGCCGCCAATGTATTTTCCGGCGCGTGGCCCGAAGCCCCGCGATGCGCAATCACCAGCACAAAGTCCTCACCCGCACGTCCGCTTGCAGCCTGAATGGAACCGACCTGAGAGTATGCTAGCACCTGCTGCAAGCGGTTGTTTTGCAGCCCTTTCCCACGGGTCCTGAATCTAAATACTGCAGCACCGCGGATTTCACCAAGGAGACAATCCATGCAGAAGAACCGAGCCCCGTTCGGTATCGTCCTGGTCGCTCTCGTGCTTACCGTGTCCGTTATAACGATGGCGCGCGTCTCGCACGGCGCGATGGATCTGCAAGAAACCAAGGCCAATCAAAACCTGGTTCGCGAAGTACGGCACCAGCTTCTTTTGTTGCCGTACTACACGGTTTTCGACAATTTGGCCTTCAAGGTGGACGGCGACCGCGTCACGCTCGAGGGCCAAGTGACCAATCCCACGCTCAAGCACGACGCGGAAGCCGCGGTGAAGAGCATCGAGGGCGTATCCAGCGTCACCAACAACATCGAGGTGCTTCCCACGTCGCCGATGGATGACCAGTTGCGGCGGGCGCTCTATCGCGCCATTTATGGCGACCCAAGCCTCTCCAAGTATGGATGGTCTTCGATGCCTTCGATTCACATAATCGTGAAAAATGGGCATGTCACTCTCGAGGGAGTTGTCGATAACGAGACGGACAAGAACCTCGCCGGATTGCGCGCCAATAGCGTGCCAAATGTCTTTGAGGTGAAGAACAACCTGGTGGTCAAGAGCAATCGCTGACGGGCATCTTCATTCTTTCGGAAACAGTAGATGTAGCGAGCAGTGGCTTGTCCATTCCTGCGGACAAAGTTGACGCACGTCGCGCGCGAGTGGGCGTGCGACCTCTACCCTGCCCCCGCCACGTTCGTACACAATCTAGCGTATAGAATCGCCGTACACCCTATTGCACAGTATGTTGCCCTTCGTCGTCTGGGCCGGGTGCTAGCAAGGCCATTTAGGACCCCTTCTTCGGCTGATGAGCAGCACGCTCCCGTTCGGGAAGTTCCTAGTCCTGGGAGAGTAAGTCCATGCCGTCAGAAACAGCGGAATATCCACTTACTTTCCAACTTTGCCTCCTCCCAATGCATCTGCCTTGGTATGAGCATCTTAGCGGGATCATTGGCCTCTGGATTGGCCTCCCAATTGCCTCTCTTTACAGGAGCCTCCAAAGACGCCCGCTTAAGAGCTGGCGAGCTTGAGGACGAATTGATGGCCACGACAAGCACCCAAGCCGGTCTCTCGATTACACCCGTCGCGCTCTCAGAGCGGCTCATGCCGGTAAATACGACCCCGCCAGGGTTTGAGGCCGCGCGCGAGCTTCCCGCTGGATTTCTGGAGTTTCTGGCGCCGCTGCACGCCGCGCTGACGCTGCGGCAGCGTGCCCTGATCTCTCGCCGCGAAACGGCGCTCCACGAAGCGCACGCCGGCAAGCAACCTAATTTCCTGCCGCCTTCGGTGTCCACGATGCAGGCATGGCAAATCGAGCTTCCGGAATGGTGTTTTGACCAGCGGAATCAAATGACCGGCCCGGCAGACGATGCCGAGCTCGTCGTGAAAATGCTCAACTCCGGCGCACCCGGCGTGATGCTGGACTTGGAAGATTCCAATGCCAACACCTGGGAGCATCTCGCCACCGGTATCCGCAATGTTCTGGAAGCGCTCGCTGGCCGCCTAACATTTTTCGATAAGAAGCGCGATCGCACGGTTGAAATTCGGCCGAGCAAAACGGTCCTATTCACGCGCCCGCGCGGGCTACATCTGCATCAGGCCGGCATTCTTCCAGGCGAACTCCTGCCGGCTTCGCTGTTCGATGTGGCGATGATTGCTTATCAAGTGGATTTTGCCGCGCTGAAGCACCCGCTTTGCTTCTACATCCCGAAATCGGAATCCGCGGATGAAGCGCTCTGGTGGCGCGATCTGTTCCAAATGGTTGCGCGCGCTAAGGGCATTCCTACCGACGCGATTAAGTGCATGGCGTTGGTCGAATCACACCCGCTGGCGTTTCAAATGGAAGAGTTCGCTTGGAATCTACGCGAGCACATCCTGGGTTTGAACCTTGGACGCTGGGATTACATGGCCAGCCTGATTCACTTTAATGTCGAAAACCCAGAATGGGTCTTGCCGGACCGCAACACCATTCCGCATAACGTTGCCTTCTTTCAAAATCTGCGCACGCTGATGCCGGAGATTTGCCACAAGCACGGCATGCTGGCCATCGGAGGCATGACCGCACTGTATCCAAGCCGCGATAATCCGGAGCTCAACGCCCGCGCGCTGGCGGTGCTCGCTGAGGACAAGAAGAATGAAGCGTCCTGCTTGATGGACGGCGCTTGGACCGGCCATCCCGATCAAAATGAAATCGCGGTCACGCAGTTCCCTGCTCCGAATCAGCTCGCTGCTCGCCCGAAAAACGCCGATCCGCATCCGGACCTGCGCCCGCTGCCAACCGGAGTCGGCAAGCGCACCCTGGCAGGGACACGCGCGGCAATTCGCACGGTGATTCGCTACCGCAACGGGGTGTTGAACGGCCGCGGCGCCAGCCTGCTGGACGGCTATATGGAAGACCTGGCCACCGACCGCATTTACCGGCTGATGATTGCGCAACGCATGAAGCACGCGGACACAGTCGAGGTTCAGGACGACAGTGGACAGGTGATTCGCCACACGCCGGAATTGATTCATGAGCTGTTTGATCAAGAGCTCGATCGGCTTCTGCAAGAAGGCGCCAAACAGCCCGGCGGAGCCTCCGAAGATCAAGCAGCCCGGCTTCGCGAAGCCCGCCGCCTTAGCGAAGAGATGATCGTTCGCGGCGAGTTCAATCCGGTTTGAGGCGCAGTCTCGATTAGCTTTACCGGTCCAGTTGAAGGAGACGCAATGTCAGCAAACGGCAACGACGGACACCAAATGCACAACGACCATTCCGATTGGGCCACGAACCCGCGCTGGTCGGGGATCACCCGCCCGTATTCCTATGCAGACGTGCTCCGCCTGCGCGGCACGATCGGGATTGAGTACACGCTGGCGCGTCTTGGCGCGGAACGGCTGTGGAACCTCATGCACACCGATGCATACGTCCCTGCTCTTGGCGCGGTGACTGGCAATCAAGCCATCGAGATGGTGCAAGCCGGGCTGAAGGCGATTTACGGCAGCGGCTGGCAAGTGGCGGCGGACAGCAACACTGCCGGAGATGTGTACCCCGACCAGAGTCTCTATCCGTGCGATAGCGCGCCGGCATTGGTGAAGCGAATCAACCGCGCGCTGCTTCGCGCCGATCAGGTCGAGTCCGCGGAAGGCAAGCGCAGCGGCGTGTATTGGTTCGCGCCGATCGTGGCGGACGCCGAGGCTGGTTTCGGCGGCGCGCTGAATGCTTACGAACTGATGAAAGCGATGATTGAGGCTGGCGCGGCCGGCGTGAACTTTGAGGATCAGCTTTCTTCAGCGAAAAAATGCGGGCATCTCGGCGGCAAAGTCGTCGTGCCCATCCGCGAATTTATCGAGAAGCTGACGGCCGCGCGGCTGGCCGCCGACGTTTGCGGCGTACCTACGATTCTCGTAGCGCGCACGGACGCCAATTCCGCTGGCCTGCTCTTGTCCGACGCCGACCCACGCGACCGCGAGTTTATCCACGGCGAGCGAACGGCCGAGGGCTTCTTCCAATTCCACGGCGGCATTGACGCGGCGATCGCTCGTGGCCTGGCGTATGCGCCCTATGCGGACATGCTGTGGTGCGAAACATCGACCCCCGATCTTGCCGAAGCACGGAAATTCGCCGACGCCATCCACGCTCAGTTCCCAGGGAAGCTTCTCGCTTACAACTGCTCGCCTTCGTTTAACTGGAAGAAGAAGCTCAACGACGTGACCATCGCCAACTTTCAACAGGAACTCGGCAAAATGGGCTACAAATTCCAGTTCGTCACGCTGGCGGGCTTCCATTCGCTGAATATGGGAATGTTCCACTTGGCTCGCGGTTATGCGCAGGCGGGCATGACGGCGTATTCCAAGCTGCAGCAGGAAGAGTTCGCCGCGCAGGAACTCGGGTACCGCGCGGTAACGCACCAGCGATTCGTTGGGACAGGCTACTTCGACGAAATCGCGAAGGTAGTCTCCAGTGGAAATTCGTCGACAACGGCGTTGGAAGGCTCAACCGAGACTGCGCAGTTCCACGCGCAGCAAGAGAACCATCCGGCGCCGCGACCCGTGTAAATGCGGCCTGGCCCGTTCACATCCAGAAAAACAAAAGGGGCCGCGTGAGCGGCCCTTTTCCACGACCGGAAGAAAGGATTCCGGTTGCAAGGTTTCTTAGTTGCTCCCGCTGGTCCCTGACCGGGGCGCTTCCGCGCTGGCCTGGTCTCCCAAGCGGAGTTCATAATTCTTTCCGTGGAAGAAGATCTCGGTCAGCGCGCTCGTGCCATCGTCCGACTTTTTCGAGGTGTAGCCGTCGGTCGGGTATTTCTCGTTGACGGTTACCACCTGCGCAGGAACCGAGACTACAGTCTTCTTGTCGTTGATGATGTTCAACTCGACTTTCGGGCCTTCGCCGTTCCATTCGACTTTGTAATCGCCTGGAGCCAATTGCTGACCCTGTACGTTCAAGCTCTCATACAGGTGCAGCGTGCCCTTGGCGGCGCCTGCTGCAACGGCATTTCCTGCCACCAGAAGCGACGCTCCGGCCAAAGTAAGCAGATTCCTCGACATTCTCATTCTTCGTTTCCTTTCGGTTTGTCCTCGCGAAAAACCTTTACAATCAGGTGCGGTCCCCCACGGGTTTTAACGCTCCTTCAGTAAGATGCGGAGGTCGCTCGGTTGTTACGCGAGAACAGGCTTGTAAGTCGCACATATCCCAGCAGATAGGGATATATTGGGTTCGGCCGTCAGCGGCCGCCCCGGGCATTCGCTGAAAACTGCTACTCTGTGAGATTAGAGGGCTGGCGCTCTGTGTCCTTTTAGTTCACGCGCATTACTAAATGGGGACTACCGTACCATTTAACTTTTCCCAGCTTTAGCCGATGATGACGGCGTATGGCGAGCCTATATTTTTGCCAGCCTCACACGCAGAACCAGGGTATGTTGCGAGCGGTGCTCAATCGCGAAGATTGCCAGCACCTCGCGGCGCCCGGGGCCATCACCTACCTTGGCGAGGAATTTCCCAACATGGCGACTGGCGCTCCCCAAGAGCGCGACTTTGCGGTCTTAAAAGTGGACGCCGAGGAAGCGGACACGAAATGGCGCTCCGGCTTCTATCGGGTGGACGCCGACCTGATGGAACTGAACGCCGTACTTCTCACCTTGGCGCGCTAATCTCGCCTGAGCATTCCAGCGGTACTAAGTTCTCTGTATGGTCTGTCGGGCGCCTATGTGGGCTGCTGTATGGTCGCTGCGAGGCTTGAATTCGGCCACCTCGGCAGCTAATCGATTCGGAGGGCCACCATGGGTACAAAAGCAGTTGTGACGAGCATCCTTGTGGTTCTTGGTGTAGTTGGAGCGGCAACCTTGCTGCCGGACTTAATTCGTTATATCAAAATCCGCTCGATGTAGGGCGTCTCGCCACAAGAGACCACTCCTGTTTTTCTGTTTCCGGGTGGAGACTCATGCTCCATCGATGCTTCGGGTCCCCCCGCGGGCGGTGCTCTGCCCTTTTCTTTCCATTCATAAACGTCCGGTAGTGTGGCTTGCCGTCGGGAGAAGTCGAGTCTATCCTGATAGCACGGCCATGAATCGCGTCTATTTGGATCATAATGCCACTACGGCTGTCGAGCCGGACGTGCTCGACGCGATGCTCCCGTTTCTTTCTGGGGAATTTGGCAACGCTGCTTCGATTCATACCTTCGGACAGAGAGCTCGCGCCGGGGTTGAAACGGCGCGCGAGCAAGTAGCAGCGCTGATCGGCGCGCGGCCGCAAGAAATCGTTTTCACCAGTGGCGGCACGGAAGCGGACAACCACAGTATTTTTGGCATAGCACAGCCATTGCTGGCTGCGCTCCGGGATGGGGACAGCGCTACTGCTTCCAAGCACATCATCACTAGCGCGATCGAGCATGAAGCTGTGCTCAATACCTGCCAGGCTCTGGAGAAGAGCGGTGTAGATGTCACGTACTTGCCTGTTGACCGCGACGGTCTTGTCTCTCCGGACGAGTTGCGCCGGGCCATTCGCAAGGAGACCGCACTTATTACCGTGATGCACGCCAATAATGAGCTTGGCACTGTACAGCCGCTCGAGGAGATTGGCCGCATTGCGGCGGACGCTGACGTTTACTTTCATACGGATGCAGTGCAATCCGCTGGAAAGCTTCCCGTTGACGTAAATGCGTTGAGCTTGGATTTGCTGTCGCTCTCCGGCCACAAATTTTATGCCCCGAAGGGCATAGGATCCCTGTACATCCGTGGGGGCACTCGTTTGCAGCAGCTCCTTTATGGAGGACACCACCAGCGAGGTTTCCGCCCGGGAACGGAAAATGTAGCTGGAATTGTCGGCCTAGGCAGATCCGCTGAGCTTGCCAGGAAGTCGCTTGCGGAAGATACATCGCGTATTTCTGCTTTGCGTGACCGCTTGGAGCAAGGACTGCTTTCACTCGTGCCGCATTCACGAGCCAATGGTGCGCGTGCGCCGCGCACTCCCAACACCACAAACATCACATTTCCCGGAATCGAGGGCGAAGCCCTAGTTATCGCGCTCGATCTTAAGGGGCTGGCCTGTTCAACCGGCGCAGCCTGCTCCTCTGGCGCTGTCGAGCCTTCGCATGTGCTGACCGCTATCGGCCTTTCGGCCGACGAGGCGCGCGCGAGTTTGCGCTTCAGCCTGGGCCGCCACACGACACCCGCTGAAATCGACTTCGCCCTGCAAGTTGTACCTGCGGCCGTCGAACAGCTCCGCGAGCTCTCGGCGACCTACCGGAAGGAAGCCGCCACGCGGTCGTGAACCGGCGGTAGCGCCACAAACTTTCCCTCACCTGCGCAGTGAATGCGGTTTTCCCGTAAAATGAATGGAGCATGAGCAGCGCGATCCAATTCGATACTTTACCAGCGAGCGCGGAGCTGCAGAGCGGCTTGATTGCCGTGGCCATGAGCGGTGGTGTCGATTCATCGACCGTCGCGGCCCTGCTCCAACAGCAAGGGCATCCCATCATCGGGTTGACCATGCAGCTCTGGAACCAGCGTCGCCTGCCTGAATTGCAGGGCGACGGCCCCGCTCAGCACCGCTGCTGCTCGCTCGACGACGTCTACGATGCCAAGCGCGTGGCGCAGCACCTGAATTTTCCGCACTACGTGGTCAATTTCGAGGAGCAGTTTGAAGCACGCGTAGTGCGTCCGTTCGTCAATCAGTATCTTGCCGGGCGCACACCCATCGCGTGTACGAATTGCAATACCGACGTAAAGTTCGAGCCGCTCCTGCGCATGGCCCGACAGATCGGCGCCGCGCGTCTGGCAACCGGCCACTACGCGCGCGTCCGGCGAAATGAGCGGACCGGCCGATGGGAACTTTGGCGCGCACGCGACGATAGCAAGGATCAGTCTTATTTTCTGTGGGGGCTGACACAGGACCAACTTACGCGCAGCGAATTCCCTCTTGGAGAGCTCACCAAGGAAGAGGTGCGCGCTGCCGCGCGGCTGGCGAACCTGCCAGTTGCTGAGAAGCCCGAAAGCATGGAATTGTGTTTCGTACCCAATGGAAATTACGTTCAATTTATCGAGGCGTATTCACGGGAACGCGGCCAAGCTTTGTCAAACAATGGCGGAGAAATTCTCTCCGAAGACGGTGTCGTCGTCGGGCGGCACAGTGGCGTTCATAACTTCACGATCGGCCAGCGCAAGGGCTTGGGATTTGCAGCGGGCAAGCCGCTCTATGTGGTCGCCATTGACCGCGAGAACAATCGCATTGTCGTCGGAGATGATGAGTCGTTGCGCACCTCAACGTGCGAAGTGCAAGACGTAAATTGGATTTCGCATGTGCCTTCCACCGAGGCTTTGCGCGCAACAGTAAAGATTCGCCATAAGCATGTTCCGGCGGAAGCTACCGTTACGCGACTTGACAGCACGCATGCACGCATCGTCTTTGATGTTCCACAACGAGCCATCACTTCCGGGCAAGGGGCCGTCTTTTACGACGGCGAGCGCGTCCTGGGTGGCGGCTGGATCCGCTAGTTCAACAAAAAGGCAGGCGCAAAAGACGCCTGCCCCCGAAATCTTCCAGCTTCTGAACGCGCTAGATAAACAGTTCTTCTTCGTGCTCTAACGGCTCTTCCGGCCGCCGGTTCGGGCGCCGCGAGCGGAGCAAATCGATCCCTACCTTGATTCCTTGCATCAAGGCCGATACTTTGTGCATTGGCCGCCAAACGCTGTGGGTAAACTTGCTGCCGACGTCCTCGACGGCTTCGAGCGCGCCGGTAAGGATGCGGTCGGCGCGCACAAGTTGCCCGCGGAGCCGGTCCGAAGCCTCGGTGAATACGCGGTCCACCTTCTGCGCTTGCGCACGGGCCAAGTACACCACGTGTGCGGCATCGGCGACCATTTCAGAAATTTTTGGCTGCGTGTCTTCTAGAAAAGTTTGCACTCGGCTGAGAATCGGCGTCAGGCGGGATTCCAGATCCCCTGTGAAGCGCTCCAGCCGCTCCGACAGCCGTTTCATTTGCAGGAACAGCGCCGTAAGGATGGCTGCCTGAACCACGATCGCGACCGCCGCGACCACTATAAAGACTCGAACCCAGGTGTCCATAGTTACCCCACGCGCCCTGCCCGGGCCGACTTACTCGTAAGATGCACCTGCGACGCCCCAGAGGACAAGGCGCAAAGCTTGTCGCGGTCTAACTTAATTGCTCAGGATTTGGCCGACTCGCGAAGATAGGCTTCGCGTCCCGCTTCCACTGCCGATGAAATCGAATCCTTCTTGCGCACAGCCACGTCCTTGCTGCGCTCGATCAGTTCGTCCGCGCGTTCGCGGAGTTCGCGCGCCTTGCGCTGCGCGTAGTCACGTCCTTCATCCGCTTTCTTCGAGAGCAGGTCGCGCGTCTCTTCACCGGACTTGGGCGCGAACAGAATTCCGACCAGCGCGCCTACACCGAGGCCCACCAGGAAGTACGTCACCTTGGATCCCACATTGTCGGCCATAAAAACCTCCGCGGAAAACGTAGCATAGCGGTGCGCGGGGCGCAATACGGGCTAACCGCTTTGGGCGACTACTTCAGGTTATTGGCCGCAACTTCTGCCTCTAAGTGCCTCAGAATCGCGTCCGCGACCTTAGCTGAAACGACGCGGCTCAGCTTCTCTCTACCCGCTCGCCGCAAGTTCGCGATGCTGCCGAATTCGCGCAGCAACTTCTGAGTCGTGCGGGGGCCAACACCGGGAATGTCACTAAGGGCCGTCTTCGTCTGCCGCTTGCCGCGACGCTGGCGGTGAAAGCTTACGGCGAAGCGATGCGTCTCATCGCGAATCTGTTGAATCAGGTGCAGGACCGGCGAGTGGCGGTCCAGAATACACGGTTCGTCTTCCTGGCCGAGGATATACAAGATTTCTTCTTTCTTTGCGATGCTGGCCATCGGCTGATTGATGATTTGCAGCGATTCTAAAGCTTGCGCCGCGGCGTGCAACTGACCGATGCCGCCGTCGATCAAGATCAAGCTGGGCATTGCCCGCTTCTCTTCCAGAACGCGGCGATAACGGCGAGTCACTGCCTCGCGCATGCTGCCGAAGTCGTCGTTCTGGCCGAGCACCGGGAGTGCGTTGGGCGACGCGCCGTTTGCTGCGTCGCCCCGAATAATGAACTTGCGGTACTCCGACTTCTTCATCCGGCCGTCTTCCCAGACGACCATCGAAGCCACGGTATCTGTGCCCTGAATGTGCGAAATGTCGA
>DATBYP010000141.1:0-4958 GCA_036513675.1 Candidatus Acidiferrum sp.
TGAGATGCGCCAGCCGTTGGCGTCGCGCTCGAGTTCGACCACACGTTGTGTGCTGTTGATCACAACTTCGAATTTCATGGAGTGCGGTCCAGTTGATCGCGGCGAGCTTCCTGTTTCCAGCGTGAGGACGCGTCGTGCGTCGATTGCGGCGCAGCATTTTTTTGTGACTGCGAGAATTGCCACAAAGCGGCGGCGATTGCGGCGGCGTCTACTGCGCTACTTTCGTTTGCCGGTGCGGCGGGCTTTTTTCTAGTCAGGAGTTGATCGAGCCATTTGGTGTGGATTTCGCCGCGAAGAAAATCGGGTTCGGAAAGAATCCGGCGGAAGAGGCCGGCGTTGGTCTTGATGCCCGTGACGACATATTCGTCGAGTGCGCGGCGCAACCGGGCGATGGTTTCTTCGCGGGAGTTGCCCCAGGCGATTAGTTTGCTGAGCAGAGGATCGTATTCGTTCGGAACGGTCCAGCCTTCGTAGACGCCATCGTCGAGGCGAATGCCAGGACCGCTGGGGACCTGGCGCGAAAGAATTTTTCCGGGCGAGGGGAAGAAATTATTGTCGGGATCTTCGGCGTAGAGGCGCACTTCCATCGAGTGGCCGCGGGGCGTAATGGTTTCCCAAGCGAACGGGAGTCGATGCCCGGCGGCGATGGCGATTTGAAGTTTAACAAGATCGAGGCCGGTGACTTGTTCGGTGACGGGATGCTCGACTTGCAGGCGCGTATTGACCTCGAGGAAATAGAAATTGAGATGGGCGTCGACCAGGAATTCGACCGTACCGGCGTTGACGTAGCGACCGGCGCGCGCGAGCCGCACGGCGGCGTCGCCCATTTTTTTCCGCAGCTCGGGAGTGACGATGGACGAAGGAGCTTCTTCGATGACTTTTTGATGGCGGCGCTGCACGGAGCATTCGCGCTCGCCGAGGGAGACGACCCTACCGTGTTTGTCCGCGAAGATTTGTATTTCGATGTGGCGGGGCTTTTCGAGATATTTTTCGAGATATAGGCGAGGGTCACCGAAGGCGTTCAGCGCTTCAGAGGAAGCGTCGCGCCATGCGGAGGCGAAATCAGGATCGCCAGCGACGAGCCGCATACCTTTTCCCCCGCCGCCCGAAACGGCTTTCAGGAGGACGGGATAGCCCATGGATTGTGCGAGGGCCTGAGCTTCTTCGGATTTTTCGATGGGATCGTTGGCGCCGGGGACTGTAGGCACATCGGAGCGGCGCGCAAGCTGCCGGCCGGCGGTTTTTGAGCCGAGAGCCTCCATTGCTTCGGCGGACGGACCGATGAAGACAAGACTTGTTTCTTCGCAGGCGCGGGGCAGCGCGGGATTTTCTGCAAGGAAGCCGTAGCCGGGATGGACGGCGTCGCAGCCGGAGCGACGTGCGACGTCGATCAGCTTGTCGATGCGGAGATAACTTTCGCGCGACGCCGCCGGGCCGATGGGATAGGCTTCGTCGGCCAGTCGTACGTGGAGGGAAGCGCGGTCGGCTTCGCTGAATACGACCACGGAGCGGATACCGAGTTCGCGGCAGGCTCGGAGGATGCGGACGGCGATTTCTCCGCGATTGGCGATTAGGATTTTGTTGAACATGCCGGGTTTGGAGTGCTGCGAAATTCTAGCATGCGATTGTGGCGGGGTTCGGCTAGCGGACGGGCCGCGTGTCTAATTCGATTCGCCGTAAGAGCGGCGAGAATGACACCGCGACCCTCTCGCGTGCGTCCATAATCTCTGGGCTGGTCGGTTTGTGGTTCGTCGAATGGAGAGAATATGAATCCAAAATTGGCGGCAATCGTGAGCGTAACGGCACTATGCGTTTGTGCCGAGATGGGGCGCAGCGTGCTACGCCCCTACTATGCAAGCGGGCAGGACGGGGCGATTGCGCCGGCAGAGAATTTGGTGGTCGCGGGGGTGCCGGCGATCCCGGCTTCGTTGGCGGAGACGGCGGGGCGATATGGTTCGTTTCGAAATGCGACGCTTACCGATTGGAATCCGGCGGGGCGAGAGATGTTGATCGCGACGCGGTTTGGGGACACACAGCAGCTTCACTTGGTGAAGGCGCCGGGCGGGGAGCGGCAACAGCTTACGTTCTTTGCGGACGCAGTCACTAACGGGCGATTTCATCCAAATGGCGGCGACTACATTGTGTTCTCGAAAGATGTGGGCGGAGGAGAGTGGTATCAGCTCTATCGGTACGACGTGTCGAGTGGAGACGTGACGCTCCTGACGGATGGGAAATCGCGGAATCTCCCGGGGCCGTGGTCGTCGAGCGGAGACCAGATCGCATATATGTCGACGCGGCGGACGGGGAAGGATACGGATTTGTGGGTGATGAATCCTGCGGATCCAAAGAGCGATCGTCCACTCACAAAGCTGGAGGGCGGTGGGTGGGGACCGGAGGATTGGTCGCCGGATGACTCGAAGATTTTGTTGAAGGAAGAGATTTCGCTGAACGAGGCGTATTTGTGGTTGGTGGACACGAAGACCGGCGAAAAGACGGCGCTCATGCCCGCGACCACCAAGCGCGGAGACAAGATAGCTTACGGCGAAGCAAGATTCAGCAAGGACGGAAAGGGAATCTACGTGACGACAGATTCCGGGTCCGAGTATATGAACCTCGCTTACCTGGATTTGGGCCGGCCGGAAATCAAGTACCTGATTTCGGGGCCGGAAGCGAAATGGGACGTCGAGCGCTTTGATCTCTCGCACGACGGAAAATCGATCGCGTATGTAAAAGACGAGGATGGGCTGAGCGTCATTCATGTGTTGAAAACGTCAAACCAAAAGGAAGTTCCGCTGCGCAGTTTGCCCGTTGGAGTTGTCACCAGTTTGCACTGGCACCGGAATGGGCACGAGCTTGGATTTTCGCTGACGAATGCGCGTGGACCGGGCGACTGTTACTCGGTCGACGTGACCTCAGGAAAAATGGAGCGGTGGACAGCGAGTGAAACGGCGGTGAAGACGGATGCGTTTCCGCAGGCGGAGCTGGTGCGATGGAAGAGCTTTGACGGCGCGGAGATTTCGGGATTTTTGTACAAGCCGCCAGCGAAGTTTGCGGGGAAGCGGCCGGTGCTGGTCGTGATTCATGGCGGCCCAGAAGGGCAGACGCAGCCGACGTTTCTGGGGCGCAGCAACTACTACCTGAATGAGCTGGGGATTGCGCTGATTTATCCGAACGTGCGCGGCTCGACGGGTTACGGGAAGACCTTTTCCCTCCTCGACAATGGGTTCAAACGCGAGGACACGTACAAGGATATCAACGCGTTGTTTGACTGGATTGGGACGCGGCCGGATTTGGATGCGGAGCGCATCGCAGTGACCGGCGGGAGTTACGGCGGGCACATGACGCTGGCGGTCTCGACGTTTTACAGCGACCGGATTCGCTGTTCGGTGGACATTGTGGGAATGTCTAACCTGGTGACGTTCTTAGAGCACACGGAGGCGTACCGCAGGGATCTGCGCCGCGTGGAATATGGCGATGAGCGCGAGCCGAAGATGCGCGAGTTTTTGGAGAAAATCGCGCCGATGAATAACATCGACAAAATCAAGAAGCCCATGTTTGTGATTGCCGGCAAGAACGATCCGCGCGTGCCGGTGAGCGAGTCGCAGCAGATTGCGGATGCGCTGAAGAAGCAGGGGACGCCGGTGTGGCTGCTGATCGCGAAAGATGAGGGACACGGGTACCGGAAGAAGGCCAACCAGGATTTTCAGTTCTATGCCACGGTGGAATTTTTGCAGGAACATTTACTGAAATGACGCTCGCCTATAAAAGTTTTTCAATTGGAGGATGCTGTCAAGATAGCGAGTTGCAATAATTTTGTTCACAAGCTGAAGCATTCTCGACTGAAAGCAGCCTGCAGTGTTGCAAAATTTGTCAGCCATTTTCCGTTGCGGTCTTTAAACTGCTGAAAACAAAACACTTCGAAGCTTCTCCCCAATACCCCGTGTATTGACCTGTCGTGACGTGTATTGCGGTGTCTTGACCTAGCGATTGACCATAGGGGGTGCATTGAGGGGGAGTAGGCTTAAAATTCTTGCCATTACAATCGGGCCCGAGAGCGCAGGATTCATCACATTTTTCAAAGCGCTCGGAGGTCTTATGTTTGTTCGGCACTACGGCGTACTCGACGAAATCCTATTGCTTCACTATCGTAAGTCTTAAGGAACGGTGGAAAACACATGGCTATCCCAATGGTCGTACCCAAACCTGCGCCGAAATCTGGCCCGCCAAAAAATTTGAGGATAAGGCAGAGACTTTTCCCCAAGGGGGAGTCGCTCGTATTTAAAAACGCGGCCGGAGGCTTTGTCTCATTTCCCATTGTTATGCGACGGCTGCTAAAGCATCTGAAGCCCAAACAGCTCGAGATGCTCGTCTACCTCTGGTTGCGATGTGATAGGTATTACCTCTGCTATCCAACGGTTGACGAAATTGCCAGCGAACTCGGTTTGCAGAATACGTCAAGAGTTAAGAGATCCATTCGAGACCTTGAAACTGCTTGTCTGGTTCAAACCAGAACGAGCCAAGGCCGCATGTATTTTCTCGTGCTCGATCCGCGGCACGCATTCAAGAAACTCTACGACGACGGTGAAATCGAAAAGGCTGAGTTGGAGGAAATCAACGAATTGCTAGAAAAACTGAAACACACTCTTATCGCGACTTCCAAAAAAAATAGCAAGACCGCCTAGTCAGTCATAGCGGGATGTTGCCGTGTTTTTTCTTGGGGTTGGTGTCGCGCTTGGTTTCCAGGGCGCGGAGTGCTGTGATGACGCGGGTGCGCGTGGCGGCGGGCTCGATTACGGCGTCGATGTAGCCGTGTTCGGCGGATACGAAGGGGTTGGCGAAGCGGTCGCGGAATTCGGCGATTTTTTCTTGGCGCACGGCTTCGCGTTCAGATTCCGGAACTTTTTCCAGTTCACGCTTGTAGATGATGTTGACGGCCCCTTCGGGGCCCATCACGGCGA
>DATBYP010000142.1:0-2288 GCA_036513675.1 Candidatus Acidiferrum sp.
AGCCCCTGAAGGGGTATTTAATTTTGGAGAATTTGCGGTATCGCTAAAGCGATACCCTGATACGAAACGCTGATACGAAACCATGGGATACCCTGATACGAAACCTGAAATCTCTCTCTCCTGCTGGCCGGTGACAATGCACTTTCATTCCCACAGTTGGCGGCGCAAGGTTGCAATCTGCTTCACACCCTTCCAGCGGACTGGCGCATTTTGAGGTAAAATGGTGCTCGGCCATTGTTTTTAATGGTTTACAAGTGAAGCGCAGGCTGGCTTTCGGAAGGCGAATTGCACCTTCACAATGTTCCATGGATTCTGCGGTCGGATTTCACACACGGCGCATCGATACTAAGACTAGTGGCTCCGCTGGTGTTCCGGCGGTTACCTGCAGCCCCAGCAAGTAGCTTGACGAGCCACGGCAATAGGGCGAGCTTTGAGATAGAGACCCCCCAATTGATTTGATTCAGCATAAATTTTGGTTAGAACATCCGGGAGGATTACTGCTTTGAACGCAACGACCAGTCACCTTATCGCCCCACACGGGGGAGAACTTATACAGCTGCAAGTGCCGGCCGCGCGCGCCGCGGAATTAAAAGCGCAATCCAAGGACTGGCCTTCATGGGACCTGACCGCGCGCCAGCTTTGCGATCTGGAACTGCTGATGAGTGGCGGTTTCTCGCCGCTGCGTGGCTTCATGAACCGCGCCGATTACGAGGGCGTCTGCCACAACATGCGTCTGGCAAACGGCACCCTGTGGCCCATGCCGATCACGCTCGATGTGAGCGAAGACTTCGCCAAGAAACTGACGCCGGGCAGCAGCAAGATCGCACTGCGCGATCCCGAAGGGGTGATGCTCGCCGTGCTCAGCGTTGAAGATGTGTGGCAGCCTGATCGCAAAGCCGAAGCCCAGTCGGTTTTCGGTTCCACCAGCGCCGCGCATCCGGGCGCCGATTACGCCATCAACAAATCGAATCCCAGGTACGTGGGCGGAAAGGTTGAAGAGATACAGGCTCCGGCGCATTATGATTTCCGCTCGCTGCGCCTCACTCCCGCCGACCTGCGCGCCCAATTCGGCCGCATGGGCTGGACCAAAGTCGTGGCCTTTCAGACGCGTAATCCCATGCATCGGGCGCACGTCGAATTGACCATGCGCGCCGCTAAGCAAGTCGAGGCGAATCTGCTGATCCATCCCTCGGTCGGCATGACCAAGCCGGGCGACGTCGATTATTTCGTCCGCACCCGCTGTTACCAGTTGCTGCTCTCGAAGTATCCCCACGGCACGGTCGAGCTCGCCATGCTGCCGCTCGCCATGCGCATGGGCGGACCGCGCGAAGCAGTGTGGCACGGCCTGATTCGCAAAAATCACGGCTGCACGCATTTCATCGTCGGCCGCGATCATGCCGGTCCCGGAAAAGATACCGACGGCAAGAACTTCTACGGTCCTTATGACGCCCAGGAACTGTTTAAGAAGCATGAGAAGGAAATGGGTGTAGTCATGGTTCCCTTCCAGATGATGGTGTATCTGCAGAACGAAGACCGTTACGTTCCGGCCGACGAAGTACCGCAGGGCGCCAAGGTGCTCGACGTCTCCGGGACGGAATTGCGCCAGCGCCTCAATGAAGGCCGCGACATCCCGGCGTGGTTCACCTATCCCGAAGTGGTGCAGGAATTGCGCCGCAGCTATCCGCCGCGGCACAAACAGGGCGTCACCATTTTCTTTACCGGGCTTTCGGGATCGGGCAAATCGACCATCGCCAACGCTCTGATCACCAAATTCCTCGAGATGGGCGGACGTCCGGTCACTCTGCTCGACGGCGATCTGGTGCGCAAGAACCTGTCGAGCGAACTCGGATTCTCCAAGGAGCATCGCGACATCAACATCCGCCGCATTGGCTATGTTGCTTCCGAGATCACCAAGAACGGCGGCATCGCGGTCTGCGCCCCGATCGCTCCCTATGAGGCGACTCGCAAAGCGGTGCCGCAAATGATTGAACCGTTCGGCGGGTTTATTCTGGTTCACGCAGCCACCTCGATCGACGTCTGTGAACAGCGTGACCGCAAAGGCCTGTACGCCAAGGCTCGTGCCGGCATCGTTAAGGAATTCACCGGCATCTCAGATCCGTACGAGGCGCCGATCGATGCCGAAGTCGTGATTGACACGGCCAAGCTGAGCCCCGAGGAAGCGGCGCAGACCATTATTCTGCACCTCGAGCGTGAGGGCTTTGTCGGCGCCAACGGCAACGCGTAAAGAAGTTCTCGGTTCCTTAACCTGGTTTTGGTTTACTGAGAAC
>DATBYP010000143.1:0-5437 GCA_036513675.1 Candidatus Acidiferrum sp.
TCGTCGGCGGCGCATGTTTAGAGGTGGATCGTCTCGATTCGCTGGAGTCGGAAACGGGATACCTGACTCTCGAACCGCCTGCTGAATGGAGTAAACCTTTAAGTGCTACGTGCTCGGGGCAAAGGCTAAAATGTCAGGGCAGGTGGTTCGTCACGAGTCTCGATTCGCGGAGAACTCAATGTTTGGTCAGTGGGACAGGCTCGGCCGATCTCCGTTTGAAACGACCGGATCGTTGCCTCGTGCGTATTCTCTGGGTGTATCATGCCCGTCAGGCTTTCAGCGGGGAACGAATCCGAATCGGAACGCCTCCCATTATCATCGATTCGATTCTTACGCTCATCTCCAACGGCAAGACAGAGGTGGCATATGGACATGAATGAACATTCAGTCCAGATCGCCGGGGTCAACCTCGCCGGGCGAAATCATGTCTGCGCTTTCTTCAACACCATCGACGAAGGAGCACAGAGTGCTCGGCTCGTTCTACAAAGATGGCCTCGACCGGGGCGAAAAGGCCGCTCACATTGTGGATCCCGAGAATCGGGAAGAGCATTTGAAGCGTCTCGCCGACGCGGGTATACCTGCGCAAAAAATAATGGATACCGGCCAACTAGACGTGCTCCCATGGACCGACGCATATGTGCGGGACCACCAGTTCGACCAGGATGTAAGGCTCGTTACAGTCGAAAAACAGATGCAATCGGGCGCAGCCGCCGGCTACCCACTTACTAGGTTGGTGGGACATCATATCGACGCCGCTTCAATGAAAGACGTGGCGATGGCCATCGGGCGCATCGTTTCCGAAAACCTGGACTACTGGAGGCTGATGTACATCGATGTCGTCGAGTTCCGTCATAAGCACTTCATGCATAGCTTTCGCGAGATTGCGGCGGGATTGCGAACTTATGCTGAGGCGCTGGCGCAAAGCAGGAAGCTGAAATTCCCGCAGGGCGTGGATTCGGCGCTCGTGGTGACCACCATCTATCTGCACTTTTTTACGTTTTTTTTGGTGGAAAACCTGTTCGGCGCTAAGCGGCGCCTTGGAATGTCAGACGAGCGAGCAGTGGAGCAGATGATCCGCCTGTATATGACGGGTCTGCGAGGCGGAGGACAGAAAGCTTAGGTTCGTGATTGCAGAAGGCGACGATGCGAACGCTGAAATTCATCGGCTTGGCGTTATTGCTGGCTCTTGCGCTGAGCGTATTCCGCGCGGACGCGCAGACGGCGACCACGGGTCAGATCCTTGGCAATGTCACCGACCCAAGCGCCGCACTCGTGGGGGGCGCCAGCGTGACATTGACCGGCGAAGATGGCCCGCAGCGCAAAACGGCAAGCTCCTATACCGGCCAGTACGTATTCTCGCTGCTTCCGCCGGGAACCTATCATCTGGAGGCGAGCGCTCCCGGGTTTGCCGTGGCGAAAATCGACGGAATTGTCGTGAAAATTACGGCGACAGCAACCGTCAGTGTGCATTTGGAGCTGGCGACGCAGCGGCAAGAAACCGTGGTGGTCCGGGCAGCGCCAACTCTTCTCCAAACAGAAGGCCCGAAACATGGCACCGTGATCGATCAAACGGAAATTCGCCAGTTGCCTCTGCCGACACACAATTTCCAGCAACTGCTCACGCTTACGCCCGGAACCTCCGGTCCGGTGCAAGATTCATCGGAGCTGGGGCGCGGGAATGCGCCGATCTACGTTAACGGCATGCGGGCTACTTCCAATTCGGTAATTATCAATGGAATTGATGCCAATTCGATCGGGACCGGCTCGACTCCCGACCTCGCTGTGCCCGCGACGGATTCTTTGCAGGAATTCATTGTGCAGACCAGCCAGTATGACGCGTCGCAAGGGCGCGTCGCGGGCGGCGTTGTCGCCGCAGTGACAAAATCCGGAACCAATCAATTTCATGGGAATCTTTATGAATTTTTCAGGAACACAGCGCTCGACGCCAACAACTTCTTCCTGAACGCTGCAGGCGTTTCGCGCCCGCCGTCCGAGCGCAATCAATTTGGCGGAACATTTGGCGGACCAATACTGAAGGATCGCCTGTGGTTTTTTGTTTCCTATCAGGGCAGCCGCGAGAAGAATGGCATTTCGCTGACCAATTCGATCGGCACGGCGTTCGTTCCGCAGAACCTTACGAACGATCGCTCGACCGCCGGACTCGATGCCTTCGCCGCCTCGTACGGTTTGGCACCCTGTACCACGCCGCCTACCACTTTCACCTTTCCGGCTTGCTTCGACCCGACGGCGGAATTTCTTCTGCAAGCCAAGCTGCCTAACGGAGCCTATGTGATCCCTTCAGCTCCGCATCCGGTTCCGGTCGCGCCCGGTGCTGTGCCGCGGCCGGTTCCGGTGCCCGTAGTTGCCAACTCCACATTCCGCGAAGACCAATTCAACACGAATCTGGATTATCAGGCCACACCCTCCAACCGTATCTCGGCGAAATTCTTCGGCGCCAACAATCCCGCGCTTCAAGGGTTATTCAACTTGTTCGGGTTTTCTAATGCTCTTCCATTGCCGGGTTTCGGCGGCACGGCGAACCTAAATCAGCGCGTCGTTTCGCTGGATGACATTGACGTGATTTCCTCGCATCTGGTGAACGACGCCCGCTTTGGCATGGCCAGCATCACCACAAGCTCTAGTCCGCAAGAGCCTTTCACCGCTGCAGAACTGGGAATCACCTCGCCGCTCGGCAATCTGTTCCCGGGTATGCCGGAAATTTCCGTGGCCAATTATTTCGACGTTGGCGCCAACCCATTTTCCGATAACAACGCCGGCGAAACAACGTATACGATCGGTGATACGCTGACTTGGCAAAAAGGCCGGCACAATCTGAAGTTTGGCGGCGAGTTCAAACATCACGGCCTACACGAAAATTTCAACGTTTACACTCGCGGGCAGATTTTCTTTCTTGGACTCTTGCCTACCGGACCTTTCGCAGGAAACAGTTTTTACGATTTTCTCGGAGGCTTGGTCGATTCCACCGGACTGACCATCATGGGCTCCGGCGTGAATCATCGGAATATTCGTGCCTGGGATTCCGGCGGCTTCGTGAATGACGATTGGCAGGTGTCCGATAGGCTTACGCTCACGCTGGGTCTACGCTACGATTATTTCGGTCCTTTCACCGAAGCGAACGGTCGCTTCGTCGGCTTCGATCCGACGCGCCTGCAGACCACAACTATTCCGGGATTTCCGGCGGGCGACAACACCGCTATCACGGGCGGATTTGTGCAGGCGTCGAACGCAAAAAATCCTTTGCCCGGAATTCCGGAAATTCGTGCATCCCTGGTTCCTCCAGATACTACGAATTTCGCGCCGCGCGTAGGGTTCGCGTGGCAGCCGCTCTCCGCCTCGAGCCGTCTGGTTTTGCGCGGCGGCTACGGGATTTATTACGACCGAGCGAATTCGCGGCTGCTGAACAGTCAGTTATTCAATTTTCCGTACTACACTCTGGCGCAAGCGCTGGAGACACCCATCGCCACGCCCTTTGTCGATGTTCCCCAGCCGAGCGCTTTTCCGCTCGCTTTCAACAACCCTGCCATCTTCCCGTCTGGCGGCCCTCCGGGATTTCTACCCCAAGCGCCGACAGCTCTCGCGCCCACGGGAGAAGCCGTCGTTTCAGCCAATGGCATTTATCCCGACATTCACGATTTCCGCACGCCTTACGTGCAGCAGTTCAGCCTCGACGTTCAGAAACAGCTTGGCAATGAATGGCTCCTTGATATTGGTTACGTCGGATCAGTTGGCCGCAGAATGTATCGTTTGATGGACGCGAACCAGGAATTGGCGCCCCTGCCATTCAGTCCCGGCCCGCTGAGCCCTGGATTGTCAAGCCTCGCTGTCCAAGGGTTTGGCGTCCACTTGATGCAAAGCTCCGCCAACTCCAGCTACAACGCTCTCGAGGCCAGTCTCACAAAGCGTGTCGGCCACGGCCTCGAATTCCTTGCCTCTTACACTTACAGCCATTCGCTCGATGACTATTCTGGCGATCCCACGGGCACGAGCGACGTCACCGTGGTTCCGGGGAACCAAGTAACGCTGGATAACTACGCCAGTTCGGACTTTGATCGGCGACACCGCTTTGTGTTCAGCGGCATTTATGACCTACCGAAATTCTACAAGGGTGGCTCGCCTTTCGCGCGGCATGCCGTAAACGGGTGGGAGCTGGCTGCGATTCTCACTTTGCAGAGCGGCACTCCATTTTCCGTATTGACCAACGCCACTGCGTTCGTCCAGGCGCGGGCCGATTTGGTTGCCGGGTGCAATCCGGCTTTCGGCGGCAGCGTGGAGTCGCGGTTGAATAAATTCTTCAACACTTCCTGTTTCGCCCCCGCCACGGCCGTAGGAGATTTCGGCGATTCCGGGCGGAACCTCCTGCGCGGACCGGATCAGGAGAACGCCGATATCTCTGCCATCAAGCACTTTCCTGTGGCCGAAAGCAAAGACCTCGAGTTCCGTGCGGAGTTCTTCAATGCATTTAACATGGTCAGCTTCGCCAATCCGTTCAATATCGTCGAATCGTCGAACGTCGGACGGATCGTCGCAACTACGACAGGTCCACGCGTGATTCAGTTTGCGCTGAAATTCAGTTTCTGACACAAAGACCTGCTGCCCAGGTGAAGGGCGACGTTCTTTCGGGTTCCACATGGATTGCTGCGGGCTGAAGGACAAAGCCATCATCGTAACCGGCGCAGCCGTCGGCATCGGTCGTGTTACCGCAGTTCGTTTCGCCCTTGGAGTTTCGAACGGCCTGCTGAAATGGAGTAAGCCGCCCAAGTGCCAACGTGCTTCCGGGCAAGGGCTAGACGTCAGCTGACGTGGTTGGTCAAGCGCCTCGATTCGTGGAGGAACCCAATGTTTGGTCAGTCGGCCAGGCGTGGTCGGCGCCCTCCGTTTGAACGACCCGATCGTTACGCGTGTGGATTTCTCTGGGTGTAATATGCCTGCCATGGCCTCTCCAGGACACGAGTCCGAATCGAAACAAGTCCTTGAGGCGCAGTTGCGAGCGACTCTGGACGTAATCCCGGCGTACACCTGGTACGCTGATCCGTCTGGCGCGCTCACTTTTGTAAATAAACGACATGCGGATTATCTCGGTCTGCCGAAAGACCATCCTCTCCGATTCGGCATTGCCACGGGCGCCGCCTGGGATTCGCATATTCCCCTTCTGCATCCGGACGACCATGAAGAGGCGCGTCGAATTTGGTCTACGTGTCTACGTACAGGTTCGGCGGCAGAAATGCCTTTTCGAGCTCGGAACGCGGCAGGAGAGTATCGCTGGTTCATCACTCGCGCCGAACCCCTCTGGGCGAGCGATGGAACTCTCCTGTATTGGATAGGGGTGAATCTCGAGATTGACGAACTCAAACAAGCACAGTTCTACCTTTCAGAGGGGCAGCGGCTTGCCCATATGGGTAGCTGGGCATTCAATCCT
>DATBYP010000144.1:0-7917 GCA_036513675.1 Candidatus Acidiferrum sp.
TACCCACGTGTTACGCACCCGTGCGCCGTGCGCCATTTCCGTATTGCTACGGAAACGCGCACTCGACTTGCATGTGTTAAGCACGCCGCCAGCGTTCGCTCTGAGCCAGGATCAAACTCTCGTTTGAAGCCTGTCGCTTGGCGAAAAAAATGCCTGGGTTTGCACCCAGGCCAGCCTACCAAGCAAATTATTGTCGCTCGATTTACTCAAACCATTCGCGCTCGAAAAGGGCGAATGGTACGAACGGATTCTGGCACATCGTATCGATTGTCAAAGAGCGATAAGCCCCCCTGTCCAGCAGAAAGGCAACTACGTAACTAAGGGAGTATACGGATGGACAACTGGGTTGTCAACCGCGGAGTTACGATTTCCACAGTTGTCCTCAGGTGACCTGCGCACCCCTCTTACTGGTTCGATGACGGGAGGGCCGATTGGATTCAAGAAATCGCGGCAACATTCCATCTATCCGGGCCAAACGAAATCCGCAGGGCTGCCAAGCTAAATCCGCGCCCAATGGATGCTGGTCCTTGTTGGCGGGAGGTCGGGGCGGATACCTAGTAAGGCTTTGCCCAATGCAACGCCGACTCACCGAGGGGGTCTTCGGCTCGGCTGAACACCAGGCTTCCGCCATCGGTACCATAAAGCTGAATCACAGTCCCGGGTTGCCGGCGGGTACCAACGGTGCCCTGAACTGGCTGCCAGGATCCCGTCTTGTTATTGTCATCTAACAAAAGCGAATATAGGCCTCGGATGCTCGTGTCGGCCGATCCCTCGCTTCTGAGCAGGCCATAAATTTTTCCGGCTCCGAGAACTGCGAATCCAGTCAAGCGGGTGTCAACAGGCATCGGTGCTTGGTAAATCACAGGAGCATCAACCCCGCGCTGCATCTCAATATACACTCCGGCGAGAGGACTGTAGACAACAACACCATCGCCAGAGCACCGAATGAAAGCGAGCGCCTCAAACAAGAGATCGTTTGGAAAGATCGACCGCGGGACGTACCCTGCCAGCTGCCCCTTACGCGTGTCGAATTGGCGTAGCGTATCGCCCTGCAAAGGAACGCCCTTGGCGGCGTCCCACTGGAGAGTGCCGAAACTCCAAACCGTGCCATCGGGTGCAGCGCATGTATTGGCTGGGCTGAATTCGCGAGTTTGGATCACATCAGTGACATTTCCTGAACTATCGGTGGCAGCGATGAAGCGAGCCCGCGTCCCGTCCGGTTTGTCCGCTTCACCCGACGCGATGATTCTGCCATCTGTAGTCACAGACGCCGACTTAACTATGACCCGCGCCGACCCTTCAAACCAGATGGCTGCCTGACCGGCCTTATTTCCGGTCCGGTCGTAAAGGGTGACATTGAAAGTGCCAGGTCCGACCGTCTCGCTCACTCGGCTGACCAAATATCCATTGGTCCAGTAGGGTACGGCTTTGTCCCGACTAAACGGAGCCGAGTCGAAAACTTTTCGTGTGTCGGGCTGCATGAGCGCCTCGCTCTGCTGTGGGTAATTGCTTTTGCGCGGACGTTCCTGGGCCCAAACGGGTGACATGGTGGCGAGCGCAAGCACCTGTAAGAGCATGAGGCCCACGGCGGCGTGAGTCTCGTCAATCCGCGGCTTAGACATCTCGCACCTCCTATTTGCCGAAACCGATGTGCATAGAGAATTCTAGAGGCAGAAGCTAGTGCACTGCCGTTCCGGAAGTTCCGGGCAGTTGTCGGGGCAAGCGTAAATGTAAACAATCTTGTAGCCACTATTCGGGATATCGCCGGTACTCTGGTAAAAGGGGTAAGCGTCGCCGCACCCACATTCTCTGACGTCGGGGAACATATAACAACCGTAGCAACTACCTGATTGCGTCCGGAGCAGGCGGCCGGCTCGATGAGTCGAAGCCCGACTGTTTCTCGCCTGCTGCAATGCGACCTTCCGAGGTTTCGAATCGGGCTTACAGGAGTACCCCTCTTTATTATTGATGATCTCTGAAAATCCGGGGGTAGGATGCAAGCCTTGGTAGAGGGAGCTTAGCGGCCGCCCATGTAGATCAACTACCCTGGCGTGACGCGTCGTCGCAAAGGAAGGCACAGATACCGACAAGCATACAATCAACAGGAGTAGAGCTATCATTAGTTTGCTTCGGAAGCGAACCATAATGGCCAACCTCCATTTATTTTTCGGGTTACCAACTTCGGACAATACACCTGAGTTGTAATGGTTGTCTAGGTATAACAGAGCTTCGTTAACGAACCGCCCGGGGAAGTCGTTCGTCACGGCGGGGGAGCCTTCCGCTATAACATGGAGTCATGGAGTCGAGCCTCCTCAAGGTGGTTTGCGGGGCAATCCAAAAGAAAGGGTTGCTGCGCGCGGGGGAACGTGTTGGCGTTGCGCTTTCTGGCGGCGCCGATTCGGTCGCGCTATTGCTCCTGCTCGTGGAGTTGCGGAAACAGCTTGGAGTTGTGCTCAGTGTTGCGCATTTCAATCACAAATTGCGCGGCAAAAATTCGGAAGCGGACGAAAGATTCGCGGCGAGACTGGCGGCAAAATATGGATTGGCTTTTCATGCCGGGCATGGGGACGTGGCGGCTAAGGCGAAGCGTAACAAAGCCAATCTGGAGGATACGGCGCGGAGAGCACGCTATGAGTTTTTCGGTGAGCTAGTTCAGGGCGGACATTTGGACAAGGTGGCGGTAGCGCATACGGCGGACGACCAGGCGGAGACCGTGCTTGCGCATATTTTGCGGGGAACTGGCCTGGCAGGCTTGGGGGGGATTCATCCAAAAGTGGGGCACGTAGTACGCCCGTTGCTGGGCGTGCGCAGAGCAGAGCTTCGCGCTTACCTCAAATTGAAGAAACAAACGTGGCGAGAGGACGCGACGAATCGCGATACGACGAGAATGCGCGCGAGGATTCGCAAGAAATTGATGCCCCTTCTAGAGAAGCAGTTTCAGCCTGCGGTAGTAGAACATTTAGCGACTTTGGCCGAACTGGCTCGGGAGGACGAAGCGTTTTTGAATGCGTGGGTCAGCAAGCGAGTTCAGAAGGCTGTTGATCTGAAATCAGGTTCGGCACACATCTCGATTGAGGAGTTGCTTGGGCGTAAAAGAACGCAAGAATTCAGCACTGCGGGCGCACAGAAAATAAATCTCAGCATGGCGAGACGCAAGATTCGGCAAATCGTAAAACAAGTAAAACCAGGCGGCGGGCAGCTCAATGCCAATCATGTGCGAGCGATATTGGACTTGGCCGAAAGCGGCGAGAATGGCAAACGCCTGCAATTGCCCGGTGGCTTGGACGTGCGGCGAGAACATGATGCGGTCGTTTTCCTCGCCGGAAGCAGCCTCGCTAAATCCAAAAAGGACGAACTACTGCAATTTGAGCGCGCGATTGACTTGGACGGCGTGGAAGGCGCTGTTAGTGTGCCGGAATTAAGTTGCATCTTCCGCTTCAGGGTCATTGACTGGCCCGCGAAGAGGCGCGACACTATCCAGAGAGGATTTGTGCTGGACCGCGACGCACTGCAATCCCCGCTAGTGCTGCGGAACTGGCGCCCAGGCGACAAATTACGGCCATGTGGACACCGCAGCGCGCACAAGCTGAAACGGTTGTTGAGCAAGAAGCGCGTGAGCGGGTGGGAACGCGAAGGCTGGCCTGTACTGACGAACGGTGGAGCGTTGGTATGGGCGCGCGGGTTCCCGGTGGCAGCGGAATTTGCGGCAACTGAAAAGACTCGGTTTGGCGTGGTAATTACCGAGGAACCATTTTCGTGAGAAGCGGTCGAGGGGGCAAGGACAGCAGCAAACGCGGTGCGACATTTTCTTCAGCACGAATTGCCACGAGGGTTGCGGAGTTAGGGCGCCAGATCTCAAAGGCGTGCAATGGCAAGCGGGTGGATGTAGTGATTACGTTAGACCGCGGCTTTGTATTTGGGGCAGACCTGATACGACACATCGATGCGCCGACGGTCTGCCATTTTGTTCGGGAGGACGTTCGCGACGTGGAGCAGGGAGGTCACGCGCGGCGCGAAGTGGCATTCGGTAGGGGACCCGACGTCAAGGGTCGCGATGTCCTGCTGGTGGACGCAGTGCTCGATAGCGGAGTGACACAGGAATTCCTGCTTCGGCGTCTGGGGGAGAGCCAGCCGAGGTCTCTGCGATTGGCAGTGCTGCTGGACAAGCCGGAACAGCGCCGAGTGGGCCTAGAGCCCGATTACTTTGGGTTCCGAACTGCATCTAATGGATTATGGGTAGGGTATGGCCTGGCGGCGTCTAATGGTATGGGCCGCAATGAAAAAGGTTTGTCGATTAGGCCGCTTTCAGGGAAGCGGGGTCGGAGAGATAAGAAGTGATCCGGTGCTGCAGGGGCAAACCCTCAGGGCTGGAACAAAGGTGAGGATGACGTGAATTCTAGTTCTACAGCGAAGACGATTCTGTTCTGGATATCGATCGTGTTCCTGGGCGTAATGCTCTGGCGATTGGTGTCTGCGAACGGGCAAACGGCGCGCGAGGATGATCCCAGTTATAGCGAGTTCATGGCCAAGGTTGATAACGGCGACGTGAAGGAAGTGGTGATGTACTTGTCGCCGAACAGCTATGAGCTGCAGGGCGAATATGCGCGGCCGGCAAACCGGAAGTTCCACGTCACGATCTTCAAGGAAGCTGCTCCGGACCTGACCAAGCAACTGAAAGATAAAGCCGTTCAAATCAAGGTGAAGGAAGTGCGCAGCGGCGATTGGGTCTTGATTTTGCTCAACGCGGCTCCGCTGATTTTGCTGGTGGGATTCTGCTTGTTCTTGATGCGGCAGATGCAGGCCGGCGGAAACAAAGCGCTGAGCTTTGGGAAGTCGCGGGCGCGGCTGCTTTCCGCACAGCAGAAGAAAGCAACGTTTAAGGATGTTGCGGGAACGGATGAAGCGAAGGAAGAGCTGCAGGAGATTATTGAGTTCCTAAAGGATCCGCAGAAATTCCAAAAGCTTGGCGGGCGCATACCTAAGGGCGTGCTGCTTGTCGGGCCTCCAGGAACGGGCAAGACTTTGCTGGCTCGAGCGATTGCCGGCGAGGCGAACGTGCCGTTCTTTTCGATTTCCGGCTCGGACTTTGTGGAAATGTTTGTGGGCGTCGGCGCGAGCCGCGTGCGCGATCTTTTCGAGCAGGGTAAGAAGAATGCGCCTTGCATCATCTTTATAGACGAAATCGACGCGGTGGGCCGCCATCGTGGCGCAGGTCTTGGCGGCGGTCACGACGAACGCGAGCAGACACTTAATGCGTTGCTCGTCGAGATGGATGGTTTTGAGTCCAACGAAGGCGTGATTCTGATTGCGGCGACGAACCGGCCTGACGTGCTCGATCCGGCGCTGCTGCGGCCGGGTAGATTTGATCGACGCGTGGTTGTCGCGCGTCCTGACGTGAAGGGCCGCGAGGAAATTCTTCGCGTACACACACGCAAGGTGCCGATTGCCGATGACGTAGATTTGTCCATCATCGCGCGAGGGACGCCGGGATTCTCCGGCGCCGATCTGGCGAACTTGGTCAATGAGGCAGCCTTGTGGGCGGCGCGTCAGAATCGCAAGTTCGTGATGATGTCGGACTTCGAGATGTCCAAGGATAAAGTCCTGATGGGCGTCGAGCGCAAGTCCATGATTTTGTCCGACGAGGAAAAGAAGAACACGGCGTATCACGAGGCCGGTCACGCACTGGTGGCGGCCATGACTCCAGGCGCCGATCCTGTGCACAAGGTCACGATTATTCCGCGCGGCATGGCCCTGGGCTTGACCATGCAGTTGCCGGAAGATGACAAGCACACCTACACGCGCGGCTATCTCGAGACTATGCTGGCGGTGCTGATGGGTGGACGCTCGGCGGAAGAGATTTTCCTCGGGCACATCACGACCGGCGCGGGTAATGACATCGAACGCGCCACAGACATTGCCCGCAACATGGTCTGCGAGTGGGGCATGAGCGAGCTGGGTCCATTGGCATACGGCAAGAAGGACGAAGCCATCTTCCTGGGTCGCGAGATTGCGCAGCATCGCGACTACTCCGAGGACACGGCAATTCAAATTGACAAGGAAGTGAAGCGCATCGTCAACGGTGGCTACGAAAAAGCCAAGAACCTGTTGTCGAATAATCGGGAAACGCTGGAGCGCATTGCGCAAGCGTTGCTCGAGCGCGAAGTGATCGACGCTAACGAAGTGAAGCTGCTGATGGAAGGCAAACCGCTGCCGGAAAAGCCGCGGACGCCTCCTACTACTCCACAGGCGGCGCCGAGCGCGGATCCAAAGGTGGTAAGGCCGGAGCTGCGGCCGGCACCGGGATTTACGCGCGGTGAAAACCCGGCTAAGGCCTGACGCGTTTGTAAGCGTTAATCCAAAAAATGCAGAGGCGCGGGATTCCGCGCCTCTTTTTTTGACACCGACGATTCTTTTGCAGTCAGAAGGATTAGAATAGTGCCATGGGGAAGAATCAGGAACCGCTGAAAGTCACGTGCCCTTGCTGCAAGGCGAAATTATCGGTCGATGCAGCGCTGGGCGTGGTGCTCTCGCATGAGGAGCCGCCGCGCAAAGGGCCTGACGTGGACCTGACCAATGCGGCGGGAATATTGAGCGAGCAGCAGCGGCAGCGCGAAGATAAGTTTGCTGATTCGTGGTTCCAGGAAACCAACAAGGAAGATATTCTCGCCAAAAAGTTTGAAGAAGCGATGAAGAAAGCCAAAGACGCGCCGGTGGGAAAGCCCATCCGCGACTTCGACCTCGACTAATTTGCTTGCCTGATGTTCTGCGTTTCTCTTCCCTCTGTTCTCTACGTTATCTTTTTCTTTGTCTCCCAAGCTAAACTCCTAGCGGCCCATGAACAAGCGCCGCAAATTCCACCTGCGACTTCCTTCGCGCACGCTCACTCTCGGGGTGCGCACACTTGTTATGGGCGTGCTCAACGTGACGCCGGATAGTTTCTCCGATGGCGGCAAGTTTCTCGATCCGCAGCGCGCGGTGGAACATGCCTTGGAAATGGAGCGGGCGGGCGCGGATTTGCTCGATATTGGCGGGGAATCGACGCGGCCGGGGTCGTCGGGGACGGCCGCAGAGACGGAACTCGCGCGCATTCTGCCGGTATTGGAAAGACTGCGCGGTGCGCTGAAAATTCCCATCTCTGTCGACACGCGCAAGTCGCAGGTAGCGGAGGCGGCCATCCGCGCGGGCGCGCAAATCATCAATGACATTTCTGGCTTGCGCAACGATCCGCGGATCGCGGAAGTCGCGCATCGCCGCGGCGTGCCACTCATACTGATGCACATGCGCGGCGAGCCACAGACTATGCAGAAAAAGCCATTCGCGCGCGATGTGATCAGGAATGTGACGCAAGGTTTGCGCGCGTCAATCTCCATAGCTCGGAAAGCCGGCATCGGAAGATCGCAAATCATCATCGATCCGGGCATCGGGTTCGGCAAAAGCTTCGAGCAAAATTATGAATTGTTGAGGAGACTGCCCGAACTCGCGAAGCTGGGTTATCCGCTGCTGGTCGGCACTTCCCGCAAGGGATTTCTAGGAGCTACGCTCGCCCGCGACGGCAAGTCGGCGCCGCCCGAGGAGCGCCTCTGGGCCTCCGCTGCGACGGTGACCGCCAGCATCCTCGGCGGAGCCTATATTGTGCGCGTACACGATGTAGCGGAAATGGCGCAAGTCGCTCGTGTCGCTGACTGCCTACTCGACTCCGCCAAGTGCCGTGATTTCCGCTAGCCAAGGGAGAGCCGCCCAAGCTACAATCCTTGCATCGGAGTTTCCCAGGAAAATAAGATGTTCATGCCTCGTTACATTTTGTTTGTCGCTGTCGCGTAATTCCGCCGCTTGGGCGGATCGTTCCCCTCTCTCGTTTCTACACATAAATTGCAGCAGCCGCGCAAGCCGGTTTGAGCCGCGCTTTCGCAGAAATGT
>DATBYP010000145.1:0-2521 GCA_036513675.1 Candidatus Acidiferrum sp.
CGTATGAAATACTGTCTCCCCTAGGCGCGGGTGGTATGGGCGAAGTCTACCGCGCTCGCGACACGCGGCTCGACCGCTCCGTGGCCGTCAAAATTCTCCCGTCACATTTTTCCGCCGATCCCGCGCGCAAGCTCCGCTTCGAGCGCGAGGCCAAGACCGTCTCGGCGCTGAATCACCCAAATATCTGTTCCCTCTTCGACGTCGGCTCGCAGGACGGCGTTGATTTTCTGGTCATGGAATGCATCGAGGGCGAGAGCCTCGCTGAGCGTCTTGGCAAAGGCCCGCTTCCCGTCGAACTGGTTCTAAGAATTGGCGCCGAAATCGCCGACGCGCTCGACAAGGCTCACCGCAGCGGCGTTGTCCATCGCGATTTGAAGCCCGGCAACATCATGCTCACCAAGTCCGCCCTCACTCAAATTAACGTCGTCCTCAACTGGTCCGAAGAACTCAAGCACCGCGTGCTGACGGGAACGAAGTGAATCCGGCGTGATTGGCAAAGCTGTCTCTCAAGTCTGCTCTGTGGTGGACACGTGTCAACGCAAAGTAGAAATGTCCGGTTTTTCGCAAGATAGAAATGTCCGCTTCCAAGGCTTCCTCCAAGGGTGCTCAGCAGGCACATGGTATTTGGGTTTGATTTTGGGTCTCGGGGTCGGGTCCGCGAGTCCTGGAGGCCGTAGGCCGGAAGGACTTGCGGACGGCCGCAGGGATTGTGGGCAGGGGCGCAAGGGCAGATAGCGGCCGCGGTAGCGCAACCAGTGGCTTCCATCCAACCGCCGTTCGATCTCTACCGCAGCTCCACGAAGCCCGGCAAACACTTCTTCCCGAGGTACGCCCCAGAGGTTTCCCTCCCAGCTGACCGTGTGGTCCTGCGCCACTTTGCGGACCGCGCGCACACTCAAGATTTCGTCCAGTCGCTGTGCGCGCCCCAGCTGTCGATGGGCATTGCGTGGATTTCGTGGCGCCACCGTAAAACGCTGCTCCCATTCGGGAAGAAAGCGCGTCTTCAAGAAGTGATTGGCGGCCTCGATGCTAGCGATTCCGGCCAGACGCATTTCTTTCACCAGGCGGTCTTGCAGGGTGGCAAACAACCGCTCGATGCGTCCTTTGGCCTGGGGGCTTTGTGCGGCGATCCATTCGATCCCCAGTTCCTGCAGGGCTCGCCCAAACTGCGAGTGGGCCCTTTCTCCCCGGAGTTGTTCGCTGATGGCTGCCGGACGGTTGCTACGGAAAATGCTGTTTTTATCCGTGTAATGGGCCAGGGGACGCCCATAGCGCCGCAACCATCCGCCCAACGTTCGCAGGTTCTCTTCCGTGGTGTCGTGTTCGACGAATTGCGCATGGATCCGGCTGGTGGCATCATCGATCACCGCGATCAACGGGCAAGCCGGACCGCGATCCTCCAGCCAGCGGAAGGGCGAGCTATCCTGCATCACCAACTCCCCGAAGCTGGCCCTGCGCTCCCGCCAAACGTGGATCTTTTTCACGCGCTGGCGGCGCGGACGCCAGAAGGCCGCTTGGGTCATCCAGTTCCGCAAGGTCTCGCGGCTCAGCGCTAACCCTTCCTGGGCCAAGTGCTCGGCAGCCAGCGTGGGTCCGAAGTCTGCATAGCGCTGACCCACACGAGCCAGAACTTTCCGCTGGAAGGAAACAGCGAACTTCCGATTCGAGGGCCGCCCGCGCAATCGGTGAATCACTGCCCGGTCTCCTTGCTCTCGCAAGCGCTGCAGCAACCGGCGTACCTGACGGTCGGTTAACTTCATCCGCTGCGCCGCCGCAACCTGCCTTAATTCCCCTCGCTCTAGCTCACGCAACAGGTGCAATCGGTCCCGTTCTTCTTGGCTCAAGGCGATCCGCTCCGTTTCCATAGGCCCCTCGGCCACCCATGAAAGCGGACATTTCTACTTTGCACAAACCGGACATTCTCACTTTGCAGCGACACTTCGAATGCGGCCGTTGGGAACCATGGCGCGCTTCAGGTATGATTTTCAGGCCGTGGACATCATTCTCAACGAGGCTGAAACACGGGTTCTGGGCGCCCTGATGGAAAAAGAGTCCACCACCCCTGAATACTATCCGCTTTCGATGAACGCGCTCATCGCCGCGTGCAACCAAAAATCAAATCGCGATCCCGTGATGACGCTGGACGAAGGCGCGGTGCGCCAGGCCTTGCGCAACCTGGAAGCCCAGGAGCTTGCCGGACCGGCCAATACCAACGACAGTCGCGTCAAGAAGTTTGAACATCGCCTGGGCGAAGCTTTCAACTTCACCCGTCCTGAATCTGCCGTTCTTTGCGAATTGTTGCTACGCGGCCCGCAAACTCCCGGCGAGCTGCGCAGCCGCGCGGAACGCATGCGCCCTTCCGCGCCAGACGGCCGCCCCCAATCGCCGTTATTTGATAGCCTCGATCAAGTCCATTCGGCGCTGCAGCACCTGATGAAGCGCGAACCACCGCTGGTGATAGTCCTTCCCAGGCAGCCCGGCACCAAAGAAGCCCGCTATGCGCAGGTATTGTCAGGTGACT
>DATBYP010000146.1:0-9369 GCA_036513675.1 Candidatus Acidiferrum sp.
AGAATTTGCAAGCAGTAGGTGCCATCGCCAGGCTTCCGCTGTACCGCCCGCTGATTGGCGACGACAAGCTCGAGATTCAGGAGATTGCACGACGAATAGGCACGCACGATATTTCCGAACAGCCCTTTCACGATTGCTGCCCGGTGTTTCAACCCAAATCGCCCGCGCTCTTCGCTACAGCAGAGGCCTTGGACGCTGCCGAAACCGCGCTGGACGTCCCGTCCCTCGTGGATCGCGCTATTCGAACGCTCAGTGTAGTGCGCTATGGTTACGCGCAAGGAAGAGCCGTGCGCACAGATGTCAAGCACACGAACGCGAAACACACCACTAACGCTTAGAACGTTTTCAAGGAAGGTCTAGCCGCTCCTGGAAGGAAACCGCTGCTACCTGGAGAGTGCTTGCTTACCAGCGGTTGCCGCGATCGCCGCGGTCACCACCGCGATCACCGCCGCGTCCGCCGCCACCACCGTGGCCACCGCGTCCGCCGCCACCGCCACCACGACCGCCGCCATATCCCCCGCCGCGTCCGCCGCCACCGCCGCCGGCACGTTCTGCCTGAGGCCGTACTTCGTTCACCACGAGGTTGCGTCCACCGAAGTTTTGCCCATTTAACGAGTTCACCGCGCGATCCGCATCGTCGTCGCTATTCACTTCGACAAATGCGAACCCGCGCGATTGTCCCGTAAAACGATCGCGGATGAGGTTGACGCCCGAGGGTGTTACACCGATCTGAGAGAACCACTCGTGGAGTTGATCTTCCGTAGCGGAAAACGGAAGATTCCCAATATAGAGCTTCTTCACCTGCCCACTCCTTCTGCCCGGAACCCGAATAAGAGTCGCGGAGCGCGCCGAAGGGACGAGAGTCGTACACGGGCAGTCCGGGTAGCAGGGCCACCACGGGCGCGAGACTGGACACTCCAGCGGTCATCAGCATCCTCTCGAAAATTTACCCTATTTGCAACGGGAAAGAGCCTGTAGGCCTGCCACGCGGCCGAATGCGCGGCCAATAGGTGCGGCGCCATCCCTAACTCCGTGCACGCTTCGGTGATAGGATGCCCCATTCCGCCCTAGTGCATACCCACCCTAGCGCAGAATCGTGCGAGGTTCCTATGCGCGGCACAATGATGGATTTCCCCCTCACCCTCCCCACGCTCCTCGAGCGCGCTGACAAACTCTTCTCCCGCGTCGAAATTACCTCCCGCCGCCCCGACCGTTCCATCGTGCGCACCTGCTACGGCGACTTCTATCGCCGCGCGCGCCGCCTCGCCTCGGCCCTCACCAAACTCGGTTTACGCTCCGGCGATCGCGTCGCGTCCATGATGTGGAACCATTCCGGCCACCTCGAAGCCTTCTTCGGTGTCCCCTCGGCTGGCGGCATCTTGCACACCCTAAATCTGCGGCTCCATCCTCACGAAATTGCCGGCATCGCCAACCACGCCGGAGATCGCTTTCTGCTCATCGACGACGTTCTTCTGCCCGTCCTTGAAAAATTCCGGCAAGACGCCCCATTTGAGCGTGTCATCGTCGTGCCCTACGGCTGTGGCGAAATCCCGCAAGGGCTCCTGAATTACGAACAGTTGCTCGCGGAAGCCGATGACGATTTCCAGTATCCCAAGCTCGACGAAAACGACGGTGCCGCCATGTGCTTCACTTCCGGCACCACCGGCTTCTCTAAAGGCGTCATCTACTCGCACCGCGCTATCGTCTTGCATTCCTTTGCCGAAGCGATGGCCGATTGCTTTGCCATCAGCCATCACGACACCGTCCTCCCCGTCGCGCCCATGTTTCACGCCAACGCCTGGGGCTTGCCGTACACCTGCGTAATGACCGGCGCGCGTTTGATTCTGCCGGGGCCTTGTGTCGACGCCGAAAGCGTGCTCGACCTCATTGAGCAGGAGCAGGTCACGATTGCTTGTGGTGTCCCCACCGTTTGGCTTGGCGTGCTTTATGCCCTCGAGAAGAATCCCGGCCGCTGGAAATTTCCCTCGCCCGTGCGCCTCGTGGTCGGCGGCACCGCGCCGCCCATCCGCCTCATGCGCGCCCTCGATAAACACAATCTCCAAATCATGCACCTATGGGGCATGACGGAAACCACGCCGGTCGCCACCGTTGGTCGCCTCAAACGCCACATGCTGGACTGGACCGAAGACGAACGCTACGAAGTCCGCGGCAAACAGGGTTGGCCCGCGCCGTTCATCGAGCTGCGTGTCACGCGCCCCGGCCCCGATGGAAAAGACGTGGAAGCTCCGCGTGATGGCGAGACTCCCGGCGAACTGGAAGTACGCGGTCCGTGGGTCGCCGCCAGCTATTACAACGCGCCAGACCAAGCCCATCGCTGGACCGAAGACGGCTGGTTCAAAACCGGGGACGTCTCCACCATAGATGACGAGGGCTTCATCAAAATTGTCGACCGCGCCAAAGATTTGGTGAAGTCGGGCGGCGAATGGATCAGCTCCGTCGACCTCGAAAATACTTTGATGGGTCATCCCGCCGTAAAAGAAGCCGCCGTAGTAGGCGTCCCGCACCCAAAGTGGCAAGAGCGTCCTTTAGCCGCCGTAGTCCTGAAGGAAGGTGCCACCGCCACCCCCGAAGAACTCCGCGAATTCCTCGCTAAATCCTTCGCCAAATGGCAGCTCCCAGACGCCTTCGTCTTCCTCCCCGAAATCCCCCGCACCAGCGTAGGCAAATTCAAAAAAATCGCCCTACGCGAACAATTCGCTAACTGGAATTGGGACTCCTAACGGCGCGGCATTATTTCTTTGCGATCTACCCTAACCGGCCATCGGGTCTAACATCGGACGCCATGCGTAATCGAAATCTCGCCGCATCCCTATGAGGCCTTCTCACCTTCGACGCGCTCTTAACTGAAGACCCTGACCGACGGCTACAAAGTGCCAACCCCACGAGCAGTGAAGTAGTTTAGTTACAGTTCCCCGAAATGCTTGCTTCTATATGGGCTTTCGCTCTTGTAGCGGCGAGATTGGGTACAATTGCTCACTAGCCGCCAAACCGCGTGACTCTCCGCATGGAACTGATTCTCGTGAAGAATTGCGAAGAACAGGAATTACCCCAATTTTTCCAGGAGCGTGCCAGCCGCGCGAGTCGTGCCGAAACTGTGCGCATTCTGGCATGGGCTGGCCAAGAAAATCCCCCTGTGGAAGGCGACGAACTACCGCCTGACTGGAAGCGCGAAACGAAAGTTGCGAGCCGCAAGTCCGCCGAAATCAAAAAACGATCTCGCAAAAAATGAAATTCGGGCACATATAGCACGGTCGCTTTCACCACGCATTACCTTTATTGCCTGGCGGTCCCGTCTTGAAACCCGTGATCCCGACTAGTTCCTTTTCCAAGCCCGCCGCAGCTTCCGGCGCTCTGGTTTTACCCGTCAGCACAGAATGTACTGCCCGGATATAAGCGCGAGCCACGTCTTCATATTTCGGCCCACTAACCGACGACGGGCGACTTACTACACCGCTTCCGTTTTGGTGTTGCTCAATGCCAAAACGAGAATAGGCCTTAAGTATCGCAGGCAGCTCATACAGCTCAAGCCGCTTCGGTGGTTCGGCATGGGAACGAACTGTCTCGAGCTGAGTCTCCCTGCGGACCAGGAATCGAATCAACTCCGTTGCTTCTGCAGGATGGGCCGACGAACGGGAAACTCCGAGACCGAAACCTCCCAAACTACCCGCTCGCACAGCCCTACCGCCGGGGACACTGGTGATACCAATCCTGTCTCGAATCGTCAGCCAGTTAGACTCGTCGCTCAGAAAGTAATCGGATGCCCACCCGCGCCAGAAAGCAGCTCTTCCTGAGTTCAAGGCGTTCTTGGCGTCCCATTCCTGATACGAGACCACCGTAGGAGGTGATATCCAACCGATCCAGTGCGCAGCGCGTTTCCAAGCGCGGATTGCGTCAGGGTTGTTCACGCTGATCGTGTCATCAGCTTCGATAATTCGCCCACCGCCCTCCGACATCTGCCATTCAAGCGCATTGCAGGTCAAATTTTCGCCGTCCGCACCCGGCCAGACAAAACCCCAAAAATCTTTTTGTCCTTTGGCCCGCTCTCCCTGCTGGATCCGGGCGGCTATTTTCTCGAGTTCATCCCAGCCCCTCGGTGGTGCCCGGTACCCATATTCTTGCAGAAGATCGGCGCGATAGAACAGGACTCCTACATTGGTGTGATAGGGGACCGCGACTAGCTTCCCCTTGACCGCGTAGGTCGCCACCAAATCTGGGTCTTCCGAAGACAGTTCTGCGCCGAAATATGGCTTCAGGTCGATCAAATCCTCACTCAGAATTCCGGGCCAGATCACATCGATGCCGTACACGTCGGGACTGGAATTGCCTTTTCGGAGTAGCTCCCGCGTCAGGCCTAGCTGGTCAAGACCGCTCTCCGGAGCCGGCAGGTGCTTGACCCTAATTCCTGTTTGCCGCGTGAACTCCTGCAATCTCTCGTCTGGGAGAGCAATGCGTTGCGATATGTCGTGCGACCACTCTGGATCTAGAAACATGATCGTTACTGGCTCATTGGAAGACGGACGGGAATCAAATAGGCCCCACAAAAGCAACAAAATGCCCGCAATTCCGGCAATCTTTATCCAACCCGGCCAACCAGGCAGAATAAAATCGATCTTGCGGTTCGATACTTTCACATTCTCCAGTTCCAGTTAGATCGATGGCATGCTTTTCCCTTTACAACCTCCCGCCATCGGCGGTCGAGTCTCGAAGAATAGGAGTAATTTATTGTCCGTAAGGATACATCGATGGCTTTACTTCGCGTCTGCGAATGCGACGTAGGCGCCCAGCCCAATCATGCCCAGGCCTGAAGCGACGCGTTGACGCCGGCGAAAGCGCACACTGTTTTTCAGTTTGCGTTCCAGCGGAGCGGCCATGAACACCACCACCAAATCGGCGATCGTATTCAGAAGCACCGAAATCGCGCCCAACACGATGAACTGCAGAAACACATGCCCGCGCCCTGCCGCAATGAATTGCGGAATGAACGACAAAAAGAACAATGCCGTTTTGGGATTGAGCGCCTCGGTTAGGATGCCCTGCCGGAACGAGCCCTGAGCCGGAGCCGCTGTCTGGGCTGGCATTTCGGCGTTGCGCGTACGGATCATCCGAATCCCCAGCCACACCAGGTATGCTGCTCCCGCGTACTTAACCGTGTGGAACGCTACGGCCGAGGCCGCCAGAATCGCCGATACCCCCAGCGCCGCCGCGAACACATGAAACAGCCCGCCAAAGAATGTGCCCAGCGCAGACTCTATCCCTTCGCGCCGCCCACCAGCCAAGGTCCGCGCCAAAACATAGAAAATCCCCGGCCCCGGCGTAATCGCCAGCACCACCGCCGCGCCAAGAAACAACAGAAAATGATGAGAATCGATCATCGCGAAATTCTAAGCGCGCCAAGACGACGCTGCAAGCTTTGCGACGTCAACTTCCATGAGGTGCTTGGCACCAGTAACCCTCGCTCTTCCAGTAAGTTCCAACTCCGTTCGAACGGATAACTCAGCCAATATATATTTCTCTTGACAACAGAGAATCGTTGTGTTATCGTAGCCCATGAAATCGGCGCCCCAGCCTGTTTGTCGCCGCCTGCCCGCCAAGTCCGTTCTTCTTAGTCGTTCAAGCACGAAGCTAAAACCCCTCGCCAATAAGCCATTTAGAATGAACACTTGTGAAAGTGTGTCAAAATAAAGCACTTTAAGTACGTTTAGAATGAACACTTATGAAAAAACCGGGGGGGAGGGGGGTCTTATTGTTAAGTAAAATCAACCAATGTCTCGGCCCCAGCTCCCAGCCGAAAGACCACTCACCTAGTGATCGAGAGCCCGCGCGCCTAAGTGCGGTACGACGCATTAATGCGGACGTACTCCGCGGTGAAGTCGCAAGTCCAGTAGCGCGCGCTGGCTGTGCCGGCGTGCAAGTGCATCACGATGGGCACGTGGTCCGCTAAGAGCTTGTTGCTGGCGGCGCGCTCGTTGAAGTCGAGCGGCTGGCCGCGGCGCAAAACCGGAATCCCCGCCATCGTGATATCCACGCGCGCGGGATCGAACGGGATGCCGGCGCGCCCGGCAGCCGCGAAGACGCGGCCCCAATTCGGATCGGCGCCGGCAAACGCGGTTTTCACTAGCGGCGAAGTGGCAACCGTTTCCGCAATGCGCCGCGCGGCGATTTCATTCTTGGCGCCGCGCACTTCGATTTCGATTACGCGTTGCGCGCCTTCACCGTCCGCGACAATTTGCAGCGCCAGCGAATGGCAAACATGCTCGAGGGCGGCCGTGAAATCGCGATGCGCTTTGCTTCCGCTTTTTATGGAGGGAGCACCCGCTTCGCCGTTGGCGAGAACCAGCAACGCATCGTTAGTGGATGTATCGCCGTCGATGCTGATGGAATTGAAGGTGCGCGCGGTCACTTCCTTGAGCGTCTTCTGCAGCAGCGAAGGAGAAACGGCCGCGTCCGTAGTAACAAACGCCAGCGTGGTCGCCATGTTCGGATGGATCATGCCGGCGCCTTTCGCGCAACCAACCATGTGGATTCGCTTGCGGCCCATTTTGAAAGAAGCCGCCGCCGTTTTTGGACGCGTGTCGGTGGTGCAGATCGCCAGTGAAACTTCCGCGAACGAACGCGCCGAGGCACGGCGATGCCGCGCCAACAACGGCACGGCGCGCAAAATTTTATCGAGCGCCAACGGGACTCCGATGACGCCAGTTGAGCAAACAAAGACTTCCTCCGGCTTGCAGCCCAGGCGCTTCGCGGTTTCCGCGACAGTGCGCAGCGCGGCAGCGTGCCCCACGGCGCCGGTGGCGCAATTCGCGTTGCCTGCATTTACCACCATCGCGCGCATTCGGCCCTTCGACGCGCGCAAATGCGCCTTGGAAATCAATACGGGCGCGGCAACGACAAGATTCTGAGTGAACACTCCGGCCGCCGAAGCGGGAACGTCGCTGGAGAGGATGGCGAGATCGAGCGCGCCGGTTTTTTTCAGGCCGCAGGCGGTCGCGGCGAAGCGAAAGCCGCGGGGAAGAGAGGCTTCGGAGAGAGCGTGCTGCATTCTCGGCGGAGTCATGGCGTGAGCGCGATGCTCACGGAAGGGACCTCCGATCCTCCGCGCCATTAGGTGATGGTGCGCTGCCTAAGATCGCGCGTATCTCCGAGAGTGTTTGCTCCAGTCGTACAGCTTGCGTGCTCATGGCGTGGCTCCTCGCGTGCTAAGTATTTTGTTGCTTAGTTTGGTGATGCGGTCTTGCAAATCCGAAATGGCGGCGCGCACGGATTCCGGCGCCGTTCCGCCAGGAACTTTTTTGCTGGCCAGCGCCGCCCCCAGATTTATGGTGCTGGCGAAATCGGCGTCAAATTCTGGAGCGATTTTCTTCAGCGCTTCGAGCGAAAGGGCAGTCCATGGAACGTTCTGCTTTTCGGCTTCGCGCAGGACTTTGCCAACGATGTCGTGCGCTTGCCGAAACGGAATTCCCTTGTGCACCAGATAATCTGCGGCTTCCGTAGCCAGCAGCACGGGATTGGAGGCAGCGGCGTGCAGACGCTCGGCGTTGAATTTCGTAGAAGCCAAAGCTCCGGTTGCGACGGCGAGCATGGCCGCAACCTGGTCGTGCGCCGAAAAGAGCGCTTCTTTGTCTTCCTGCAAGTCGCGTTGATAACTGCTGGGCAAGCCCTTGAGCGTGGTAAGCAGCGCGAGCAGTGCTCCGGTGATGCGCCCCGTTTTTCCGCGGATTAGTTCCCATACATCGGGATTTTTTTTCTGCGGCATCAAGCTGCTGCCCGTGGAATATTCGTCGGGCAGAATCACGTAGGCGAATTCTTGCGACGCGAAAATTACGAAATCTTCGGCAAGGCGGGAAAGATGCGTGGCGATTCCAGTGAGCGCGAAAAGGTAATCCAGCGCGAAGTCGCGATCGCTTACCGCATCAAGGCTGTTCGCGGTGATGCGCGAAAAGCCGAGGTCGCGGGCAATGGCGTTGCGGTCGATTCCGAAACTGTTGCCCGCGAGCGCGCCAGAACCCATGGGGCACGCATCGGCGCTAGCGGCAGCAGATTGCAAGCGGGTGAGATCGCGAGAAAACGCTTCCGCGTGCGCGAGCAGAAAATGCGAGAGCAAAATCGGCTGCGCGTGTTGCATGTGCGTCATGCCGGCCATAGGCATGCCGAAGTTGGCTTTGGCCTGTTCGAGAAACGCACTCAGCAGCTCGAAAAGGGCGGATTGGACGCGCGCTGCTGCGTCCATCACAAAGAGCCGAAAATCCGTTGCGACCAGTTCGTTGCGGCTGCGGCCGGTGTGCAGTTTCCAGCCGAGCGCGCCGAGTTCATGCACTAGCGCGCTTTCTACGAAGTGGTGGACATCTTCGGCGGTAGCGCCGTCGAGGAAAGAGGGGTCGTTCTGAATTCGCCTTTCAATATCGTCGAGCGCGAGCAGCGTGTCATGCACTTCCGCTGCGCTGAGAATGCCGATGCCTTGCAAAGCCTTGGCCCATGCGCGATCGACGGCAAGCTCATACGGCAACAAGCGGCGATCAAACGAGAAGGAACGCTGGAACGCGTCGAACTGTTTGTCCGGTTCGCGCTCGAAGCGGCCGCCCCAGAGGCGATCGTCTTTGCGTTTGGGCTGTGGTGTCATCAGCTTTCAGTTTCAGTTCGGCGATGCTTCCGGGCTTACGGCGTCAGATCAACACATCGATGCTGCCTAGCTGGGGCGCAGCGCTGCTGCGCCCCTACAGTGTGGCTAATCGCGACCGGTTTGTGCCTTCTCCTTCGGGCGCACAGTTACTGGTAGCGCGAAAAGATTGATGAAGCCTTCGGCGTCTCTGGGATTGTAACGGCCCATGGTGAAGCTGGCGAGGTCAGTACGATAGAGCGAGAAGGGCGAAACGCGCTTGGTGACGGTAAGCGTGCCCTTCCACAATTTGAGGCCGACGGCGCCGGTGACGCGCTGCTGCGCGACGCTGAAAAATCCGTCGAGCGCGGCGCGCAGCGGAGAAAACCACAAACCGTAATACACCAGTTCGGCGTAGCGCAGCGAAAGCGCTTGCTGAAAATGCGCGGTTTCGCGATCCACGGTGAGCGCTTCGAGCTCGCGATGCGCGGTGACCAACAAAGTGCCGCCGGGAGTTTCGTAGGCACCGCGCGACTTCATACCGACCAAGCGATTTTCGACGATGTCGGCGCGGCCGATGCCGTGTTTCGCGGCAATTTCGTTCAACGTGTTCAGCAATTCCACCGGACTGGCTTTCGCGCCGTTCACGGAAACTGGAATGCCGGCTTCAAAACCGATTTCGACTTCCGCAGCCTTTTCCGGGGCTTTTTCCGGAGAGGCGACCCATTGCCACATGGCCTCGTTGGGAGAATTGG
>DATBYP010000147.1:0-6884 GCA_036513675.1 Candidatus Acidiferrum sp.
ACACGGATGCCCAGAAGCGCCTTTCCGTTTACGAGATCCGGGTCGACATGGTTTGGAGCAGCGGCCCGCGGCGGCGCGACGTGGTCGAAGAAGCCGCCCCATTCGTCAAAATTTACGACGAACACGGTGTTGGGCCACTTCGGACCTTTTGCGACGGCCTCGAATGTGTCGTACAGGAAGCGATCGCCTTTGCGAATATCGGCGTGCGGATGGTCGTCGTTGCCGGTGCCGTCGTCGAGGACGGTGTAGATGGGGTCCACAAAGGAAACCGCCGGAAGCGTTCCAGCGGACGCCGCGAGAAGAAAATCATCGTATGGCCGCGCGATACCGACATACTTTGGTCCCCACAAGCCAAGGAACGGGAGATTGGAATAGTAGTAGTTGGCGCTGACACCGGCGGCGGCGAGGCGGTCCCAAATCGTGGGGAGCGTAGTCAGAGCCGGAGTATTGCTCAGGCGGTCGGTTTGCGCTGCGTGCAAGAAGAGACGATTGGGGAACGTCGGCCCTAGGATCGAGGGAAAGTAGCGGTCGCAGGTTGTGTAGTGGCGCGCGAGCGCAGCGTAGAACGGGATGTTCTTTTGTCCGTAGTAGCCGATGGAATAGATGTCATTGGTACCGGCGCGTAAGAAGCCGTCCATTTTGCCGTGGTCGTATTCGACGCGGCCTCCGCCGTAAGAATGGTCGGGATCGGGATGCGGGCATCCGGTATAGTCGCCGGACAACGAATGAGTTGGGTACGCGACGCCTTGCTTGTCTACGTATGTCAGGCCGGCCTGCTTTCCGTCGGCGTTGGGAAGCCAGCCCAGCAGATGGTCGAAACTGCGGTTCTCCATGGTGACCACCACCACGTGGTCGATGCGCGAATTTCCAGGGTTCGGCAAGGTCGGGAGAACCGCACGGGCCGATGTCATTTTGCTGAACGGCCATGACGGCGCAAGCGCAGCTGCTCCAGAAGCTAGCACAAGGTTTTTCACTAACTCACGACGACGTATTTTCAAGGGAACACTCCGTGGGAGGAATCGGCGCGAGCCTTCCGAAAACGGATGGTTCGCAACCGAGGGCTGGACTTACAGTCCCATCATTTTACGAAAATCGGCGGCTATGTGTTAATACCAGGTTAAAAAATAAACCTCCGCCCTCGACTCGCAATCCATTCACTACGAAAACTACGTGGGCTCAGCGTGTCACTGGATTCATCCCGACCGCCACGTACACTTTCTCTGCAGCAGTTACCTGAAACATCTGGCGTGCCTTGAACCCGGCCATGGCGGCGAGGAGGGCATCGGGCATCTGCAGAATGCGGGTGTTGAAGAGATTGATGGCGTCGTTGTAAAACTCGCGGCGGTCGGCGATTTGATTCTCGAGATCTGTTATACGCTCTTGGAGCTCAAGGAAGGTGGCGTTAGCCTTTAGATCGGGGTAGTTCTCTGCGGTGGCGAAGAGGCGCTGAACAGAGACGCTCACAGTACCGCTGAGCTGCGCTTTTTGGTTCACGGTTACGGCGGCCGCGTATTTGGCTCTGGCCTCGGTCAACTGCTGCAGAGTCTCGCGCTCATATTGCATGTAGCCCTTGCAAACATCCGCCAAACGAGGCAGCTCATCATGCCTTTGCTTGAGCAGAACGTCGATGTTGGCCCACGCTTTGTCGATGTCGTTGCGCAGCGCAACGAGACCGTTATAGAGCGTCCCGACGTAAATCAGCAGCCCCGCTGCCACGAACACGAGCACAAAAAAAGAGATAACACCCATGCCGGCTCCTGTGCGCTCCTACAACCATCCCCAATAGACAAGCAGAAAATAGATGCAGACTAATGTGAACACCGGACTGCCCCAGATGTAGAGCATCGACTTCCAGGCGAGTGCTTGAACGACTTCGCGCTGGCTTTGCGACGAAATCGTGAAGGGATCACCGCGCTCGCCTTGGTTGATGGCGATGCGCGAATGCAAGTCAAACGCGTTACGGACTGGATCTGCTTTTGCGCTGTTTTGCGTCTGTGCGGCTGCGGGCGCCTGACTGGAAGCGATCGCTGTGCGCATCACGTTGGCAACTAGGGTCCCACCTACGCCCGTGCTGCTGGAGATTGTCATTTTCGCCGATTCGGCCTGCATAGAATCAGGAAGAGTCACTCCCGCCCGTTTAAAAGTTTCTACAATGCCGTCTGGAAGCTCGACGGACCCACCGTCCGAGCGTGTCGTCATTGTGAGAGTCGTCTTACTACTGGAAGCTCGTTCCAGGAAGCCCGCGATGGCTTCGGCCGCGACACCGGAAACATTCGTTCCATAACTGAATTTCAGGCCAGAAGGATTACCGAGACGCAGGCCAAAGGAAACTTTCTTGCCCATCGCGTGCGGCTGTGCATTCCAGGAATTCAGCATGGAGTTTTCGCCAAGCGTGCCAAATACAAACAGGGGGTAGCCCGGCTTGATGATGTACTCCTCGAGGCGCACCTTATCACCTGCTGTAAGCCCGCTTATTGCCACAAATCTCCGGATGCTCTCAGGGACCGCGCTGTCGTTAATGAAAGACGTGCGGATCTCATCGTAAAAGCTTCGATGCACGTCGAGAGTAGCGCCCTGCGGATTGACGAGCACTTTTCCGGTGCCGTCTTCGAGGAAAAAAGGGACGCTCACACTTTCATCCGCTGCCTGTTGCCAGCTTCCTCCCTTGCCGGAATCCAGCCATTGCCACGCTCGCGCGCGATAGTAGTAGCACGGCGCACCCGTGATGGCCGAAGAGATCGTCTTGGGTCCGATGGGTATTCCGCTCACTTCAACCAAGCCCATCGACGCGCTGCGAATTTTTGAAAAAGGAGTGTTTAGAATCAGCCGCTTGTACTGCAGCATGCGGAATCCACGAAAAAATAGGGCTACTCCGCCGGCAGCGCCAATCAACGCCGTCAACATGAGCCAGACACCATCGGAGGCGGAGTAGAAAAACGAGTATGCAGTCTGGATGCACAAAGAGGCTGACCTCCTGCACTGCGACCTGACGTATTCCTTCTATTCTAAGCGTTGGAAAACACAGACAGGCCAGGGGTTGGCAGTGCGATTTCCAATTGCGCACCCCTATTTCGGCGCAGGAACGTCTTTCCTCTATCTTTCAGCGATGCGCTCGAGGTCTTCGTAAAAGGTGGGATAGGAGACGGCGGCGCAGTCGGCGGCGCGGATTAGCGTTGGGCCGCTTGCGGCTAGTGCTGCTACAGCGAAGGCCATGGCGATGCGATGGTCGCCGTGCGGCTCGATTTCGGCGCCGTGGAGCTTTCCTGCTGGGCGGCCTTCGACACGCAGGCCGTCTGGGCGCTCTTCGACGGTGGCGCCCATGCGGCGCAGATTTTCGGCGAGCGCGGCGATGCGATCGCTCTCTTTGACACGCAGCTCCGCAGCGTCGCGAATCTCAATTCCCTGCTCCGTGTACGGGCCTAACGCGGCAAGCATCGGCAGTTCGTCGATGACTAGGGGAATTTGCTCGCCTTCGATTACGCCGCCCTTTAGTGATGCGCCCTTTATGGCCAAGTCGCCTACGATTTCACCGTTGACGCTGCGAACGGACAGCATCTGGAGCGAGGCGCCCATGGAGGCAAACACATCGAGAATGGCGGTGCGCGTGGGATTCAGACCAACGTTGTGAATCAGAAGGTTCGAATCTGGAAATAGTGAAGCGGCGGCGATGAAGAAGACTGCGGAGGAGAGGTCGCCAGGCACATCGAGGGACCGCGCTTGCAATTTCGCGCCGCCGTTTCCGGAGGCGAGCCCCTGAATGCGGATGGTCTTGCCGTTTTTTTCGATGGGCGCGCCGAATTCTTCGAGAGCTAGCTCGGTGTGATCGCGCGTGCGCGTGGGCTCGGTGACGATGGTCTCGCCGTCGGCAAATAGTCCCGCGAGCAATACGGCGGATTTCACTTGGGCGCTGGCCATGGGCATCTTGAAATCGATCGCGTGGAGGTGGGTGCCGCGGATTTCGAGTGGCGCGAAATTGTCGTCGCGCGCGTGAATTTCGGCGCCCATTTGGCGCAGAGGGCCGACGATACGCTTCATCGGGCGCTTCTGCAGCGAGGCGTCGCCGGTCAATTGCGACGTAAATTCCTGGCCGGCAAGGATGCCGGCGAGCAAGCGCATCGTTGTGCCGGAATTTCCGGCGTCGAGAGCGCGGCGGGTGCCCTTCAGTCCGCGCAGACCACGGCCCGTGAGGCGCACGGTATCTTTGCTGATTTTGACATCGGCACCCAACGCTTTCATGCAATCGAGCGTGCTGTGACAATCGGCGGCAGCGGCAAAATGGCGCAGTTCGCTGGCGCCCTCGGCTAGCGCTGCGATCATTGCGTATCGGTGGGAAATGGATTTGTCGCCGGGAGGCTCGACGCCGCCAGACAGAGTCTTGGCCGGATGTATCGTGCGTTTCTTCACGCGAGAATTTTAGCATGGGCTTGCGAAGCTAAGAATTCGCCACAGGAACCGCAAGGTCGGAGTTCGGATGATGAAGAAAACCTGTCCGCTCGGACAGTTTTGGCGGCGCAACAGCGGGCGAGATGCTGAAATTTTCCGGGCCACGGTTTCGTACTATTTAGTGCGGGAGAAACGTTGATGTCAGCACGCAGCACGGCCGTTCAAATCGCGGCCAAAGCCGGAATGCTTCTTGGCGCCCTCTTTGTATTCACCCTTTTGCTGGCAGCGCTGCCGACACATCGCGCGCCGGTGCAGCAGGCGTCCACGCAAGAATCACCGGCGCAGGCGCCGGACGTCGATCACGGCAGCATGCCGGGGATGGATATGAGCGACGAGCACGCGAATGAAAAGGCCGCGGTCCGCGAGATGACACCGGGGCATCACGACGCGCACAGCCAGCACATGACGATGACGGCGATGCGCGCGCAAACTCCTGAGGATGTGCTGCGCGCCAAGCAGATTGTGGGACAGCTTCGCGTCGGCATCGAGAAGTATCGCGATTATCACGCGGCGTTGAACGATGGGTTCAAGATTTTCTTGCCGAACGTTCCGCAGCCGGAATATCACTTCACGAGTTATCGCAATGGCTTTCTCGAAGCTTTTACGTTTGATCCGGGGCGGCCGACTTCACTGCTGTATAGGAAGACCTCAACGGGCTACGAATTGGTCGGCGCGATGTACACAATGCCGAAGCGGGCGAAGGAGGACCAGCTTAACGCACGCGTGCCGCTGAGCCTTGCCATGTGGCACTTGCATACGAACCTGTGCATGCCCCCGCGCGCGCAACCTCGTAACGCGGACTGGAGCAAGTTTGGTCTGAAGGGCTCGATCGCGACGCAGGATGCGTGCGATCAAGCCGGTGGGCGTTTCAGGCCATCGATTTTCGGATGGATGGTGCACGTATATCCTTACGAAGATTCGCTCGACAAGGTTTTCGCGATGCATCACCACATGGATTAGTGCTGGTCGGTTGGAAGGTAGAGCGTCCCATTCAATTTGCTCACCTTAAGACCCACGCGGAAGTCAGTTCGCGCACACAGAAATAACGCATTATCAGCGTCCGTGCAAGCAGAGGGGGGAAATCGCGGCGCAGAAGCCGCGGATCAACGAACTAACTTGTTTGCCGCGATCACGGGGTAGTCTGGGCAATCTCTCGGAACGATAAAACCTGGTAGGGGACCTGGACCAAGGCTTGAGTAGCGGAGACCCATTTACTGCTGTAGTGAATGCCGCTGCCACCACCCGTTTGTTTGAAAGAGGCGGGGCCTAAATTTTGCAACGGGTTGCCGGCGGCGTCGCGCGTGTTCGCGATGAAGACTGCTCCATCCAGTTCTCCCGTGCCCCGCATCGTGGAATTAAACGTGCCCTTGCCGATTACCAAGATGATTCCCTTCCAGGATGCATCGGGATCGTAGTCCAACTTTCCAGTCACGAGGAGGAGTCCATAGCCGGTACCGTATCCGTGCAAATTAAAATCGCCCTGAACCACGACGACCATGGGATTTGAAGCCGACATCGTTGACGGCAAACTGGTTTGGTCGGCAGGGCCAGAGGTCGGCTGGAGCACCAAATCCGCGTTCTGCGTGATCGATTGCACCAAGGACTCAAGGCCGGCCGGCGTCTGAAGGAGTGCCGACAAAGAAACCGTCCCTACTGCAGTCACTCCTGACGGACTTAGATAGTTAGATGACGGAACCGCTTTCGCCGAAACATTGGTGGAGTCGGAGGTGTTTGTAAGTCCAATGGCGCCGATACCAGATGACGGCACGTCGATGTCATTGCCGTTGATACGGAAACTGCTGCTACCGCCGCCGCTTCCGTGCCCTTCACCTTCATGGTCATTACTGCTAGTCGGTCCCGTAAAGCTAACCCCATTGCCATTCAACGTCAGGGCTGACGGAAAAGTAGGCAAAGCCGCGGTGAGAGGAGAAGTAGGAGCCGCAACGGTGTACTGAACCATGCGCCGGCTGCCGTAAGGAGTTACGGCAAGCGACGTAATAGTGAGGAGCTGAGCCCCGGTTCCTGCCGAATTCGTGTTCGTCCCATCAAAAAAGAGGGCTGTATTGTCGGCGCCGAATTTCGCGGAAAGATTCGTTCGTGGCGTGATGCGCACCCACTTGTATAGGGGACCGGCTATATTTGCGCTGGGCACCGGCGACACGGACGGGATGAAGGGCTGCACCGTGTCGGCAGTTACTGGTTTGCCCCATTCCTGCTCATACTCGAAATCCGCGTAGGGGTTCGCGAGATCCAGGTTTGTCGGATTCACATTTTCGCCCGCGGAGGGATTCGTGATGTAACAAACGCGCCCAACTGGCATATTGCCGCCGCCTGGAAAAACGCAGTTGGTGACGGGATTTGGATTGGAAAAGAGAGGCCATAATCGACCGCGCGCTTCTTCAAGGCCCGCCTTCGCATCGTAGAAGGCGTGCATCGCGGAC
>DATBYP010000148.1:0-6662 GCA_036513675.1 Candidatus Acidiferrum sp.
AGGAGGCGAATCCAATGGAACGGCAATACCCGGAAGTTGTCGGCGTGCGCCGCACCGGTTGGGCGGCTCTGGACCGCGATCCGCAGGAGGACAGGGTCGAGTTCGTCTGTCCGCACTGCGGCAAACGGGGCCAGAAGAATGCCCGTCGCGAGCGGACGCTATATCATTTCACAGATGGTTTTTTGCAGGACCTGCAGGGTGAGGTAACGAATTGCCGCGCTTGTGGCCAATCCTTGCGCGTGGTGCCTATAGTAATGTTGCACGATCAAGACGAAACGCGGCGATTCGAAGCGGTCTTCGCGGAAGACCTGGACGTTGCGCACAAACCAGCAGCGTAATGAGGCTTAAAGGACTTGATCGGTAATTGCTATCGGTAGTTTTGTAGCGGCGCAGAGTATTGTGGTGACAGGCGCAGGCGAGTGGAAAAATGAAGAGGCCGGGAATAAATCCCGGCCTTTTTGCATTTTCAGTGAGTAGAAGGGTCTAGTCCCGGTGCGAAGAAGGGGTCAGTTTCGGTCGTCGTCCCAGTCACGAGAACGACGCCGGTCGCGATCGTAATCGCGATTGTAGCGACGATCACGGTCGCTGTCGTAGCGGTAATAGTAGTTGCCTCGCTCGTCGCGATAATAGCCCTGGTTACGGTACTGGTCGCCGTAATAGCTGCGATCGCGCGCGCAGGCTTCGTAGGCTTCGTGACGTTCATGGCGCCAGCGGTCGGCCTGACGGCTGTTGTAGCCGTGGTCTTCGATCGCTTCGCTGAGCTCATGTTCGGCGCGGGCGATGCGACGCTGGCAATTATCGGCTTTCGCGCTGGGTGCGCCGGCGAAGAGCAAGAATCCACCCAAGGCCGCAGTGGCGAGCGCGGCCTTACCAAACAGCGATTTATCCAGATGCTTTCGCAAAGGCATAAACGTCCTCCCGAGGGCGCTGCCCTGGTGCTGGTTGGGGTTTGTGCGTCCTTGCAGATGAAACCCCCAGACAGAAAAAATGTCGCGGGCGGTGAGCGAAAGAAAAGAAGGAGCGCAATGGCAAGGTAGGGAGGACGACCGAAGGCGTTCGAAAGGTCACGGCGGGAGCTGCGCGGCCTCTTCTTAGAGAGGTAAAGAAAAAAGGCGCAGTGCTCGCGCTGCTGCGCCTCGGAAAATGACAGCAGGAGAATTGTCGCTGAAGTTAGCGGGGCGGGTGTTCGCGATCGTAGCGGTCGTGATCGTGGTCATCCCAGTCGCGGTCGGAGCGCCACCGATGCCCGTCTTCATCCCACCAACGATGACTGCGGCTCCAGCAATTTTCGCGAGCTTCGTGCAACTGCTGGCGAGCGTTATCCGCTTGCCTGCTGTTACGGCCATGATGCTCGATAGCTTCGTGAAGGCGATGATCGGCTTTCGAGATACGGCGTTGGCAACTATCGTTATCGGCGCGCAGACTCGGTGCGCCGATGAAGAGCAAGAATCCCGCTAGCGCAGCGCCGGCCAGCTTTAATTTTCCCGCACCAAAAATTCTGGACTGAAATTTTATCTGCATCCAGTTCTCCTCTAATTTTGAAGTGAGGCCTAAGCAGGATTACACAAACGATAGCAAGGCAGAGCGCAAGAGGGCATACGTAGAGTTCCGCGATAATGCTGGGGAATACCTGTAGCAGCAACTTCCTGCGTTTATGAACGGTTCTGGAAGCAAATGCTCTCGCAATCCGGAACATCAGTCGATGACCTGCGGGGAGAATGAAAATTCATGGACGGCGGTAGCAAGTCCGCATTAGAAGTCGTTCGATTCTTCGACCACCGGCTTTATATCAATCACGGGCGTACCGTCGATCGCTTCGATCGGGCCGATCAAGAGACAACCTTGATCGATCGCCAGAACCTTTGCGCGATGAAGGCCCAATGGATTCGGGCGATTCGGCGATCGAGTCAGGAATACTCCTGTCAGAGGACGCGATACATCGCCTCTCGGATGCCCTTTAGAGCGTCTCGGCCAGCACGATGAAGCCATGTAATCACTATGATTTCGTGTCCGACCTTCATGCCCTGCACTCCGTTCCAATAGGATGGACTCAATTCAAGATGGGCGTTTGGGGCTCCTTCTGTATAAAACAGCGGGGCATCCTCTGTATTTTTGATTTCGGAACGAATCTTTCCAATAGGCTCAAGCACATATTTGTTCATGCAGCCTCACCTCATCCAAAAGCGGAAGACATCTAAGATCTAGTCCTAGCATTGTCTTGTGCGAAAGACGCAGGGAAAGGCCGCAGGGCTACGGGGACTCCGCCCGGCGCTACAGGGAGGTCTATAAGTCAGAGTCAAGCTTCATGTGGTATCTCTCTAGGCCTTCGCGGATGCGCGTGAAGGCTTCGTCCACGGTATCGGCGAATTGCAACATTTTGTGTTCGTCCTGATTAATCATGCCCCAGCGCACCATGGCGCGGAAGTTGAGAACTTCATCCCAATATTTGCGGCCGTAAATAATGATCAGGTTGTTGCGCGGCAGCTTGCCGGTTTGCAGCAGGGTGAGCATTTCCCACAATTCGTCCATGGTGCCAAAGCCGCCCGGGAAAACGATGAGGGCTTTGGCGATTTGCGCGAACCAGAGTTTGCGCATGAAAAAGTAATGGAAATTGAGACTGAGCTCGGGACTGATGTACGCGTTGGCGAACTGTTCGTGGGGCAGCTCGATGGATAGGCCGATGGATTTTCCGCCGGCTTCCGCAGCGCCGCGATTGGCGGCTTCCATGATGCCGGGACCGCCGCCGGAGCAGATGACGAAGCGGCGCGGGCGCGGGCCGAGGGTGAGCGCCCAAGTGGTGATGCGGTGAGAGAGTTCGCGGGCTTCTTCGTAGTAACGCGACATTTCCAAGGCACTTTTTGCATCGCGGAGGGCTTCGCGGTGTTTCACGCGCTCGGTGCCCTTCAGTTTGGAGAGCGGCGTTTTCTTCAGGCGGGTGAGGCGCCCCTGCGCGGTTTCGTGGGACTCGATGCGCGCGGAGCCGAACATCACGATGGTATCGCCGATGCCTTCATTTTTGAGCTGCACGAGCGGATGCAGATACTCCGCCAGGATGCGTATTGGCCGGGCGGCGGTGCTTTCCAGGAACTGTGGATCTTGGTGCGGAGCTTTGGGTGCATGCTGGGGCTTGAGCTTGACGTGCCCTGAGGACATTCGAACTCTCCAAGAGACGAACCTCCATTATGGGAATTGCGGGGCTTGGCAGCAACGTCTGAGGGCGGAGTTGCGTCGAATTGGATACACTGGGCACGGAGGCCCGCTATGAAGAAACCGCCTTTCCTATGCTTATCGCTCGCGGTTTTGGCGGGCGCGATGCTTGTTTCCGGGCAACGGGTGTTCCCACAGTCGCCTACCGGGCCCATAGCACCGCGGCCGGGCACACCGGTTCAGCAGGCTCCCCCGCAAAGCAAGATTGTCACGCGCGTAGCGCTGGTGAACACACCGGCGACGGTGAAAGATGCGAACGGGCAGATGGTGAACACGCTGGACGCGAAGGATTTTCAGATCACGGATAACGGAGTTCCGCAGCAGATTACGCATTTCGACCTGGGGGGCGATCCGCTGTCCATTGTTTTTCTGGTGGAAACGAGCACGAGGATCGATCCGCTGCTGCCGCAGATTCAGAAGTCGGGAATTGTGCTGGGGGAAACGGTAATGGGCCCGAATGGCGAAGCGGCCGTGGTGGGCTTCAACGACTCCGTGGATAAGCTGCAGGATTTCACGGTCAACCAGGATGCGATTGAGAAGACTTTTACACAGCTCAAGACGGTGACCAGGGGCTCGAAACTGTTTGACGCGATGGCGATAGGCGTGGAGATGCTGAGCGGGCGGCCACTACCCACGGCGGATGCGCCCGGGCGGCGGCGAGTGATGGTAATTTTGTCGGAGGCTACGGACGTGGGGAGCGAGACGAAACTTGGCGCGGTGCTGCGGCAGGCCCAGCTTTCGAACGTGACGATCTACTCGGTAGGATTGTCGACCACCATGGCGGAGCTGAAGGCGCCAGCGCAGGATACGACGCCGAAGGTCACGCCGCCCGGAACGTTTGGGCGTGCTCCATTCCCCGGGACGGTGCAGACGCCAGGCTCGGACGCTGCGCTCTACGGAAGCGGAAACTTGATGGCTTTGGCGGTGTGGGCGGTGCAGCACGTTAAGAACAAGATTACGGACCATGCGCTGGAGCTGGCCGCGACGGCGACGGGCGGAGAGCACATCGCCACGTTCAAGAATCACTCGATAGAAAATGCCGCGGATGAGATTGGGGGCGAGCTGCATTCGCAGTATTCGCTGAGCTATATGCCTAGCGGGACGAACGAGGCGGGGTACCACGAGATCAAGGTGACGGTGAAGAAGGAAGGGTTAAAGGTGCGAGCGCGGCCGGGGTATTACATTGCGGCGGGGCCGGAGAGCTGAGGGGCGACAGGCAAGCGGAAGCAACCAACGTAGGATCGCGAACCAGCAAGCGATGGAAACATCGTGCTTTGGTAGCGGGAACAGCAAACTACATGTAGAAACCACGGATGTCGTCACGCTGGTGTTGGTGCACCAATGGACGATCTGGGTACAAGTGTGAAATCAACTCGAAGATAGCTGACATGGGAGATAAACTCGCGGCTACTTGGACGCGGGGGCGGAGGTGCCTAACGATGATTTACGTAGCTGGGGAATATACGGCGGGAGGAAATCCGTTTGGAGTGCTTACGGCGGTGGTGGCGCCGGCGATTCTTACGAATGCGTGTTCGGTGTTGGCGCTGGGAACGAGCAACCGGTTGGCGCGGGTGGTGGACCGGACACGCGTGGTAGCGCGGGAGTTGGCAGCGATTGACCCTGCCGGAGTTACTTACCAAAGTTGGGCGGGGCAACTTGCGGGGCTGCACGTGCGGACGCAACTGCTGGTGAAGGCGCTGCGGGTTATTTATGGTTCGCTGGGATTATTTGCTATGGCAGCGCTAGTGTCTGTGGTGGGGTCGATTGTTACTTATTACGGGCAGCGCCTCCTGTTTCAATTGACGGCGGGGCTTGCGCTGCTGGCCGGAGCGGTGGCGGTGGCGGGATTGGCGTCGGGGTGCGCGTTGATGGTGCATGAGACGCGCTTGGCCGTGCAGAATTTGGCGGACGAGGCGAAGATGTATGCGCGTTTGCAAAGGGAAATGGCGCGGGATACGTAGCGTGCAGAGGATTGGGATGATGCCGGCAAGGGAGACGTCACGGAGAAATAGATGAGACGGGGAATTTTTGCGTTGACGATGGGGTTGGGTTTGGTGGTGGCGGGTGTTTCCTTGCGGGCGGCGGTTCCGGCGACTGTTGAGGGGGATTTTGTTGTTAAGGATTTTGCGTTTCGGGATGGGGAGAGGATGGCGGAGTTGCGATTGCATTACCGGACGCTAGGGAAGACTGTTCGCGATTCGGCTGGGCATGTGTCGAATGCGGTGATGATTTTGCATGGGACGGGCGGATCGGGGGCGCAATTTTTGGCGCCGCAGTTTGCGGGGGAATTGTTTGGCGAGGGGCAACTGCTCGATACGGCGAAGTACTACATTATTTTACCGGATGGGATTGGGCACGGGAAATCGTCAAAGCCGAGCGACGGGCTGCATGCGAAATTTCCGCAGTATGACTACGACGACATGGTGGCGGCCCAACATGGGCTGGCGGAGCACTTGGGCGTGGAGCATTTGCGGCTGATCCTGGGGACGTCGATGGGGTGCATGCACTCGTTTGTGTGGGGGGAAACGTATCCGGAGTTTATGGACGCGCTGATGCCGCTGGCTTGCCAGCCGGCCCAGATTGCGGGGCGGAATCGGGTGTGGCGGAAGATGGTGATGGACGCGATTCGAAACGATCCGGAGTGGAAGGGTGGCGAGTACTCTACTGAACCGAAGCAGGGGTTGCGCACGGCGCTGGATTTGCTGTTGATTGCGGGGAGCGCGCCGCTGCAGATGCAGAAGACGCTGCCGACGCGAGATGCTGCGGATAAATAACTGGACGAATATTTTGCGGCGCGGATGCCGGGGCTGGATGCGAACGATTTGCTGTATCAGGTGAATGCTTCGCGGAATTACGATCCGCTGCCGTCCCTCGAGAAAATTCGCGCGCGGGTGATGTATGTGAATTCGGCGGACGATTTTATTAATCCGCCGGAGCTGGCGATCGCGGAGCGGGAGATCACGCGCGTGCAGGGCGCGCGGTTTGTGGTGATTCCGATTAGCGACGCTACGCATGGGCATGGGACGCATACTTGGGCTGCGGTGTGGAAGAGTTATTTGGCGGAGTTGTTGGCGGGGAAGTAGAGGGCGGAAAAGCGAAATTCGCACGGGCAGCTTGTGATCTGGTTCAATTCGTAAAAGCGGCGGCCCTTCGAGGCTCAGGGTAAACAAGACCACCGCACTCCCAAAAAGCGAAACGAGTGGCTGCGCCTCTACATGGGACGGGACGGGTGTCCCGTGCCCCTACAAATTCGTTACGCCGGCTGTGTTCGCTTCAGAAGGTGGCGCGAACGGGCCAGCGCGACCACTTTTTCAAGGCGCGCGGCTTCGGCGGCGGCGACCTCGCGGCCCTGGGACGTTAGCCGGTAATAGCGGCGGCGCTGGTCGTCGTGTGCGGAGGGTCGCTCGCGGCGCTCGATGATCAGGCCGTCGTTGAGCAGGCGCTTGATGATGCCG
>DATBYP010000149.1:0-4025 GCA_036513675.1 Candidatus Acidiferrum sp.
ACGAGGGCGAGCAGTTGCGGGAGAAGCACTCCAGCGAGAAGGACGAGCAGAATCCAGAGATCGAAAGGAGCGACCCAGTTGGCGGAATATCGCTGCGTGCGGAAAGGCCAGAGTAGCTGGACGCTTTCGTTCTGCGTGAGGTCCATCCCTACATGCAGAGCGCATGCAACCAATACGGCGATAAAAATTGTGCGGAAGCTGTCCGGCTTTTGTGTGCGGCGCGTGGCCAGCGCGACGGCGATCGCGGAGAGCGCTGTGACGATAAGGATTCCAAGGAGGGAATGCGTCGCTGTGCGGTGCCAATCTAAGAATACGGATGGACCAAAGCTCGCGCTAAGGTAGTCGAGGTTAGCTGCAGAGCCCGCGAGGATTGCGGCGAGCATCGTGGCCCGCGACGCTCTTGGGAAAACGGCGCGGGTCACCGCATAGGACGCCAGCCCGTGCGTGAAGGCGTCCATTTAATTTTTCGTAGGGATTGTCGCCGAGGCGGCGTCTATTGGAACGAGAAGCTTGAGCGCGCGCGGGACGATTTTGAATTCCACTGGAAGGCGCGCAAGGGGTTCGCCATCGATTTGCGCGTAAACGGGATTGGAATCGAGCGGCTCGCAGACGATGCTGTTCGCCTTCCAGAAATGTACGCCGTCCGTGCCGCGCAGCTTGCCCAACCATAAGGTTGGGAGATAGCTCAGATATTTCAAGCCGCTCTTGGTCGTCAAACCCATAAGTTCGAAGTGGTCAGAGTAAAGGTCCGCTTCCGTCGTAATCCGAAAGGGGCCGCCGTAGTGTTTGGTCCTGCCGACAACGACGAGCGAGACGTCCAGTTTGTCGTGGCCAGTAACCACGCGAAAATGCTGGTATTTGTAGCGGAAAACTTCGCGCGCGCCTTGCCACCAGTAAGCGAGGATGCCGACGCGCGCTTTTAGGTCAAGGTCAATGGAGTAAACGATCATGCCGTCAGGACCGGCGCCGGCGACGCTCAAGAAATAGCGCTTTTTGTCCGGTTCCTTCAGGGGAGTGGCGAGACCAAGCGCGATATCTCTTATTTCGCCGTGCACCAGCTTTGCGGCGGCGCTGGGAATGTCCCACGGCAGCCCGAGCTCTTTCGCGAGGACGTTGGCGGTCCCTCCAGGGAGCAAGGCCATGGGGACGCGATGGCCGTTTTGTTGGCCGGCAAGGCCGTTGACGACTTCATTGAGTGTACCGTCGCCGCCGCAGGCAATCACGAGCTGGCGACCTTCCTTGGTGGCGCGCTCGGCCATGACGGTTGCGTCGCCGGGGCCGCGCGTTTCCAGAAGATCAGCGTCGATGCCGCCAAGCGAGAAAATGCGGCGGGCTTCGTCGAGCATGCGTCGGCGGCCCTTGCCGCCGTTGCCGGCGTTCGGGTTATGAATCAGCAAAGCGTTGCGAAGGTTTGGCAGCATCAACCGTCCAAGGGCGCTTGCGAGCCGCGGCGCGAAACTTCCATTCTATATAATATGATGCGCATTCCAGTGAACGTTCTTCCGAGGGTTCCATGGCCAAGGCGGTAGCCGCCAAACACGAGATCGAAGAGCTGCGCAACAAGCTGCGGCACCACGAGTACTTGTATCACGTGCTGGACCAGCCGGAAATTTCCGACGCCGCTTACGACCGCATGATGAACCAGCTCAAGGAGCTGGAGGCCGCAAATCCTAAGCTGATTACTCCCGATTCGCCGACCGTGCGCGTGGGCGCGACTCCGCGCGAAGGCTTTCAGACCGTGCAGCACGCCCGGCCGATGTTGAGCCTGGACAACGCGTTTTCCTACGAGACGTTGGGCGATTTTGACCGGCGAGTCCGCCAGGGAAGCGGCCACGAAAAAATTGAGTACATCGCGGAACATAAGTTTGATGGGCTGAGCATTTCGCTGCAGTACGTGAACGGCGGCTTGGCGCGCGGCGTTACCCGCGGCGATGGGCGAACCGGCGAGGACGTCACGCCGAATGTGAAGACCATTCGCTCGATTCCGCTCCGTGTGGATCTCGCCGCATTGAAAAAGCTGAAGCTGCCACCGACATTTGAGGTTCGCGGCGAAGTGCTGATGACGCGCAAGGCGTTCGAGGCGATGAACCGGCAGCAGGAGGAGAGCGGCGGGAAAATCTTTGTGAATCCGCGGAACGCGGCGGCGGGCTCGGTGCGCGTGCTCGATCCTTCGATTACCGCGCGGCGGCGTCTGGAGTTTTTTGCGTATTACTTGCTCGTGGATGGCGAGGTTCCTTTCCCGAAGCATTCCGATTCACTGGAAGCTCTGAAGCAATTGCGCTTCCGCGCTTCCGAAGATTGGAAGCTGTGCGACGGGATCGAGCAGGTCTGCAAATACTGCGATGCCTGGGAGCCCAAGCGCGAAGAGCTCCCGTACGAAATCGATGGTGTGGTAATTAAGGTCAATTCGTTGGGGATTCAGCGTGAATTGGGATACACCGCAAAAGCCCCGCGCTGGGCGATCGCCTACAAATATCCAGCGCGGCAGGAAACCACGGTCGTGAACGACATTCGCGTGCAGGTAGGCCGCACCGGCACGCTGACGCCCGTGGCCGTGCTCGAGCCGGTGCAGGTGGGAGGCGTCACTGTCAGCCGTTCCACGCTGCACAACATGGACGAGATCGACCGCCTCGGCTTGCAGATCGGCGATACGGTGCTGATCGAGCGGGCGGGGGAAGTGATCCCCCACGTCCTGAAGGTGACCAAAGAAAGCGCCAACCGCAAACCGTTTCGCATGCCCAAGAATTGCCCGGAATGCGGCAGCGCCATTCACCGCGCCGAAGGTGAAGTCGCGTATCGCTGCGTCAACGCCGCGTGCCCAGCGAAGCGGAAAGAGTCGCTGCTTCATTTCGCCAGCCGCCACGCCATGGACATCAACGGCCTGGGCGACAAAATTGTCGACCAGCTTGTGGACAAAGGCATGGTCAAGGACATCGCGGATCTATACACGCTGAAGCTGGACGATGTCGCTGATCTCGAGCGCATGGGCGAGAAATCCGCGCAAAATTTGCTGGACCAAATTGCCGCCAGCAAAAAGCACACGCTAGCCCGGCTAATCTATGCGCTAGGCATCCGCATGGTAGGCGAACGTACCGGGCAGTTGCTGGCCGAACATTTTTCTTCTCTGGACGAACTGGCGGAAGCCAAGGAAGACCAGCTCTTCGAAGTAACCGAAGTAGGGCCGAAAGTAGCCGCCGCCATTGCCGAATTCTTCTCCGAATCCGCCAACCAAAAAATAATCAAGAAGCTCGACAAAGCCGGCGTCCGGCCCACGGCCGAAAAGCGCGTCCTCAAAAGCCAGAAATTCGCCGGCAAATCCTTCGTCTTTACCGGCGGCCTCGCCAATCGCTCCCGCGAAGAAGCCGCCCAATTAGTAATGCAACACGGCGCCAAAGTCTCCAGCTCCGTAAGCAAGAAAACCGATTACGTAGTAGTAGGCACCGACCCCGGATCGAAGTACGACAAAGCCAAAGATCTCGGCGTTTCCGTCCTCACCGAGCCCGAATTCGAAAAGCTCCTCGGCGTTTCAACAAAAGATCGCTAATTTTGTTCGTCGGCCCCCCAAGCGAGTGGCGGTCCCCATCAAGTTAAATTGCCAATTTATCCCAACTGGCTAAGCAAGTCCTGTGTTATCAGATCAATGGCAAACGGGACGGACGGTCAAAGAAAATCGGAAAAAGGGCTTGCACGTGAGGCAGTGTTATAGTTAACTATAACACTAGGAGTCGCTCGAAACGTGATCGCTCGCGGCTGTGTAGCCGCGAGGGAAAACCGCGACCCGAAAGTAAAGAACCTTAAGGAGAAGAAACATGAAATCACATCGTCTTATTATGTCCCTCGTTATTCTGATGTCTCTCTCTGCCGTGGCCCTCGCGCAGTCCGACACGCAAAAGTCTGGAGCCCAGAAGTCCTTCGATACCTTGAAAACCCTGGCAGGGAACTGGACAGGCCCGGCAACACTCAACCCCCCGCAACCCGAAATGGGGGACGGGACTCTCATGCAGCTCTCACTGCGCGTGACCTCC
>DATBYP010000150.1:0-10069 GCA_036513675.1 Candidatus Acidiferrum sp.
ACGTCCATCTCCTCGAAAACCGTGCCCTTGTATTCGATCTTTTTGAGGGGCACCTGGTCCATTTGCGCGACCAGCTCTTCCACGCCCTTGCGCCCGTGCGTCTCCACTACTCCGATGACGACGTCTTCGCCGCGACTCCGCCGCCGCAGCGCCTCGCTCAACATGCTAAAGGTCTTACCCACGCCCGGCGCATAGCCCAGGAAAAGCTTGAAGATGCCTCGCGCCTTTTGCGGCGGCGAAGCCACTTCCAGCCACTCTTCTGGCTTTTTGGTCAAGGCCTATGTTCTCCTCGTCGAATTTCTAGCATGCGCTAGAATGTAGCGATGCAAAGGTTCTTAGGCGGTCGGATCATGGGGATAACTGTATCCCTGGCCCTGGTCGCCGGCATTTCCTTTTTCTATCGTCACATCCTGCACGTGAACCAAACGACTGTGGCGCTTTCGTTTCTGCTGGCAATTCTAGCAGTTTCGGCAGTCTGGGGAATGGCCGTTTCCGTGGCCATGTCACTGGTGTCGGTGGTGGCCTTCAATTATTTCTTCTTGCCGCCGGTAGGGACATTGACCATCGCCGATCCGCAGAACTGGGTCGCGCTGTTCGCGTTTCTTGTATCGTCCATTATGGGCAGCCAGCTTTCATCGCGCATTCGCACCGAAGCGGATGAGGCGCACCATCGCAGGCGCGAGGTTGAGCGGCTGTACCAATTCAGCCGCAAGCTGCTCGGCGAAGGCAATGTGATCCAATTGATGAACGCGATTCCGGATTACATCGTCGAAAGTTTTGAAGTTGGCGCAGCAGCGTTGTTTCTTCCGCAAAAGGATAAATTCTACCGTTCCGGATTCGGTGCGGCCCACCTTGATGAAGACAAGATGAAGCAGGCCTTCTTGCTCGACGAGATTTCCGCGGACGCAGAACAAGGCCAGTATTTTATTCCGATTCGAATGGGTGTCCGCCCCATAGCCAGCCTCGGGATTTCTGGATCGCAGCTTTCGCGGCAATCGTTGGATGCCATCAGCACGCTGGTGGCGATCGCCATTGAGCGGGCCCGCGCCATCGAGCAACTCGGCCAGACGGAAGCAGAGCGGCAAGGCGAGCGGCTCAAATCGGCGCTGCTGGATTCGATCACGCACGACTTTCGCACGCCGTTGACGTCGATGAAGGCCGCGGTCAGCAGCTTGCTCGCCTCAGTCCCCTCGGATAGCGCGCACACGCACGAACTTCTCTCCATCATCAACGAGGAGTGCGATCGCCTGAATCGCCTGATCGAAAGAGCCGGCGAGATGGCCAGGCTCGAGGCTGGCGAAGTTACCTTGGACCTCGCGCCAGTTCACGTCGAGGAAATCATCCGGGCGGCTGTAGGGCACTGCGGCACATCCCTGGGCGGGCGCCCAGTGGATTTGCGAATCGCCGCGGAGCTTCCGGCCGTGCGTGCCGACCCGGAACGTGCCAAAGAGGCATTGGTGCAGTTGATCGACAACGCTAATCTCTATTCCGCGAAGGACCAGCCGATCACGATCGCCGCGGAGCTGACGGGAGACGCCGTTACCACCAGCGTTGCCGATCGCGGCCCGGGAATCGACGATTTCGAGCAAACCATGATCTTCGATAAATTTTATCGCGGCAAAGACCAACGTTACCTTGTGCGCGGGACGGGCATGGGTCTGCCCATAGCCAAGGCGCTCATCGTCGCGCAGCAGGGAACCATCAGCGTGACCAGCCAGCTAGGTCACGGCTCCGTGTTTGCTTTTACGTTGCCGGTCGATCACGGCGACAAGGAGGTCCGTTGAACGCCGCGAACATTCTGGTCGTCGATGACGAACCGCAAATTCGTCGCGTAATGCGCGCAACTCTAAGTTCGCTTGGATATGTGATCACGGAAGCGAAGACGGGCGAAGAGGCCCTTGAGTCCATTCGCAAGCAGCGACCGGATTTGGTCCTGCTGGACGTGAACATGCCCGGCATGGGGGGAATCGAAGCTTGCCGCGAAATTCGCCGCGCTTCGGATGCTCCTATCATTATGCTGACCGTACGCAATGCCGAGCGGGACAAGGTTTCCGCGCTGGATGCGGGTGCGGATGATTACGTGGTGAAGCCCTTCAGTATCGAGGAGTTGCTCGCGCGGATCCGCGCAGCGTTACGCCGGTATGCGCCAGGAGATGCGATGCCGCCGTTTGTGTCGAAAGATCTGACCATCGACTTTGAAGCCCGCGAGATCACCGTGCGGGGCCAAATGGTGCACCTCACTCCCAAGGAATACGATGTGTTGAAATACCTAATCGCCAATCAAGGTAAACCGCTCGCTCACCGCAGATTGTTGCAGGCCGTTTGGGGACCGGATTATGGCGACGAGACGGAAAGCCTGCGTGTGGTGATCAATCAGTTGCGAAAAAAGATTGAAGCCAATCCTGCGCGCCCAAAATATATTTTGACCGAGCCCTGGGTGGGTTACCGGTTTCAGCCGCCTCGCGCCGGCAACGTGAAAGAAAGCGGAAGGAAATCCTGAGTCTTACCGCTGCATCGGATGGGTTGCGTCCAAGTCCAGATTCAGCTCCAACACCCGCACACGGGGCTCGCCGAGAAAACCGAATTGCCTTCCTAGCGTGTGCTTGCTCACGAGCGCTCTGATGTCTGCCCCGCTTATGCCGCGTTCTCGCGCGACGCGAGGGATTTGAAACTCAGCCGCCGCCGGCGAAATCTCCGGATCCAGTCCCGAGCCAGACGCGGTTACCAAATCGACTGGAATCGATGCGCCCGGATTCTCGCTGTGCAGTTTGTCCACATCGCCTTTTACGCGCTCGATGAGCGCATGATTCGTTGGCGCTAAGTTTGGCGATCCGGACTGCGAAGCATCGTACCCCGCCCCTGCTCCCGAAAGTCGAGGACGAAAATATCCAGGCGAGGAAAACATTTGGCCCAATAGCTTGGAGCCGACCGCTTGGCCGTTCTTCGTGAGCAAACTTCCGTTGGCCTGTGCCGGAAAAAGCAACTGAGCCAGTCCGGTTACGCCCAAGGGATAGAGGAGACCAAACAGGATCGTCGTAACCAGCGTGTACAAGATCGCGATTCGCAAATTTTCCTTCATTCAAGTCCTCACGCGAAATGCAAATAGGTGATCAAGAGGTCTATCACCTTGATGCCGATGAACGGCGCAACCACGCCGCCAAACCCATAGATCAGCAAATTCTGACGCAATAGCGCGGCCGCGCCGACCGGACGGTAGCGCACGCCGCGCAGGGCCAGGGGAATCAGCGCAATAATGATCAGCGCATTGAAAATGACCGCCGACAGAATCGCCGACTGCGGGGTCGCCAAGCGCATAACGTTTAACGCACCCAAAACTGGAAAAGCTCCGGCAAACATCGCAGGAATGATCGCAAAATACTTCGCCACGTCATTCGCGACAGAAAATGTGGTCAGCGCGCCACGCGTGATCAGCAATTGCTTGCCGATCTCCACAATTTCGATGAGTTTCGTCGGATTGGAATCCAGGTCCACCATGTTGCCGGCTTCTTTGGCGGCTTGCGTTCCCGTGTTCATCGCCACGCCAACGTCCGCCTGAGCCAGCGCCGGAGCATCGTTCGTGCCATCCCCAGTCATGGCCACGAGCTTGCCTTTTGCCTGCTCGCGCTTAATCAGCGCCATCTTGTCTTCGGGCTTGGCTTCGGCCAAAAAGTCATCCACTCCCGCTTGCCTGGCAATCGCTGCGGCCGTCAGTGGATTGTCCCCGGTAATCATCATCGTATAGATGCCCATCGCCCGGAGATGATCGAAGCGCTCGCGCATTCCTCCCTTGACAACGTCGGTCAGCGCGATGACGCCGAGCGCCCGGCCATTTTCCGCCACCAGCAGTGGTGTGCCTCCGCCGTTGGAAACCTCCCTGATGCACTGTTCGATTTCCTGTGGCACCGCCTGGCCCCGCTCGGCTACGTATTTCGCTATCGCCTCCGGAGCTCCTTTGCGAATTTGGCGGCCGTCGAGGTCCACGCCGGACATGCGCGTCTGTGCGGAGAAGGGAATAAAGAGTGGGCTCAGATGACTGATTTCGCGGCCGCGCAGGCCATACTTTTCCTTGGCCAATACGACAATCGAACGCCCTTCCGGGGTTTCGTCGGCCAGGGAGGCGAGTTGTGCCGCATTGGCCAGATCGGTTTCGACTACGTTCGGACAGGGATAGAACATGGTTGCCTGGCGATTGCCCAGCGTGATCGTTCCTGTTTTGTCCAGCAACAGCACGTCCACGTCCCCGGACGCTTCCACAGCGCGGCCGGACATCGCGATAACATTCCGCTGGATCATGCGATCCATGCCGGCGATGCCGATGGCGGAGAGTAGTCCGCCGATTGTGGTGGGGATCAAGCACACAAGCAGCGATACGAGCACGAAGATGCTCTGCGGCGCTCCGGAATAGATGGCGAAGGGTTGTAGCGTGACAACCGCCAGCAGGAAAATGATCGTGAGACCCGCCAGTAGAATGTTCAGCGCGATTTCGTTGGGGGTTTTCTGTCGCGACGCGCCCTCCACCAGATGAATCATGCGATCGAGGAACGTTTCCCCTGGATTGGAAGTGATGCGTATCTTGATCTCGTCGGAAAGTACGCGCGTTCCACCGGTGACGGCGGAGCGATCGCCGCCGGATTCACGAATGACTGGTGCGGACTCACCGGTAATAGCCGACTCGTCGACCGAGGCTACGCCTTCTATGACTTCGCCATCACCCGGAATGAACTCTCCGGCCGACACGAGGACCACGTCGCCGGAACGCAGCTTGGAACTGGCCACAGACTCCACGGAGCCATCCGCGCGCAATCGGTGTGCGGCGGTTTCCGCTCGCGCCTTGCGCAATGTATCCGCCTGTGCTTTCCCGCGCCCTTCGGCCATGGCCTCCGCAAAATTCGCAAATAGAACCGTGAACCACAGCCACAATGTGATCTGCAAGCCAAAGCCAAATTGACCTGCGTGCTGCGTCGCGTCCTTCACCAATTCGATTGTTGTCAGCACCGCGCCGACTTCCACCACGAACATCACCGGGTTTTTCACCATCGTTCGCGGATGCAGCTTCGCAAAGGAATCGAGCACTGCTCGGGAAACAATCTTCTTGTCGCTCAGCAGTTTGGTTCTCTTTTGCTTCGATTGCTCCATTGGATTCCTCAGAGATTCGTCAGAACGCTTTTCCCGCCATCATCAACAGGTGCTCCAGAATTGGCCCAAGGCTCAGCGCCGGGAAGAACGTCAGCGCTCCCACAATCAAGATCGTGGAGACGAGCAAAGTGGTGAACAAAGGACCGGTTACCGGGAACGTTCCCGCGGATGCGGGGACTGTCTTTTTCTTGGCTAGACTCCCGGCTATGGCCATGATTGGAATAATCATGAAGAACCGGCCGAGGAGTTGCGCGACTCCGGTCGTCGTGTTGTACCAGAGCGTGTTCGCGTTGATGCCCGCGAAGGCCGACCCATTGTTTCCCGTCGAGGAGACGTATGCGTAGAGTATTTGCGATAGTCCGTGTGGCCCGGGATTGCTAATGCTGGCAGTGCCGAGTTTTTCGACCACCGAGATAGCGGAGAAGGCCAGAATCGTGAACGTCAGAACCAGGACCGCGAGCATCGCCATCTTCACGTCGTACGACTCGATTTTCTTGCCCAGATATTCCGGAGTTCGGCCGACCATCAGTCCGGCAATGAACACCGCCAAAATGACAAAAACAATGACGCCGTACAGTCCCGCGCCCACGCCCCCGAAGACCACTTCGCCAAGCATGATATTGATCAGCGGAATCATGCCGCCGAGTGGCGTGAAGGAGTCGTGCATGCCGTTCACTGCGCCGCAGCTTGCGTCTGTCGTGACTGTGGCAAAAAGCGCTGAATTGGCAATCCCAAAGCGGGTTTCCTTACCTTCCATGTTCCCGCCGGAATGCAAAGCGCTCGCGGACTGATCCACGCCAAGTAGTTGTGGATTTCCCTTTGCCTCGGCCCAATACGTCGCCGTTACGCCGGCGAGAAACAAGAACGCCATGGCTGCCCACACCGCCCAGCCGTGCCGCTGTGAGCCGGTCATGCGCCCCAGTGTGTACGTCAGGCCCGAAGGAATCGCGAAGATCAGCACTAGCTCAAAGAAATTTGTGAAAGGAGTGGGATTCTCAAATGGGTGCGCACTGTTAGCGTTGAAAAATCCGCCACCGTTTGTGCCAAATTCCTTGATGGCTTCCTGTGAAGCCACGGGGCCCTGCGCGATGACTTGCTGGCGCACAATTTGCGCAGCGGTCTTTCCGTCAGCGCCAGTCACCTGCACTGTCTGGGGATCGACTACATCGACAGTCGTGTATGGCTTCAGATTCTGGACGACTCCTTGCGAGACCAGGACCAGGGCGCCCACGAGACACAGAGGCAGCAGTACCCATAAGAGACACCGAGTCGTATCGACCCAGAAATTTCCCAGCCGGTCGGTCTCCTTGCGTGCAATCCCGCGAACGACCGCAATAGCCAGAACAATGCCAACCGCAGCCGAAACGAAGTTGTGGTACGCCAAGCCGGCCATCTGCGTCAGATAGCTCATGGTCGTCTCGGGCACGTAGGCTTGCCAGTTCGTGTTCGTGGTGAAGGACGCCGCGGTGCCCCACGCCAGGCCCGGCTCGAGGTTTGAGAGCTTTTGCGGATTGAAGGGAAGCCACTTCTGCGTGCGCTCGATCACGTACAGCAGCACCATCGAAACGCCACTGAACAAGAGCATGGCGTAGGTGTATTCCGTCCAGGCCATCTCGCGCTTTTCTTGCACGCCCGTTGCGCGATAAATCAATCGCTCGATGGGTCGCAGCGCAAAGTCAAGAAACGTTTTCTCGCGATTGAAGACCTTGGCCATGAAAACACCAAGCGGCCTGGTCAACGCGAGAACCACGAGCAGAAAGAATCCGATTTGCAGCCAGCCGTTTGCCGTCATGGGTCAGAATTTCTCCGGCTTGAGTAGCGCGGTAAGCAGGTAGCCCAACAACAGCACGCAGACGATGATCAGTAGAGCGTTTTCCAACATAGTCGTACGTTACCTGAGCCTTTCGCATCCGCGCAGGTAGAGGATCGCGACGCCGAAGAACGCCAGTGTTGCAAGTACAAAAACCAGGTCTGCCATCACGGACTCCTACACAAACCGCGCTCTCAACGCAAAAATATAGCGCCCTGACCCTTATTAAGTGATGAGATGTTCGTAAGAATTGTGTGAAGTGCGACCGTCAGAAGGACGTTTGCAGCCGAACCGCGAAGGATCGCGGAGGCGCCACGGCATTTCCGGAGAACAAGCCGGCAAAGTCAATCACGTTCAGGCGATTGGTGAGGTTCGCTATATCCGCTTGCATGCGAACTTGAACGGTGTCGTGCTTCCAAACCTCTGCTCCCACGGACGCATCCAGGGAAAACGACGGCTTCACCCGATTGCGTGCGAAATTCACGCGCTCAACGATCCGCGCGCCGTATTGCGCTGTCGCTTGCTGCTCGGTTCCCTGGAAGGCCACGGGCAAACCGCTTCCATATTCCGCGCCCATTGCCGCCCACAGACGCGGAGTCAGCAAATATCGAAAACGAGTCCGCACCGTGTTGCGTTGGTCCTGCGTACCCCAGAAACGTCCGGCGGTGTTGCTCAACGCATTCGCGGCATCATCGCCGAGAAAGAGTCCGCCCGTCACGGGCAAGTATGTCGAGCTCACCATGTAGGAATAGCTCACGAATCCGCTAAGGTTTCCAAGATGCGGAATCTCGACCTTGGCTTCGGCGCCGTAAATGGATGACTTGCGAAACGCTATTGGAAAGCTGACGCCGGTATTGAGCAGCTGATCGTCGTCCGAGAAATTGTCCGCATACCGGCGAAAGTAATTGCCATCGAGCTTCACGCGACCCGCAAATCCCTTCGTGAATCCGGCCTCGTAGTAATTTCCGTGGGAAGGCTTCACCGGAAGTCGCAGTACATTCGGGTTTAGGGCGACTATGGACGGCGAACTGGATAACAGAATGTTTTGGAATGCCGGCGTCTGAAATACCCGGTCATACGAGGCGTGCAGTACCAAATCCGCAGCGGGCACATATCGCGCGATGCCCAGTCTCGGGCTCACCGCATTCTGATTCACCAGCAATTGATAATGGTCCCAGCGTAGTCCGGCGCTCGCGGTCCAATTTCCTAGACGGATCAAATCCTGGACAAATCCTGATTGCTCCAAATCGCGTCCATGCCCAGCGAAGGCAAACGTCGCCGGTGTGCCAGGTCCAAATTGCGTGGGATCGGTAACCACGTCGCGAAAGCTCTCGCGGATCGAAGTGAGATCCGCTTCGATGCCGGCTTTCCATTCGTGCCTTCCGTGATGCGCGGAGATGCTGCCCTTAAAATATTCCTCGCGGAACCCGCGATCCTGAAAGGCGATGATTGGCGTTGAAAATGGATTCGAGTTGAGCGTGTTCGAATCATCCCGAACCATGAGCCGCAAATCACCAAGCACGTTGGGCGTAAAAATATGCTGATACGACAGAATCCCCATTGTTTCCAAATTCGCGCGATCCTGCCGTTGACCGGCGGCTTGCTGTAGCTGCTCATTCGGTATTTCAAACCTCGAAACGCCGTGGCGCACAACCAGCCCCAGCCGGTCGCGATCGCTGAAGTCTCGCTCATAGCGCACCGAGAAATCACCCGTGGTTGCCTGATTCGAATAGTCTTGGACGACGGGCGGGTTCAAGAATCGGTCTGTCCGTGTGCCATTCGCGGAGAAGCTCAGCGCATCCTTGCGCCTTGCGTACTCTCCCAGCAGGTAGGCGCTGCCCGTAGCGAAACTTCCCCCGGTTAGCGCCGCCTTCCCGTGAAAGCCCAGCCGCGGATCTCTCGCGGTCACCACCTCGATCACTCCGCCCAGCTTCCTCCCGTACTCGGCCGGAATGTTCGCCGTATAGATGCTCAGCGACTGCACATCGTCCGCTTCGATTTCTGTGCCGAAGCTAGGCGAGCGATTGTCCGTTAGGGGCACGCCATCCACGACAAACTGCGTGTCATATTCAGACCCGCGCGGATGCAACACGGCATTTCCCTCATAAAGCCAACCCGGCTGCGAATTCACCAGGTCCACCACGGATCGTCCCGGCAGGGCTGTAGGCCTGTTCTCGAGCGTTTCGGAGCCGATGCGATTTGCGCTGCCGGTCCGGTGCGGGTCCACCAGAGTCTCCGTGTCTTTCACCGTCACGGAGGTGTTCACCGAGGCAAGGCTCAGCGAGATTCGGAATTCCTCCGGCACCGCCGAGCGTATCTCAATCACGTCGTGGAACGCCGCGAAGCCCTGTTGCTGTACGTCAATCTGGTAAACGCCGAATGCCAAACGTCTTGCCGTGGTACTGCCCGAACTATCCGTATCGTAAGTTCGCCGGAACTGGTTCGCTTCGCTGATCAATTCGATCGAGCTCTTCACGCCGGAGCCGGAAGGATCGGTCACCTTCAGACGCAGCTCGCCCACGTTACTCTGCGCCTTTACCGCAGAGCTCAACACGAGCAAGCCGATTAAGAAGACTAGGTGTTTTCGCATTTCAGACTGTAGGAAACCTCGACGCGCCCCTGCCGTGATTGGATTCCGCACGAAGCAATTTCGGCTGCTTGCGTCTTCTTTTGATCCCATAGTTGACCACGCAACATCCGGCATGAGAGAAATCATCTGGAGAGCCGGTGTCGTGAAAAAACGCAAAAAGAAGCGTTTCGAAGCAGGGAAGGAAGCCCGCCGCCGCGCTCGAGCCTCCGGTCTGGCACCTGCTTCGACGCGCGTCATTCCAGACAAGCGCAAACGCTCGCCAAAGCATAGAAAAGACTGGATCGAAGCCGAAACATAACTGCAGTTAATCGAAACATAACTGCAGTTAATAAGGTCTGGCTGTCTCGTCCCACCTTAGGTCCCCGACCGGGCCTAGTTTTTCGATCCTCAACCCGGTCTATTCGCGGGAACCGATTCGTTCGCCCGAAACAGTGCCGCGGGAGCGATCTCTCGCCGCTCCGCCAATTCCGCAGCGACCTGCTCCAGATCCCCCTTCACGAATCCCATGCTGCTGACGCGAACTGTGCCATCCG
>DATBYP010000151.1:0-3062 GCA_036513675.1 Candidatus Acidiferrum sp.
GGCGGCTCGATAAGCACCGCTTTGCGCCAGCGCGGCAAATTCGATTTGGAGAGCGCATCATGATTCTTGTAACTGGGGCAAGCGGAACAGTCGGTAAAGCGGTCCTGAACGAAGTGGCGCGAAGCGGAGCGCAACACAAAGCGATGTATCGCTCCGCGGATGAGGCAGCCAAGGCACCTACGGGAACGCCGACCGTAATGGCGGATTTCGCGAAAAAGGATACCCTCGCGGCGGCGCTGCGAGGTGTGGACACCGTCTATCTGGTTTGCTCGCCCATTCCGGATCTCGTGCAATTGGAAAGCAACATGATCGACGCCTGCGTCGCCGCTGGCGTGAAACACATCGTGCTGAACTCCGCCCTCGGCGCCGGCGATTACGCGAAATCGTTCCCTTCCTGGCACCGCAAAGTCGAAGACAAGCTCAAGAGCACTGGAATTTCGTTCACGATTCTCCGACCGAATAGCTTTCATCAAAACGTGCTGACGTATTTCGCTCCGAGCATTCGTGCGCAGGGTGCTTTCTACAGCTCCATGGGCAATGCTCGGACCAGCTACCTCGACGTCCGCGATATCGCCCTCGTGGCGGCAAAAACATTGTCGGCTGGCGAGCACAGCGGGAAGACCTACGAGCTGAATGGCCCGGAGGCGCTGACCTACGCGGAATTGGCGGAGAAAATCTCAAAGCACGCCGGCCGCACGGTGCGGTATGTAGACATCCCCGCCGAAGCCCAGCGCAAGGCTATGCTGGATCAGGGCATGCCAGCGTGGCAGGTGGATGCCCTGCTCGATCTGCAGGGACACTACACGTCCGGCAATGGCGGCAATGTCGACCAGTTGCTGCCCAAGCTACTCGGACGTCCTCAGATCATCATGGATCGCTTCCTCGCGGGATTTGCCGGAGAGTTTCGCAGCCACGCAGCGAGCGCCTGAGGAACGCACAGAACTATTTCGTCTTCCTCTTGACCTTGCCGGTCAGGCCCATGACTAAGCTGGCGGTAGCCCTATCCAACAACTCTCCGCGCTTCTCGCCAAGCGTCACTCGCCACTTCTTCTCGCTTGTGCGAGACTCCCACTTAGAAGCTGAGGAGCCTCGTCCATGAAACTTTCTGAAATCGCGCAGAAGCTCGCCTGCCGCCTGGAAGGCGCGCCCGACGCCGAAATTCGTGGCATCGCCGGTATTGAGCACGCCGAGCCTGGACAAATCACCTTTCTCGCCAATCGCCGGTACTTCCCTCTTCTCAAAACTACGCGCGCCTCTGCCGTGTTGATTGAAGACGGCATCAGCCTCGATCGCGGAGCCGGCTCGACTCCCATTTCGGCCTTGCGCACGCCAAATCCATATCTCGCCTTTGCGCACGCCATTGAACTGTTCTATCAGCCGCCGCGGTATGAGCCGGGCGTCGATCCAACCGCGGTCATTGCCCCGACAGCTCGCATCGGAGCCGGCGCGCACATTGGCCCTTATTGCTTCATCGAGGAAGACGCGGAGATCGGTCGCAACGCCGTGCTGCACAGCTTCGTCACGATTTATCGCGGCGCCAAAATCGGCGACAACTTTTTCGCCCATGCGCACGCCGTGGTGCGCGAGTTCTGCCGCATCGGCCAACGCGTCATCCTCCAGAACGGCGTCGTCATCGGCGGCGACGGCCTCGGCTTCGCCAAACAGAAGGATGGCACCTGGTACAAAATGCAGCAGTCCGGCCCCGCCGTGCTGGAAGACGACGTCGAGGTGCAAGCGAATGCGTGCGTCGATCGCGCCACCGTCGGCGAAACGCGCATCGGCCGCGGCAGCAAACTCGATGATCTCGTCCTTGTCGGGCACGCGTCGCGGGTCGGGGAAAACACTATGCTCTGCGGCCAAGTGGGCCTCGCCGGTTCCACAAAAGTCGGAGCCGGCTGCATCCTGGCTGGGCAAGTCGGCACCGCCGGCCATCTCTCCATAGGTGACGGCGCCGTGGTGACCGCGCAGAGCGGCATCCCCAGCGATGTTCCGCCGCGCTCGCTCTATTCCGGCTATCCCGCAATCGAGAATCGTCAATGGCTGAAAAACACTGCCGCATTAAATCGTCTGCCGGACTTACAACGGCGCGTCTGGGAATTGGAATCCGAGATCGAAAAACTGAAGAATCGTCGCTAGTCGCGTGTGGGCACCTGGCATTCGACGCTTATTCCTTCGGCTCCCAAAACGGCTCACGCGCAGGAACAAATTCGACCGGTACTTCGCTGACAAACGTCCTTAGCCACCGGACGCATTCCTCCATGCCGGCCTGCTCCGAAGGAATGTGCCCGAGGATGATGAGCGCCTTCGGCTTGCCTTCGGTCACTGCGTCCGCAACGTATTCGACGGTTTCCCATTCGCGCGGTTCTCCGGTGATGAGCACCTGGACGTCGGTGATTTCCAGGGCGCGTGTCTCCTTCACGAAGCCGGAAGCGCCGGGAACAAGGGCCACCTTCATCACTTTCAGCTTTGGATCGCCTACGACGCGCATGACGCGAATCTTCAAGCGGCTTTTCAAATCGCTCGCCAGATGCTCCAAATCTGTTTCTGGAACCGAAAACAAGTACTGATTGCCGGCGTCCTGGAACTTTTCCCAACCCATAGCGTGCGCCATTCCCGCTTCGATGCCGTCTTGTTTCATGCGGTGCCAATGATCGTGAAATCTCCAGACCACCAAATTGTGTTCCTGAATAAACGCGCGCTTGGCGGCCCACACTGGATCGTTTTCTTTCTGTTCCAAGTCCGGTTTATCTTGGTGATTGTAGAAGGTCGGCTCGTGCGTGATGATCAGATTCTGTCCAGATGCCGCAGCTCGCTGAAGCACATCCAACGTGGCCATCATCGTTACAGCAATGCCCTTCACCTGCGCGTCCGGATTTCCCGCTTTGAACGTGTCTACTGTCTCTTGTTGCCAGGGGATTCCCACGTGTTCCTGAATGCGCGCTATCACCTCACGCGCCGTTAACGGTTTGTCTTGAGCCTCAGCTGCGCTCGCGCCGATACTGCTTGCCGCCACTAAGAGGAGAAGGCCGCAGGGGCAAAGGCTTCTATTTTTCATGAGGAGA
>DATBYP010000152.1:0-2759 GCA_036513675.1 Candidatus Acidiferrum sp.
GAATGACGAATTCGCTAAAGACGTCAGCGATGCGGGCTCCCTCGACGAACTAAAGACCAAGCTCCGGCAGAGCCTGGAAGCAGCCCGCGACCAGCGCCACAAAGAGCTTTTGCGCGAGAAGGTTCTCGCCGCCATCGTAAAAGTCCACGATTTCCCAGTGCCTGAATCGCTCGTCGAGCATCAAATGGATGTGCGTCTCGAGCGCGTGGTTCGCTCCCTGGCCGCGCAAGGCGTTGATCCGCGCGCCGTAAACGTGGATTGGGTCACGCTGCGTCGCCGCCAACAAGAGCGCGCCACCGATGATGTTAAAGCGGAACTGATTGTCGACCGCATCGCTTCCACCGAAAACATCGACGTCACCGACGAAGAACTGAATCACGAACTCGAACACGCTGCCTCGCACAGTGGTGAATCCGCGGAAGCAATTCGCGCTCGTTTGACAAAGCAAGGTACGCTCGATAGGATGAAAGCTAAGCTGCGGAGCGATAAAACTCTCGATTGGCTCGCACAGAATTCCCGAATTCGCACGGTGGCCGCAGCAGAAACAAAGTGAAATAGCCGTTCGGGCAGTTCGGGCCTGACCGCTCAAAAACCTCATGAAAAATTTCGACGACCCGGCTTATTACAACACAACGCTTGTACCCATGGTGGTCGAACAGACCAGCCGCGGCGAACGCGCTTATGACATTTACTCCCGGCTCCTCAAAGAGCACATCATCTTCATCGGCACGCCGATCGACGATCACGTCGCCAATCTCGCGACTGCTCAGATGCTCTTCCTCCAGGCCGAAGATCCCGAACGCGACATTCAGCTCTACATCAATTCTCCAGGCGGCTCCATCACGGCCGGATTCGCTATCTACGACACCATGCAGTTCGTGAAACCCGACGTCGTCACTACCTGCGTCGGCCAAGCGGCCTCCATCGCCGCTGTGCTCCTCGCCGGTGGGACACCCAAAAAGCGCTTTGCCCTACCTAACGCGCGCATCCTTATTCATCAACCCTGGCTCTCCGGTCTCGGCGGCCAGGCCACGGACATCGATTTGCATGCCAAGGAAATTCTTCGCATGCGTACTATGATTAACAAGCTGCTCGCCCAGCACAGCGGCCAGCCCCTTGATCGTATTGAGAAGGACGTCGAGCGGGACTTCATAATGAATCCTGAACAAGCCAAGGAATATGGCATGATCGACGAAATTATTTACAAGCACCGTTAAACGTGGGTGAGAGCGCGTTTTGTCGGAGCGAGTGCTTGGTTCCAAAAAGTTAGTAGCCGTTCAGTTTTTATTTCGCCCAGGGGATTTTTCATCCTAGAATGTTGGTAGTGGTTCCGTCCGCAACCCGGCGGGGCCGAGGGCCTTCACACCTGTGAAAAAATTTAATCAAGACGAGCCATTGCGCTGCTCCTTCTGCCACAAGACTCAGGAGCAAGTCGAAAAGCTGATCAGTTCGCCTTCCGACTATCCTCGCGCCTACATCTGCAACGAATGTGTCAGCGTCTGCCAGACCATTCTCGAGGATGAAAAGCGCGAGCAAGCCACAGCGCCCGCTCGGCGCCTTCCGCGTCCGCCCGAAATCAAACAGTTCCTCGACGGCTACGTCATCGGCCAGGATCGCACCAAGAAGAAGCTTGCCGTCGCCGTCTACAACCACTACAAAAGAATTTTCCTCAACAAACAGCCCGGCGACGTGGAGCTGAGCAAATCCAATATTTTACTGATTGGCCCCACCGGAACGGGCAAGACGCTCCTTGCGCAAACGCTCTCGCGCATGCTCGACGTACCCTTCGCGATTGTCGACGCCACCACCCTCACCGAAGCCGGCTACGTCGGTGAAGACGTTGAAAACATCATCTTGAAGTTGCTGCAGGCCGCCGACGGCGACGTGCAGAAGGCCCAGCAGGGCATCATCTATATCGACGAGATCGACAAGATCGCCAAGAAAGACGAAAACCCCTCGATCACTCGCGATGTCTCCGGCGAAGGCGTGCAACAAGCGTTGCTTAAAATTCTCGAAGGCACCGTCGCCAACGTGCCTCCCCAGGGCGGCCGTAAACATCCGCACCAGGAATTTACGCCTGTCGATACCACCAACATTCTGTTCGTCTGTGGCGGCGCTTTTGTCGGCCTCGAGAAAATTATCGAAAAGCGCGCCGGCCGCCGTTCGCTCGGCTTCCACACCGATGCCGCTGCCACAACGCCGCAAAAGCGCAACACCGAGTTGCTCGAACAGGTGCAGCCCGGCGACCTCATCCGCTACGGCTTGATTCCCGAATTCGTCGGCCGCTTGCCCGTAGCCGGCGTCATGAACGACCTCGACAAGAACGCGCTGGTACGCATTCTCACCGAGCCGAAAAATGCCCTCCTCAAGCAATACCAGCGCCTCTTCGAATTCGAAAACGTCCGCCTTCGTTTCACCGACGACGCCCTCGAAACCGTAGCGGAGTTGGCACTTCAGCGCAAGGTCGGCGCGCGTGGCTTGCGCATGATTCTGGAAGACCTCATGCTGGAGTTGATGTATCACTTGCCCATGCAACGCAAAGTGCGCGATTTCGTCGTAAGTGCGGATATGGTGCGCACTCGCGAGATTAATTGGAGTTTGTTGGAAAAGGCTGGCTGAGCCCTTCCACTTTAGCGGCCGCTTGGGGTGGCCGCGGATTTGAATTTAGGGGTCCGAATGTTTAATCGAGAAAAACAGGAAATGAAGCGCGTACCCATGATGCCGGTCCGCGACATGGTTATCTTCCCGCAGCAGATGAC
>DATBYP010000153.1:0-22061 GCA_036513675.1 Candidatus Acidiferrum sp.
ATGAAGCCATAACCTTTCGAAGCATTGAACCACTTCACTGTTCCTTGTTCCTTTGACACTGCCGCCGACCTCGAGTTTGGGATTGCATTGCTTCTCTTGGTCCGTTTCCTGGTCGCCTCAGCGGTGAACGCGTCGGAGTCCAAGCGCCGTGACATCCTCCAGCCCGCAAAAAAAGGCCGCAAGTCTGTCCTTGCAGCCTCCTGAACGAGTCAAAAGGTAATACAAGAGCAACAAACGCTAGTTAAGAAGATACCACGAAAACCCTATTTTGTCCACGCTGGGACAAGCAGGACTGCGTAACCTGGATTTACGCTAAGCTCTTACATATCTTGTATTTACAGATATTTTTGCAGATCTGCGCAGGCGAGAAAGGAGGAAATTACCTACTCGAGCGATTCTGGCTGAAGGGTCAAATTACCCTCCCCGGAAGACGTTTTCTCCCAATACTTGCGCACCCACGCTTCCCAGCTCTTGCCTGCGGCGGGATCGCGTCCAGAAAACGCGAGCGCCGCGATTTCGGCATAGGAAATCTTAACGCGTTGGTTGGAATCGCACGGCAAAATGCGAACGAAGGAGGTCTCAAGACTCCCGCCCGTCACGCGGTCGAAGATGTATCCGTCTATTTTGCTGCCATCCTTCTTGGTGATAGCCACGTCGCCACGGTAGTCGAAAGCTTTTTCGAGTGCCTCGCGGAGCTCGCTCTCGGTTGCAAGTTCCGGCACCCACCCTTCCACGCTTTCGTGGACTGTGCCCGGCGCAACCTCCAGCGTTTCCGGGTCTAGTGCGGCGTTTGCTGCACCGTGCCGCTCAGCATGCGTCGGAGCACTCACGCGCGCGTCTCCTCGAGCTGTGTCTTGCTGGAGTTGATCTGCACCAATGGATTGTACGCGTGCACCGGCTTCGCCGGCTCGTTCAGCATAGCGAGCGCATCCGAATCTTCGTATTTCCCCGCCAAAGCTGACTTTGCCGCCGCCCAGATGCCGCGCAGTCCACTGAAGGTGTAGTCTACCGCGCTGGCTTCGTAGCCGCTGTGCACCATGCAGTTCGCGCACTTGGGATTGCCCGACTCCGTGCCGTAATTCTGCCATGCGGTGGTGTCCAGCAGCTCCTGGAACGTATCCACATAGCCGTCCTGTAGCAAATAGCACGGTTTTTGCCAGCCGAAAATGTTGTAAGTCGGCATACCCCACGGCGTGCAAGCGTATTGCTGCTTGCCCATCAAAAATTCGAGAAATAGGGTCGATTGGTTGAATCGCCAGCTCTCCTTGCGATTGGAGAGGATGGCGCGGAACAGGCGTCGCGTTCGCGCGCGTCCCAAGAAGTGCTTCTGGTCCGGCGCCTTGTCGTAGGAATAGCCGGGCGAGAGCATCATGCCCTCGACTCCGAGCTCCATCATTTCGTCGAAAAAGGCACGAACACTGTTGGGATCGGCGCCGTCAAAAAGCGTTGTATTCGTCGTCACGCGGAATCCGCGCTTGACCGCTTCCTTGATGCCTTCCATCGCCAAGTCGTAGCCGCCCTCGCGGCAGACCGAAAAATCGTGATGCTCCCGCTGCCCGTCCATGTGGACGGAAAAGGTCAAATATTTGCTGGGCTTGAATAAATCGAGTTTTTCTTTGAGCAGCAGCGCGTTCGTGCACAGGTAAATGTACTTCTTTCGCGCGACCAGCCCTTCGACAATCTTGTCGATCTGCGTGTGCATCAGCGGTTCGCCGCCGGGAATCGAAACCATCGGCGTTCCGCATTCGTCCACGGCTTTGAAGCACTCTTCCGGCGTCAATTCTTTCTTCAGAATGTGGGGCGGATATTGGATTTTCCCGCATCCCGCACACGCCAGATTGCAGCGAAACAGCGGCTCGAGCATTAAGACAAAGGGATAGCGCTTGCGTCCCTTCAGCTTCTGCTTCAGGACGTACGTGGCGACGGTCCATGCTTGCGATATCGGTACGGGCATTTAGCCTGCTTAATCTCCGAATTGGCAGGGGAACAGCGAACCGGCCCCTCAGCCTTCTCTATTGTAACCGACAACCTCGATTGTAAACGACAATGTCGCAAATCGCCGCCACGCGTTTTTGGCGGATGCTAACAATGTTCCTGACTGGCACGACGCGTGCCTCTTGGTGTGCGCTGCGGCGGTTGCAACCTTATGGCTACGCCAGGCGTAGACTGGTTTTCCGGGGCGCGCAACGTCATGTCACGACCCAACCTCCTTTCGCTCTTCGATGACTTCCGCCGCCAGCGCCGCGATATCGCTGCGATCCAGCGGCGCGGTTATCGGCGCGAATTCTGGAGCTACGCCAAGCTGGCGAAAGTCGCGTTCCGCCTTGTACATGACTTGAAACAAAGCGGAATTCGCACGGGCGACCGCGTCGTGCTGTGGGGCCCTAACAGCGCCGAATGGATGGCCGCGTTCTGGGGCTGCCTCCTGCGGGGAGCCGTGGTCGTCCCAATCGATGATGGCGCAACACCCGACTTTGCCACGCGTGTTGCACGTGAAACATCCGCGAAATTGGTCATAGCGTCAGCCGGAAAACCCACCCTCGATGCCGCCATCCCCACACTGAATCTGGAGGATTTAGCGGACAGGGTCGGCCAGCCATATATCGCGATGACTCACCACGATGGTCGCAAACCGCCTCCGCCCATGCACCAATCCCTTGCCGACGAACCCATTACCCGCACCCACGTCGCGCAAATCCTTTTCACGTCCGGCACCACGGCCGAGCCGCGGGGCGTCGTCCTGACGCACGGCAATTTTCTGGCAAATCTCGAGCCGCTGGAGCGCGGAATCGCGCCCTACCGCAAATACGAGCGGTGGTTTCATCCGCTGCGCTTTGTAACTTTGATTCCGCTCAGCCACGTCTTTGGGCAGTTCATGACGCTGTTCGTTCCACCGCCGCTTGGCGCCGCCGTTGTGTTCGAGACTTCTCCAAATGCAGCGGAGGCGATCCGCACCGTTAAACGCGAGCGCGCGACCGCACTGATCACTGTTCCACACATGCTGGACTTGCTCCGCAACGGCATCCTCCGCGACCTGGAGGCGCGCGGCGAAGCGGAATGGTTTGCTGGCACGTTCGCCGCTGCTAATGGCCAAAAATTTCTGCGCCGCGCCTGGATGTTCCGGCGGATTCATGGCCGATTCGGGTGGAAGTTTTGGGCGTTCATCTGCGGAGGCGCGGCGCTCTCCGCGGACACCGAGGAGTTCTTCAAGCGCCTGGGCTATGCCGTGGTGCAGGGTTATGGCATGACGGAGACGGCGTCGCTCATCAGCGTCAATCATCCGTTTCGGGCTGCGCAGGGCTCCATCGGTAAAGTCCTGCCCGGGCGCGAATTTCGCCTCGCGGAAGACGGCGAAATTCTGGTGCGCGGAGAAAACGTCGCCAGCGGTTACTGGCAAGGCGGCGCGCTAAGGGATTCCAATGGCGCGCAAGAAAACGGCGGCTGGTTGCGCACCGGCGATCTTGGCGAAGTCGACACCGAAGGCAACCTGCGCTTTCGAGGCCGCAAGAAAAGCGTGATCGTTACGCGCGCTGGCCTCAACGTCTATCCGGAGGATCTCGAAGCCGCTCTCCGCAAGCAAGCCGCCGTTCGCGACGCGGTGGTCATCCCGCTAGACCGCGACGGAAACGCTGAACCGTTCGCTGCTCTCTTGGTACGTAAGGGAGAGGAAGAAGCCGCCGGGCTCGCCATCGAAGCTGCCAACAATTCTTTAGCGGAATATCAATGTATGCGGCGCTGGATGATCTGGCCTGAAACCGATTTCCCGCGCACGCCAACAGGGAAGCCAAAGTTAGCCGTAATCGCCGCTGTTGCCGCAGCGCGTTCCAGCGCACTACCAAACAATGAGCCGGCAACCGTAACGACCGCTAACGCCGTATCCAACCTACTTGCAAGCTTAGCGCAGCACGATGGCTCGCAAAATCTCGAACACGATCTGAATCTCAGCTCCCTGGACCGCGTCGAGTTAATGGGCGCGCTTGAACAGCGCTACCAGACAGAGCTGAATGAAACAGCGTTCGCGAACGCAAAGACTATCGGCGACGTGCAGCGCCTGCTGCATCAGCCAAGCGCGCGCCGCAGCGAATACTCTTACCCACGCTGGACGCAGCGGGAGCCCGTGCGCTGGCTGCGGCTCGCGGTTTACTACGCGCTGACGTGGCCGGCGACGCAAGTCCTCGGGCATCCGAGAGTAATCGGCCGCGAGAATCTTAAAAATGTTCGCGGCCCAGTTCTTGTCGTCTCCAACCACATCACACGACGCGCCGATATCGGTTTGATTCTTGCCGCATTGCCCGCGCGGTTTCGTCACCGGCTCGCTACCGCAATGGGTGGCGAGTCCCTGCGACGAATGCGACGCCCGCCTCGTGACTGGCTCGTCGTCAAACGTTGGGCCTACCAACTCGGCTACTGGCTGGTGACCACTCTTTTCAACGTTTTCCCGCTGCCGCAATTCTCCGGGTTTCGCGAAAGCTTTCGCTATGCGGGAGATTCGGTCGACCGCGGCTACAGCGCCCTGGTTTTCCCGGAAGGAGAAGTCAACAACACAGAGACGGGCAAAATGGCGCCATTTCAATCGGGGATTGGCGTACTCGTGGAAAACCTTCGCATACCCGTCGTGCCGGTGCGTCTGGATGGCGTGTGGCAGATGAAACGCCAGGGCCGGCGTCTGGCGCGCATTGGCGAAGTCGCTGTGCGCATCGGCGCGCCCCTCACTTTTGCGCCTGGCGCGCGGCCCGAAACTATCGCGAAAGAATTGGAACAGGCAGTTGCCGTGCTGTAGCTTTGCCCGCAGCAAGCCGCGAGCTATGGCGTCCCGACTTGATGCAGCCGGGCGACCACTCCGCTTACATACTGCGCAATGTAGAGCTCTCCTGATGGGTCTTGGCCGAAGCCGGCGAGATTGTTGGCGCCGGAATTTACCAGGAAGGTTCGCACCCACTGGCCTTGCGAATTCTGTGCCAGCGACCAGACTCGACCGCTGATGAAGTCTCCAAAAACGTAATTGCCGGCTAGCGCCGTTATGTTCGTCCCGTGATATACGTAGCCGCCAATGACGCTGTCATCACCCTGCGAGTGGTCGTAGTCAAAGATCGGATCAACAAGCGTTAAGCCCTGGCAGTTGGCGCTGAAATTGAAATTGTGCGTGCCTTCTTTGCACCGCCAGCCCATGTTCGACCCTTTTTGCATTGGCGTGACCCGGTCGATCTCCTCGAAGGAATCCTGGCCGACATCGCCGATCCAAAGATTTCCCGTGGTGTGATCGAAGGAAAATCGGAACGGGTTCCGAAGGCCGTACAACCAGATTTCCTTAGCGGCCGTTGCATTCGTAACAAAAGGATTATCGTTCGGCACCGTGAATGTTCCGTTGCAGGTCACGGTGATACGGAGCATCTTGCCGAGCCTAGTCGTAAGGTCCTGCGCATTTCCTATGGTTCCGTGCTGGTCCCCAGCGCCCCCGCCGTCACCGAGGCCAATGTACAGAAGGCCGTCGTTGCCGAAGGCCAGTCCACCGGCATTGTGATTTGCTTCCGGCTGGTCCACCGTGAATAGATTCTGCTCACTGGTTGTATTGACGGTGTTCGCCGCCGCGCTGGTTGCGCGAAACTCCGAGATAAAGGTCTGCAGCTTGCCGTTCTTCGTGGACGTGTAATTCACATAGAAGCAGCCGTTGCTGCTGAAGCTGGGATGAAAAGCAAGGCCAAGCAAGCCTTCTTCGCCGCCGGAAGCAACCGAACCCGAAATATCGAGATACGGAGTTCCCAACACATTTCCGTTCTGGATAATTTTTATGCGCCCTTCCTGCTCGACGATGAACAGCCGCCCCGAACCATCGCCAGCCTGCTGAATGTCGAGGGGGGTGGTAAATCCACTTGCCACTGGCACTAGTTCCACCTGCAGGTTTGGCGGAGGCGGAGGTGTCACTTGGTTCGACTTGCCGCCATTGCAGCCCACGGAAAAGCTCACACCGAAAATGCACAACGCGGACACAAAAGAGGACACACGGAATCGAGCGAACATCAACCCTCCCGGCTGGTTACCTACATTTTGCCAATACTCGGCCGACGGCGTCGAGCCGTCTAGCCATATTTGTGTCAACACTTTGCAAAATCTGTAGATACACGGCCCGGGCGCGGGGTTCGGTTCTGTGGCAAAATAGAGGTTTGCAGGAATAATTTCATGGGTAACCGAACCACACTCGAAGCAGAACGCCCCGCTAAGGCGCAGAAAGCGGGGAAAAAGACCGTGGCGGAGGAGGGGGCCGGGAAAGCCGGTTCGCAGGAGCGCGGGCGCGTCTTCGACGCGTTTCGCCGCTGGGGCTACAACGAAGCCAAGCTCGATCCGCTCGGTTTTTTCGGGCCATTCCCTCAGCCTGATCTGACAGAACTGACCGGCCACACTGTCGAGGAAGCGCGGCGAATTTATTGCGGGACCATCGGCGCAGAGTTCATGCACCTTCCGCAGCCGGAGCGCCGGCAGTGGATTGCGGAACGCATTGAAGGCGCCGCGGCCCAAGTCAATCAGCGCAAAATTTTGGAACGATTAATTCGTGCCGACCTCTTCGAGCAGGTCCTGCAATCCCGCTATTTGGGCACGAAACGGTTTTCTCTGGAAGGCGTGACCGCGCTGATTCCGCTGCTCGACTCCATTCTCGATACCGCTGGCGAGCACGGCGCTGTCGAATCCGTTATGGCCATGAGCCACCGCGGCCGTTTGAATGTGATGGTTCACGCCGCATGCAAAGCGCCGCATGAAGTTGTCGCCGGATTTGAGGATGTTGATCCGCGTAGCGTGCTGGGCGCTGGGGACGTGAAGTATCACGTGGGCGCCACCGGCACTTACGTAACCTCGGCGGGGAAGGAAATCGGAATTCACCTCGTTTCCAATCCCAGCCACCTCGAAGCAGTCGATCCCGTGGCCATCGGCCGCGTTCGCGCAAAGCAGACGCGCTACGGCGCCGACAGCGCGAGCAAGGTCGTCCCTGTTGTTATGCATGGCGATGCGGCTTTTGCTGGGCAAGGCATCTGGGCGGAAACGCTTAATCTCGCTGATCTTCCGGCCTACACCGTCGGCGGCACGATCCACGTTATCGTCAACAACTTGATCGGTTTCACCACGCGGCCCGCGCAAGAGCATTCTTCGCGTTTTGCTTCCGACATTGCAAAGCGCCAATCCGTTCCGGTATTTCACGTGAATGGCGAAGATCCGGATGCCGTCGTGCGTGTAGGGAAGCTCGCCGCGGAATATCGCGCGCAATTCGGCAGCGATGTCGTCGTGGACCTGATCGGTTACCGCCGCCACGGGCACAGCGAAGTGGACGACCCCACCATCACGCAACCGCGCCTGTACGACCGCATCAAGAAACATGCGCCGCTGTGGCGCATTTACTCCGAGCGCATCGGCGTGCAGCCGATGCAAATTGTCGAGAATGTGCGCAAGGAATACGAGGAAGAGCAAAGCAAAGCGCGCGCGATCAAAAAAATTCCGCATCTGCGGCAGCTACCGGAATACTGGTCGGCTTATCATCGTGGGCGTTTTAAGCCGGAATATGAAGCGGATACCGCCATCGACCGCGAAAAACTGGCGGAAATTACGGACGCGCTCGTCCGTGTGCCGGACGGCTTTCACGTGCATCCCAAGATCGCCAAGTTGCTTGAGCAGCGGGCCGACATGGGGCACGGAAAACGCGCCGTCGATTACGGGTTCGCGGAGGCGCTGGCCTTTGGTTCGCTGCTCCTGGAAGGCAATCCGGTTCGCTTGACCGGGCAGGACACCGAGCGCGGAACCTTTAATCAGCGTCATGCCGTGCTGGTCGACACGGAAACGGAAGAAGAATACTGCTCGCTCGCGCATCTGGCGCCCGATCAGCCGTTCTGCGAAATTCACAATTCATCGCTCTCGGAAGCAGGCTGCCTCGGTTTCGAATACGGTTTCAGCCGCGATTACCCCGAGGCATTGGTTTTGTGGGAAGCGCAGTTCGGAGATTTCGCGAACGGCGCGCAAGTCATCATCGATCAATTCATCAGCGCCGGTGAAGACAAGTGGGATCTCCCCTCCGGCCTGGTCATGCTTCTCCCGCATGGCTACGAGGGCCAGGGCCCCGAGCATTCCAGCGCGCGCATTGAGCGCTTCATGCAACTCGCCGGCGAAGAAAATATGCAAATCTGCCAGCCGTCAACCGCTGCGCAATATTTTCACCTGCTGCGCCGTCAGGTTCGCCGGCCCTGGCGCAAGCCGCTCATCGTGTTTACTCCGAAAAGCATGCTGCGCCATCCAGATGCTTCTTCCAGCGTCGATGACTTCGCGCAGCCGCGCTTTCTTCCCATCGTGCCCGATCGCGAAGTGGAAGACGCCAAGCGCATTCTCATCGTCAGCGGCAAACTCGGCCACGAGCTCCGCGCCGAGCGCCGCCGCCGCAAAGACACTAGCACCGCGATCATTTTCCTGGATCAGCTCTACCCGCTGCTGCGCCCCGAAATTTCCGCCGCGCTCGATGAGCATCCCAACGCCCGCGAGGTCGTCTGGGTCCAGGAAGAGCCGAAAAATATGGGCGCGCATTTCTTTGTCGTGCCGCGCATCGGTCAGCTTGTGCAGAGCAAAGGCCTGAAGATGCGCTCCATCAAGCGCTCGCCCAGCGCCAGCCCGGCTACGGGCTCGGCAAAAGCCCACGAACTAGAACAAAAAACGCTCCTCAGCCTCGCCTTCACCACCGCCAGCGAGTAAACACGCACACCCGCAAACCGGCGGTCTTCCTGACATCCGACAAGGATGACTGAAGGACCTCAACTTTAAGTACTTGGCAACACAGATGGCGAACGTCGGATGTTTTTCGCCTCGGACTGACCGCAACTACTCGTATCTCAGCGCCACCAGCGGATCCACGCGACTCGCGCGGCGGGCGGGCACGAAACTTGCGAACAGCGCCGCGGCGACCAAGACGAGAATCATACCGGCAAACGTCAAAGGCTCCGCGGGCTGCATTCCGTCCACCCGGTGCACCAATAAACGCCCGGCTGCGAAAGCGCCGCCTATGCCCATCGCAACGCCGGCGAAAATCATCGCAAGGCTCTGCCGAAGCACAAGCCATATGACTTCGCCGGCACTGGCTCCCAGCGCAATGCGCACGCCCATTTCCGGCAGGCGCTGCCCGGTCAAGTACGCCAGCACGCCATAAATGCCGATGCAGGCCAGCAGCAACGCCAAGCCAGCGAAAACGCCGAACAACAGCAAAAGGAAGCGTTGCCGCGCGAGCGAAGCGCTCACCAGTTGCTCCATGGTGTGAACTTCGTAGAGAGCTTGATCGCCAGAGGCTCCGCCGCTGCCTCCGCGGAGTTCGCGCCGCAGCGCTTCGACCACATTCAAGGGCGGGATGCTGGTTCGCACCGCAATCGACATTAGTTCCGACCACCGACGCAAGAACGCGTCGGGCACCTGCGCGAACGGATAATAAAACTGCGCGCGCACCTTCGCTTGATCATCGCCAGCTAGGCCCCAATGCCGGACATGGCGCACCACACCAACGATCCGTATCGGGACGGGATTGTCCTCTTCCGACCAGGATTTGCTGCCCATGCCTGGGACATAGAGCGCCTTACCGACAGGCTCGTTCGCGCCGAAAGCCTGTTGTGCCAAAACGTCATCAATCACGATGACCGGCTCATTGCCCAGGCGATCGTGGTCATCGAAGAATCGTCCTTTGAGCAGCGAAATGCCCATGACCTGCAAATAGTCCGGTGTCACGCAGGTGGTTAACGCAAGCGGCTGTTTGTCCGGTGGCGGCACGGCGGGTGTAGTCCAGTAGCCAAGTTGGTTATTGCCTTCGCGCATCGGCACGGTATCGACCGCCGCGACGGACTGCACTCCCGGCACGCGGCGCGCGCGTTCCAGGACGTCTTGCCAGGCCCCGCGGATCTGCCCCGGTTTTGCAAGCAGGTCCGACGATAGCGCCATCCGAGTGGTCAGCACATTTCGGAAATTCATGCCCGGTTCGAGCGAGGAGAGCCGCAAGAGTGTGCGCCCGAGCATCCCGGCAGACACCAACAGCACGACGGCCAGGGCAATCTCCGACGCGACAAAGCTGCTGTGCAGTCGGCGCGAACTCCCTGCAACCGTCCGCCCTCCGGCGCGGAGTGTCTGTTCCAGTTCGCGGACGGGGGCGCGCAGCGCTGGCGCCAGACCGAATAGAAGCCCGCTCACGAGCGAGGCGGCCAAAGCAAACAGCAGCACACGCCAATCCAGCTGGACTTCCTCAGCGCGCGGCAAGGCCCCCGGCCAGAACGCCACAAACGGGCGGATACCAATAGCCGCGAGCAAAATCCCGAGCGCGCCTCCGGAAAGGCCCAGCACCGCGCTCTCTGTCAGGCATTGACGCACCAACCGTCCCCGGCCCGCCCCGAGCGCCACCCGCATGGCCAGTTCCCGCTCGCGAGAAACCGCGCGCGCCAACAGCAAGCTCGCAACATTGACGCACGCGATCAGCAGCACGAGGCTCACCGCGCCCAGCAGCAACCATAGCGTCGACCGGACATCTCCGACATCCGGGCGAAGCTGCTCCGCCACAAAGCTGCGGCCTGCATTCGATTCCGGGTATTGCTGAGCCAGATGACTGCCAATCAGCGCCAGATCCGCCCGTGCCTCCGCGAGCTTCACCCCGGGCCGCAGGCGAGCCACAACCTGAATGCCGGGATGCCGGTTGCGATTCTGCATGCTCGGTGCAGTGTCTTGCCCCAGCGGAGTAAACACGTCGGGCTCTTCTCCGTCCCACCGAAAACCGGCCGGGGTAATGCCCACAATCGTGAACGACCTTCCGTCAATCACCAGCGGCGTGCCAACCGCTCCTGGGTCTCCGCCCCGCAAGCGCTGCCACAAACCATGGCTCACAACGACCACTGGCGCCGCGCCAGGCCGGTCCTCTTCAGGCAGGAAACCACGCCCTTGTACGCTAACGCCCAATAAGGAAAACAGTTCGGCTGAGATTTGGCGGCTGGAAACGTATTCGGCTTTCCCCTGCTCGCTGAGCGTACCCACGCTGTAGCGCCATGCCGCCATATCGAGAGAGCGGCTCTCGCGCTTGCAATCGAGAAAGTTAGGATAAGCAAATGCCCAGATGTTTCCGTACTGAGTTAGCTTTTCCGTCTGCTCCTGCAGGGAGACGAGCCTGTCGGGCTCTGGATACGGCAGCGGCTTCAGCAGCACACTGTTGATAACCGTGAACATCACGGTCGTCGCTCCGCTGCCAAGCGCAAGCGTCAGGAGGGCGACGGCCGCAAACCCGAGTCGCTTTCGAAGGGTGCGAAGGGCATAGCGGACGTCCTGAAAAAAATCCACAAGCCAGCGCCATCCCCACATGTCACGCGTTGTTTCTTCCGCTATTCCGACATTTCCGAATTCCCGGCGCGCGGAAGCCTGGGCTTCCTTTCCCGTTCGGCCCGATTCCATTTCCTCGCGCTCGGCAAGCGCCAGGTGCGCTTGGATTTCTTCCTGCAACTCTTCATCGCGCTGCTTTCGTCCCCAGAGTGCGAATCTCATGCTTCGCTCTCCTTTTTCGTCGGATTCAAGACCCCCGAAATCGCTTCCAACAGCTTGGCCCACCGCGAGCGCTCCACGAGCAGGTGCCTTTTCCCGGATTTCGTCAGTCGATAAACGCGCAATCGCGGTCCCACCTCGGACTTCTTCCATTCCGCGGCGATCCACCCCTTGCGTTCCAGCCGGTGCAGCGCCGGATAGAGCGAGCCCGTATCCACCTTCAGGATTTCGCCGGAGTTCGTCCGAATGGCCTTGCTTAGCGCATACCCATGACGCGGCGCCCACTGCAGCGTCTGCAGAATCAGCATATCCAGTGTTCCCTGCAGGATCTCCGTGCGGTCTTGATAGCCCTTTTGCGCACTCATACGATTGCGTAGGTCGCCCGTCTCCTTACCTGTAGGTAGGACGACTACATACCAAAAACGTTTCCTGGTAAAGCTAAGTTTTTGGCCACACAAACTTTACGGCTAGCTCCGAATCCTGCACGTTTATTCCACCCATCCTTTAACATCCCATTCATCTTCGCGTCATCCCAGCGTCATGCAGCATGCCCACACTCTCCCCATCTACTGTGCTACGCCAAGGCTCAGGTGACCACCAGCGCTCCAATGCCTTCCGCATTGCGCCGCCCTACGGTACACTTCGAACAAGCCGGCGAGCGGAACGTGCCACCTGCATGAAACGTATTCTAATCATTGAAGACGACCGCGATATCGTCGAACTGGTTCGCTACAACCTTGCAAATGAAGGATTTCAGGTGCAAGCGGCCTTCGACGGCACCAGCGGTCTTAATACCCTGAAGAAAACGCCTCCGGATCTCCTGCTTCTCGATCTCATGCTTCCCAAAGTTTCCGGCCTCGATATTTGCCGGGAAGTTCGCCGGGATGACGGGCTAAATCGCCTTCCCATACTGATGCTCACGGCGCGCGGTGATGAAGCCGACCGCGTTGTGGGCCTTGAAATGGGCGCCGATGATTACGTCACGAAGCCATTCAGCCCGCGTGAATTGCTGGCGCGGGTCAAGGCGCTGCTCCGCCGTGCGGAGCCCCCCTCGGACTCGCCGCGCACCATTGAGGTTGGGAAGCTCGCCATCGATCCGGCATCCTATCGCGTAAGTCATTCCGGTAAGCCCGTTCCGCTCAGCACGCTCGAATTCCGGCTGCTCTATTACCTTGCATCGCGGCCCAATCGAGTTTTCACGCGCGACCAGCTTCTCGATGCCGTCTGGGGCACCGATCGTTTCGTCACTCCGCGCAGCGTGGACGTTTACGTCCGCCGCTTGCGCGAAAAGATCGAAGGCGATCCCGAGAATCCCGTCCATTTGAAAACCGTCCGCGGCGCCGGGTATTTGTTCGAAACTCGTGCGGCATAATCTTTTCTGGAAACTCGCTCTGACGTTCCTCGCGCTGCTGGTAGGCGTGCTGGCAGCCGTCGATTTCATCGCCGAACGCGCCCTGCGCGACGAGTACACCCGCACCGCCTTGGGGCAACTGGAGTCGATCGCTCGCCTCGCCAAAGCCCGCCCACCCAAGCTCTCCTCCGTTCCGCCCGCCAGCGCTGAGGACCGCACCGCTCTGGACCAGTGGGTCACCCAAATGGCGGCAAGCAATGTGCGCGTTACGGTCATTACTGCTGACGGCCAGGTGCTCGCCGATTCGCAATCCGACCCCCGAACCATGGAAAATCACGCGAACCGACCCGAAGTTCGCGACGCCCTCACCAAGGGCGAAGGCCAATCGGCACGTCGCAGTGTGACCGTGAGCAGTGAACTGCTTTACTACGCTGTCCGGTACGACGCGGCGCCCGGAGTTCCTGTCGTGCTCCGCTTTGCCGCCCCGCTCGCCACCGTGCACGAAACTCTCGTGGTCTTTCGCCGCAAACTGTGGTTCGCGTCAGTAATCATCATGCTCCTTGCGGGCACGGCATCGCTTCTTGTTTCTCGGGGATTTTCTGACCGCATCGAGCGCCTGAAGGAATTTTCGTGGCGCGTCGCGGAAGGCGATTTTCGCCCGCTCCCCGGTGATGGCTCCGGCGACGCTCTCGAAAAACTGGGCGCTTCCCTGAATCAAACCGCCGCGCGGCTCGATCGCACCATTCGCACATTGACCGAGGAGCGCAACCTTTCCTCCGCGATTCTTGGCAGCATGGTGGAAGGCGTAGCCGTGGTGAGCGGCGCGGAGCGGCTGGTCTTCGCCAATCAAAGCTTCGCCGAAATTCTGGATCTCGACCTGCCGCCGAAATCGGGCAGCGCGCTAGTAGAGATCGTGCGCCAGACGGACTTGATCGAAGCGGTGCGCAAAGTTTTGGCTGGCGAGCACCGCGTGGAATCCGAGATCGTCACCGGGACGTTACGCCAGCATTTTTTTGCCGCCACCGTCGGCGCAGTACGCGCGGGAGAAACATACGGCGCCGTCGTCGTGCTTCACGATATTACCGAACTACGCAGGCTCGAACGGGTACGCCGCGATTTCGTCGCCAACGTTTCGCACGAATTTCGCACGCCGCTCACCGCCATTCAGGGCTTTGCGGAAACGCTCCTCGCCGGGGCCATGGATGATCCGCAAAATCGCGAGCGTTTCCTCGAAATCATCGTCGAGCATTCCCGCCGCCTGGCGCGCCTGACCGAAGACTTGCTCAAACTCTCGAAGATGGACGCCGACCGCCTGGAGCTCGAGATTCGGCGCGTAAGCGTCTCGCAGCTCATCGAGTCTTGCATCGAGACCGCGCAGCATCGCGCAACCGAAAAAGAGATCGCCATTTCCGTAAAGCCTATCAGCGTGCCGGACATTGCCGGCGACCGCCGCCGTCTGGCCGAAGTTCTGCAAAATCTGCTCGACAACGCTTTGCAATACACGCTGTCGCGTGGCGAAATTGTTGTCAGCGCGGAAGCCCGCGACGGCGAGGTCGTCTTCACCGTCGCGGACACCGGCATCGGCATTCCAAAAGCGGATCAGTCCCGCATTTTTGAGCGCTTTTACCGCGTGGATGCCGCGCGCTCGAGAGAGCTCGGCGGCACGGGACTGGGCCTCTCCATCGCAAAGCACATCGCGGAAGTTCACGGCGGCCGCATCTGGGTAGATAGCGAAATTGGCCGTGGCTCGCGGTTTCATTTCACCGTCCCCGTTTTTGACGCCGAGCGCGCCGCACGCTCGGCTCCGGCTGCCACCGCACGCAACACCGGCCGCGGCTCCGTTTAGGTTCGCGGATATCTGAAACACCGCCTCAAGTTTGTTTCACTTTGCATTCACAATATCTTCATCAAAGCTTCATCGTCTCTCACCACACTTACGCCTACGAGTGAAGTGTGATTTCTCAAGAACTTCCGCGCGGAGGCTCAATTTATGGCGAGTACCTCAGCCGAACTCACTGAAGCGGTGCTGTACGACGCACTGGTGAACTACCTGGTCTCCATGGCCCGCACAGTGGAAGGGGCCATGAACCGCGCCCTCGACGCGCTCATCTCGCTCGACAGCTCGCCCACATCCGCGCTTCCCGGCGAAGTGTTTCTCCTCGAGCCGCGCATCAACGAAATGGAAATCGTAATCGACGAGCACGCTATCCGCCTGCTGCGACGCGGCTCCTTTTCCGACGACGAAATGCGCCTGATCGTGGCGGCGCTGAAAATCACCAACGATCTAGAGCGGATTGGCGACCTGGCCGTCAACCTCGCGCAAGGCGCGGTTTCACTGCGTGAAATGCCTGACGCGCGCGTCCCCGAAGAGCTTGCCCCCATGGCCGTAGCCGTACGCGCGATGGTCAGCAAGAGCCTCGGCGCGCTTATCTTTCGCAACGTCGAAATGGCGACTCAAGTCCTGGAAAGCGACGATGTCGTGGACCAGTACCGCGATCGAATTTTCGAAAATTTGCTCGCCGGCATGACCCAGCAGGCCACGTTTGTCAGTCCGGGCTTGCAATTCATTCTGGCCACGCGCCACCTGGAACGCATCGCCGACCACGCCACCAACATCGCCGAGGACATCATTTTCTGGGTGCGCGGGCTGGATGTGCGCCATGGTCGCGGCCTCACCATGCGCCCGGACCGTTCCGAAGAAGAAGAGAACTCCGGAATCGGAAGCTCAGTTCCCGGCCACGGCACGGTGCTGGCCTCCGCGGAGGCTGCTGCGGTCATCGAGAATTCACACGCGCTTGATGCCGGTGTGACCCCGGCTTGTGACACTGAGCGGGCTTGATCTTCACTAAATGTCCTACCCTGGGGACCGGCGCACCCCTGGCGCCGGTCCCTCTCCTCCCTACCGAGTCAACCAGCTCAGCTAACTGACACGAGGCGCGTGCGCCCAGCCCGCGAAATTTGAGTCTGCGGGCATGCTAAACTTAGTTGTTTGTGGGGAGGAGCAATTCTGTGAACTGGGGCTGGCTGCTGCTGCGCGTCGCCATTGGATTGACAATTCTTGCGACGCTGTTCCTCTCTCAACGCTTTTGGTACCGCTCCATCTGGCGTGCCACGGCCAATTGGCGCGCTGTCTGGCTGCGCGTCGCCGTGCGCCTGGTATATTTCTCGCTGCTGATTCTGATCATCGGCGCCGCCATCGACGGATTCCGCATGGGGCGCAACCCTCATCTGATTCCCAGCGACAATCTGATCGAGATGTTCGCGGGGCTATGGTTCACGAGCGCGCTCTTCGCCTACCTGGCCGTGAAGGTGGTTCGGGGTATCGACCGCCTTTGGACTTCGCTGCGCTCCGCCGCCCGAGGCAATTCCGGGCCGGAGCCGAGTTCTCCGCTGAGACAAGCACTAACGAACCCAGCGGCGTCGCCCTTGATGCGCGCTCCAGCCACCGCAGAACTCCTCCCTGATCCTTCGCGTCGCTACTTTTTCCGTACTGCTTCGGCTCTCGCCGGTGCTGCTCCTTTTCTTGGCGTAATGTACGGCTTTGCCGCCGAGCGTCTCGACTATCGCGTCCGTCGCGTCGAAATCCCCACGGCCAATCTGCCGCCCGGTCTCGACGGCATGAAAATCGTCCAGCTCAGCGACATTCACCTCAGCGGCTACATGAGCCGCACGGATCTTCGTCGCGCGGTGGAAATGGCCAACGAGCTCGGCGCCGACCTCGCGGTCGTCACCGGAGATTTCATCACCGGAGCCTCCGACCCGCTGGCCGATTGCGTCGATGAGATACGCCAGCTTCACGCGCCTCTCGGCATTTTCGGGTGCAACGGCAATCATGAAATTTACGCTCGGGCTGAAGACGCCGCACAGCACCTCTTTGCACAGGCGGGCATGAAGCTGCTTCGCCACGAAAATTCGCAGCTCGCATTTCACGGCGCCCAGCTTAATCTCCTTGGCGTCGACTACCAACGCGAGCGTAGTCCCGGTGGCCACCGCTTGCAGATGCTTCCCGATCTTGCTCCGCTGATTCGCGGCGATATGCCAAACATTTTGCTCTCGCATAATCCCAACACTTTCAATCGTGCGGCGGAGCTGGGCATTGAGCTGTCGCTGGCCGGGCATACGCACGGAGGCCAAATTCAGGTGGAAATTCTCGATCACCGGCTTAGTCCAGCCCGCTTTATGACCGACTACATAGCGGGCGCCTACTTCCGCCCGCTCTCCATGCCAGCGACGGACAACCGCGCACTGAAGGATGCTAACTATTCGGCGAGCAACGGGGCGCCGAGTTCCACCCATGCCCAGCCGCATCTGTCAGTGCTCTATGTCAATCGCGGACTCGGCACGGTCGGCGCCCCTGTGCGCCTCGGCGTTCCCCCGGAAATTACGCTAATTACGCTGCGCCGCGCAGCGTAAAGTCCTCTTCGGCTTTTCTCCATGGGCCGGAGGTCTCTCCGCCGCACAGTGCGCCCTGAGTTGGCGGTTTGTTCGCGCTGCCTTGCTGCTCTCCCAGACGCTCTGTGTTATGGTCAAGAAGGACACCGCAATGAACCAATTTGTCGAACCCAATAGCTTTTCCCGCGAGTTGGACGACTCCTACGAATCGCCAGAGACAGACTCCTCGCCGACCTCGCCCTTCAGCCGGTGGCTCGCCACAGTCGTCTCTCTCGGCGCCAGCGACCTGCTTCTTGTACAAGGCGCGCCACCCTGCATGCGCGTCGACGGTGAAGTGCGCAAGATTGAGCCCGGCCTTCTCGAGGGCTCCGAAATCGAAGCCGCTGTGGTTCCGGCCCTCACACGTCATGCGCAACGCCTTTACCGCGAGCACCTCATTGCGGACTCCTCCTACCGGATCGAAGGCCTGGGCCGCTTCCGCATCAATCTTCATCGCGAACAGGGCCGCGCTGCCGCCGCTATCCGCGTCCTGCCAAGCAGAGTTCCTGCCCTCCGCGAACTCAACCTTCCGCCGTCCGTCGAATTGCTGGGACATATTCCTCGAGGACTCGTTCTTATCGGCGGCCCCGCAGGCGCCGGCAAATCCACCACCCTCGCCGCGCTGATCGACAGCATCAACCGCCGCGAGGCACGCCACATCGTCATCATCGAAGATCCGATCGAGTATGAGCATCAGCATGTCCGCAGCGTCATCGAGCAGGTCGAAATCGGCACGGACGCGCCGGATTTTCCGACCGCGCTCCGAGCTGCCCTGCGCCAGGCACCGGACGTCATCGTTGTGGGGGAAATGCGGGACACGGAAACAATGCGCATCGCCGTGGCCGCGGCGGAGACCGGACACCTCGTCCTCAGCACCCTGCATACTACCGACGTCGCTTCGACTGTTTCGCGCATCGCCGATTCGTTTCCCGCTGAGCGGCAGAACTCCATCCGCCAGGAACTAGCCATGGCCCTCGCTGCCGTCCACACGCAAATTCTCCTGCCCAAGAAAGGCGGCGGTCGCATCCCTGCCGCCGAGCTGTTGCTGGTCGGTTACGGCGCCCGCCACCATATCCGCCGCAACGCGCTGCAGCACCTTCATCAGGAAATCGCCCTCACCAAGAAGAAAGGTTCCTTCAGCCTCGAAGAATCTCTTGTAAATCTCGTGCGCCAAGGCCATATCGAGCGCGAAGACGCCCTCCTTTGCGCGATTCATCCCGATGACCTCGACATTCTGCTGAAATCACCCGCCTCGGCCACCGCCCACGGCTAAGCCGGAGCTTGCCGTCCGCATTTCGCCGCTATTATGAAGGGCTGCACTTAGGCTCAAACCCGGTGCGGCCTTGGCGTGAACTTGCCTTCTGCTCGATGCGAAGGTGCGCCGCCACCAGGCGAATCTCGCCATACGTGATTTCCTCCGGCAGCACTTCTTTCACTGGCTTCAGCCGCTCTTTGCCAAATTGCTGAACCGCAGACGCAATCTGCACATACCGCTCGCTACTGAACCACTGCACGCGGAAATCCGTCTCGCCTTCCTCGATCAGCTTGGCGACCATATCCACCACCGTGCTGACTTTCCGGTTCCGAATTTGTGCTATTTCCTCGAATGTGCGGCCTTCCTGCAGAAGCTGCAGCGTATCCTCGCGCGGGTGGGGGGCTGCGGCGTGCCAATCATTGTTGGCGCGTTCGCCGTTATGGAAACGCTGCAGAGCCTGCAGGATCTCCTGGCCGTAGCGATCCACCTTTTTATCCCCGAAGCCCGAAACCGCGCGCAGCGCCTGCAATGTGGAGGGCTGGGCGGCGCACAGCGCATCCAGCGCTGTGTCATGCAAAACGACGAACGCGGCGACTCCCAAGTCCCTTGCCGTGTTGCGCCGCCACTCGCGAAGATATTCCCGCAGTTGTGCGTCAGGCACAGATAGCCCAGCGCCACTCGTACGCTGTTCTCCCGCAGCTCGCTTTTCCGCTGGGGTCAACTCGGTCTTCGCGCGTCGTCCTCGAGATCCTGCCGCTTCCACTTCCAGCCAATCCGGCGGGCCCGCACAGATGTCACAGGTGCCGCATCGCTCCCACTTGGGTTGCTCGCCAAAGTGCTTGCACACATGGTGCTGCCGGCACTCCATCGATTCCACAAAACGTTCCACCTCCCGATAACGTTGCCACGCTCGCTCTCGTTCCGCAGGATCCTCCATCTTTCCTATGAAATAGGCTTGTAGGCCGCGATCTTTTTTCTGCCACAGCAGAATACAATCCGCAGGCCATCCGTCGCGGCCGGCCCGTCCTGCTTCCTGGTAGTATTGCTCCACGCTCTTCGGCAGCGACAGATGGATCACCGAGCGCACCGAAGCCTTGTTGATGCCGAGTCCGAAGGCCATCGTTCCTACCAGCACCCGGACTTCGTCGCTCATCCATTTTTCCTGATTTTCGCGGCGTGCCTTGGCGTCCATCTGCCCGTGGTACCCGATAGCGGCAATTCCATTTTCCTCGAGCAGGTCGACTGTCTCGCCCACCCGCGCAACCGTCGGAGCGTACACGATCACGTTACCTTCGGTTACGCGCCGCATCGCTCGCAGCAGTAGCTCCTCCTGTGTGCGCGAATTGCTTTGGTGCACGATGTAATGCAGGTTCGCCCGGCGAAAGCTGGCGATGTGCTTGTGCGGATCGCGAAGCCGCAACTGCTCGATGATGTCGTGCCGTACGCGCTGCGTGGCGCTGGCCGTGAATGCCGCGATCGGCCGACCCGGGAAAAGCTCGCGCAATCGGCTGAGTTGCCGGTATTCCGGCCGGAATTCGTGGCCCCACTCAGAAATACAGTGGGCTTCGTCGATCGCAAAGAAAGAAACCGGTATTCGCTTCAACCACTCCGGCGTATCCCCAAGCGCCACGCGTTCCGGCGAAAAATACAGCAGCCGGAATTCTCCCGCCGCGGCGCGCTTCAGTATTTGGCTTCTGTCTTCCCCGCCGAGTGAACTATTGACAAATGCCGCGGGAACTCCGATCTGCTCAAGCTGCGCTACCTGGTCCTGCATCAAGGCGATCAGTGGTGAAATTACTATCGCGGTGCGGGCTCCATCGAGAACCGCCGGCAACTGATAACACAGCGATTTGCCGCCACCTGTCGGCATCACCACACAAGCGTCGCGTCCCGCTGCGATGCTCCGCACCACAGCTTCTTGTCCGGCGCGAAAGGCGTCATAGCCCCAATAACGGCGGAGGGTTTCGGCGAAAGAGACTTCGGCTCCGCCCCGCATCTCGGCTTCAGTGCGGGGTTGAGGCAAAGCGCTGGCGACCGTCATAGGAATACTCCCAAACTCCGGCTGAGCTTCGCTTTTGTTTCGCTATATGTCAAGTTTAATTTCTGCGAAACCGGACAAGCCGTTGTGCGGAAGTTGTGGAAAACCCTACGTGTCCGGTTCAACGCTCCGATTCGGCGGCGGCACGCCGCGGCGCGATTCAAATAGGGAAAGTGGTTTGCAATTTCTCAACGCAGAGCAAACAATGATTCCTGTAGCGCTCCTACTGTCCGCGAGGTGATCCCGTGCCCAAAGCCGTCATCGTTTCTGCCGTCCGCACTCCTGTGGGTCGCGCCTACAAAGGCTCGCTCCGCGCCACGCGTCCCGATGATCTAGCCGCTCTCGCCATCAAAGAAGCCCTAGCCCGTGTTCCCGCCGTCGACGCCAAGCAAATCGATGACGTAATTCTGGGTTGCGCTATGCCCGAAGGCGAGCAAGGTATGAACGTCGCGCGCATCGCCGCGCTCCGTGCCGGTCTCCCCGTCGAAACTTCCGCCATGACCATCAACCGCTTCTGTTCCTCCGGCTTGCAGGCCATTGCGCTTGCCGCCGAACGCATTCGAGGCGGCTCCGCCGAAATAATCATCGCCGGCGGCACCGAATCCATGTCCCTTGTGCCCATGGGCGGCAACAAAATCTCTCCCAATCCTTGGCTCGTCGACCATTATCCCGACGCTTACATCAACATGGGCCTCGGCACGGAAAACATCGCGCGTAAATTCGGCATCACTCGCGAACAAGCCGACGAATTTTCCGCCAACTCCCACAAGAAAGCTCTCGCCGCCATCGCCGCCGGAAATTTCAAAGACGAAACCATTCCGGTGGAAGTGAAATTCACGTCGCTCCCCACCAACGGCAATGGCGCCTCTTCCAAATCCAAATCCTCACCGAAACCCAAAACGCAAACTTTTCAGTTCGACAACGAGGAACTTCCTCGCGCCGATACTTCCCTCGAAGTCCTCGCCAAGCTAAAGCCCGCCTTCCACGCAAAAGGCACAGTAACCGCCGGAAACAGCTCGCCTATGAGCGACGGCGCTGCCGCGACGGTGGTCATGAGCGAGGCCCGCGCAAACGCGCTCGGCCTCAAGCCGCTCGCGCGTTTCGTCGCCTACGCCACAGCCGGCTGCCCCCCCGAAGAATTCGGCATCGGTCCTGTCTTCGCCATTCCGAAAGTGCTCAAACTCGCTGGCCTTTCATTGAACGATATAGCCGTAATCGAGCTAAACGAAGCGTTCGCCGCGCAATCCCTAGCCGTCCTCCAACAAGCCGGTCTTGATCCCGCGCGCGTCAATCCCAACGGAGGCGCGATCGCCCTCGGCCACCCGCTAGGCTGCACCGGAGCCAAGCTAACCGCTACTCTGATACGCGACCTCCAGCGCAAAAACGCCCGCTACGGCATGGTCACCATGTGCATAGGCGGAGGCATGGGCGCCGCCGGCATCTTTGAGCGCCTGTGAAACAGA
>DATBYP010000154.1:0-8911 GCA_036513675.1 Candidatus Acidiferrum sp.
CGTGTGACTTGTCGAGGAAGAACGCGCCTACGAGCATCAGGAGGACGAGGAAAATCGTCGGATATACGACCGCGGGCTCGCGCAGCCGGCGGTAATCCGTCCGCATGAGCGCAAACATACCTAGCAGGCCCAGAAGAAGCCACGCCGACTGGCGCAGCAGAAATATGTACGAGCGCCCGTACTGATGATCGGCAGTAACCGCCGACGCGCTGTAAATCATCACCGCGCCCAGCAAACAGAGCGCAAGCGTCACGCCGAATAGCCAGCGGTCATTTTCTAGACGTCTTGGCACTTAGGCTCACCTCCTCGCCGAAGTCGCACCGCGATTCGTGCTCGGCAGCTCGCTTGTGCGCTGTTCCAGTTCGTGCACCAGTGCTTTGAAGACACGCCCGCGGTGCTCGTAATTCTCAAACTGATCGAAGCTTGCGCATGCCGGCGCCAGCAGGACAACGTCTCCTGCACGCGCTGTGCGCGACGCGATTTCAACAGCGCGGTCGAGAGTCCCCGCACGCTCTATCGCCACACTGCCATCAATGTGGCCGGCGATTTTGTCAGCGGCTGCGCCAATCAGCAGCGCCAGGATCGCCCTCTCTCGCAATGGCGCTTGCAGCAGCGTGTAGTCGCTTCCCTTATCCTTGCCGCCGAGAATGACCAGAATGCGACCGGGAAACGAATCCAGGGCCTTCAATGTCGCATCAACATTCGTCGCTTTAGAGTCGTTGTAGTAGCGAACGCCATTGATCTCGCTCACGAATTCGAGCCGATGCTCGACTCCAGAAAACGAGCGCACGCCTTCGCCAATCGCTTTGGCGCTCGCGCCTCCGATTCGCGCAGCCGTAATCGCTGCCAGAACATTCTCAAGGTTGTGAGCTCCCGGCAGCGGCACTTCTTCCCGCTTGAGCACCACCTCTTCTTTGCCGTCACTGCGAAACACAATATCGTCCCCGCGCAGAAACGCCCCTTGCGCGGCTCGTTGTTTGCGGCTGAACCAATAAACGTGCGGGCGCGCGGGCGCGAGCGGCGTCGTGCTCGGATCATCGGCGTTCAAAATCGCGAAATCTTCTTCGCCCTGATTCTCAAAAATGCGCGACTTGGCGGCGATGTAGGAATCCATGCTTCCGTGACGATCCAGATGATCAGGTGTCAGGTTAAGGAACACGCTGATGTCGGTGCGGAAATTCTGGATGAGTTCAAGTTGAAAGCTGCTCAGTTCAATCACGGTGATCGTGTCATTCGTCATGCGCTCGACGCACGAGATCAGCGGAGTGCCGATGTTGCCCGCGAGAATTGTAGGAAATGACGCAGCCCGCAAAATATGGTCGACCAGCGAAGTCGTGGTGGTCTTGCCATTTGAGCCAGTGATGCCGATGAGCTTGCCCTGCCGAAACCGATATGCAAGTTCGATCTCGCTCCAGATCGTGACGCCGTTCGCACGCGCGGCTTGCAGCACCGGCAGACCCGCCGGGACGCCCGGGCTGGGGATGATGAGATCCTGCCGCAAAAATGTTTGCTCCTGATGGCCGCCCAGCTCCAACTTCACATTTGCAACCCGCAGCTTTGCGATCCCTTCGCCGATCAGTGCTTCACTGCGCGAATCCGTGGCGGTCACGTCGGCGCCGCGAGCGGCGCAAAATAATGCTGTGGCGACGCCCGTGCGCGCCAGTCCCACAACCAGCACGCGCTTATTTTTCAGCTCCACCGGGCCCGGCATGTCTACCTCAATTTCAGTGTCGTCAGCGCAAACAGCGCAAAAACCAGCGCGACAATCCAAAAGCGCACGATCACTTTCGATTCGCTCCAGCCCAGCAGCTCAAAGTGATGATGAATCGGCGCCATGCGAAAAATGCGCTTGCCGCGCAGCTTGAACGATCCCACTTGCAAAATCACGGAAACCGCTTCAATGACGAAAATCCCGCCTACAAAAAACAGCAAAATCTCCTGCTTGATGATCACCGCGATGACACCAAGCGTGCCCCCGAGCGAAAGGGAGCCCACATCACCCATGAAGATTTCAGCGGGATGCGCGTTGTACCAAAGGAATCCAAGCGATGCACCGACCAGCGCCCCACACAAGACCGTCAGCTCGCCAACGCGCGGAATGTACTGAATCTCCAAATAGGTGGCCCAGCGATAATTGCTGCTTACGTACGTCAAGATCGTCAAAGCACCGGCGGCAATCACCGTGCACCCGATCGCTAGGCCGTCCAATCCGTCCGTGAGATTCACCGCATTCGAGGCGCCCGCAATCACGATTGAAACAAAAACCAAAAATGGCACAAACGCCAGCGGCCAGAGATGCGGTGAGCTCAGCAACGAATGCACGACCAAATCCGGATGCACGCGCTTCAGAAACGGAATCATGAGCTCGGTGGAATAAGCACTGCGGGTCGCAAGTATGAGTAATCCTATGCCGACCAGCGAGCTCACAAAGATCTGCAACAGAAATTTCCTTTTGCTGGTAAGTCCGAGGTTGCGCTGCTTCGAGACTTTCGCGTAATCATCGATAAATCCGATGGCCGCAAATGCCAGCAGCGCGAACAGAGTCAGCAAGACAAACCCGTTGGTCAGATCGGCCCACAACAGAGTAGGCACCATGGTGGACAGGACAATCAGCACTCCGCCCATCGTCGGCGTGCCCGCTTTCTTCTGATGATTCTGCGGCCCTTCTTCCCGGATGTACTGCCCGATCTGCAGTTCGCGCAGCTTGCGAATCAGCCAGGGTCCAAACACGAACGCCAGAAACATGGCCGTCAAGCTCGCATACACCGTGCGAACGGTGATATACCGAAATACGTTGAACGGGCTGAAATATTTTTGCAGAACGTGGTAGAGAAGGTAGTAGAGCATCTAGTGTCGCGCCTTCTCCGCGTTCTCGAGCTCCGGCGCGTGAATGGCCAGCAAGCCCTCGACAATGCGTTCCATCTTCACGCCCCGCGAGCCTTTCACCAGCACCAAGTCGCCAGGTGCGACAAAATCAGCGAGGAACTTCGCGGCATCCTCCGACGAAGCAAAGATCTTTGTCTGTGCGCGCGGAACGCCTGCGGTCACGGCTCCTTCCACGATTTGAGCGGCATCGCCCTCGACTCCAACCACCCAATCGATTTTTCCGATCTGCGCCGCAAATCTCCCGGCTTCGCGATGAAGAAGCGGTGATGTCGCGCCAAGCTCGCGCATTTCCCCGGCCGCAAGAATCCGCCGGCGATAATTCGGCGTGGCTGCTAAAACCTTGATCATCGCGTGCAGTGCCGCGGGACTCGAGTTGTAGCTATCGTTGATCAGCGCCGCCCCATTGGAAAATCGCAACAATTCGCCGCGCATCGCCGGCGCATGCAAAGTGCGAAAGACGGCTTGCGCTTCCGGCGCGCCAATTCCCCAGACACTCGCAGCCGCAAGTGCCCCAAGCGCATTCGAAATAACGTGGCGCCCTGGCAACGACAACTCCAGCCGCGTGCGCTTCCCGTTTGCCACCAGGACAAACGCGGAGCCCAGCGCGCCGCGATCTTCAATCGCTTCCGCGCGATAGTCGGCGGCATTGTCGATCCCGTACGTCAAAACGCGTCCGGGCGCATGCGAAGCAAACGCCGCCACCAGCGGATCGTCAGCGTTCAACACCGCAACCGAATCGCGTCCGTTCAATCCCTCAATCAGCTCGCGCTTGGCCAGCGCAATTTCCTCGACCGATGCAAAAAATTCCAGGTGCGCCGGCGCGACGCGTGTCACCACGCCAACGTCCGGCCTGGCAATCGCGGCAAGCTCCTGCAGTTCATACCGCCGCGACATCCCCATCTCGAGCACAGCCGCATCGTGCTCGTCTTCCAGCCGAAACAGCGTGAGCGGCAGCCCGTACGCGTTATTGAAATTGCCCTCGGATTTCAAGATCCGTAGCTTCGCGCCCAGCAGCGCCGCCAGGATCTCTTTTGTGGTGGTCTTACCCACGCTGCCCGTGACGCCGGCAATTTTCTTGCCCCAGGCAACGCGTACGGCGGTTGCGAGCCGGTGCAGCGCGCGAAGGGTGTCGTCAACGATAAGACAGGAACCGCGCAGCGCATCCGGAAGCTGCCGCGCGCGCGACTCCGCCACCACTGCGGCCAACGCTCCGCGCTCGAAAGCCGCAGCCACATGATCGTGTCCGTCGTGACGCGGTCCGTGGATGGCGAAGAACAGTTCTCCGGCACGTATCGTGCGAGAATCAATCGAGATGCCGGCCACCCGGGCCACGGGGTCGACCCGCGCCCCAGGCGCAGCCAGCATCGGCTCAGAAATCTGTAGAAGCGTCCACCGCATAAATTCCTCAAAGAGTTGGCGTTACGAAGATACCCCGCGCGTCCGTTTGTTTTCACCGTTTTGAGGGCTCCTCCTAGTAAGGGTAACTGCAGCTCGAAGCGCCTCTCTCCAGCTAAGGATAAAGCGCGCTAGGTGCCAAACCCTGGACCGCTCTCCGGCCGGTCATATCCACGCTCGCGGAGCGCGCGTCGCGCCACCTCGCGATCATCAAATTCCAGTGTGCGGTCGGCGAGAATCTGATAATTCTCGTGGCCCTTGCCGGCCAGCAGCAGGATGTCTCCGGCGCGCGCCTCGTCGATAGCCAGGCCAATGGCTTTTTCGCGGTCCAACTCGATGATGTACTTGCCTTGCGTTTTTTGCAGGCCCACCACAATGTCGCTGATAATTTTTAGCGGATCTTCGCTCTTCGGATTGTCGCTCGACAATATCGTCAGATCACTGAGCCGTCCCGAGACTTCGCCCATCACCGGGCGCTTGGTGCGATCCTTTTCGCCGCCGCACCCGAACAGCGTGATAATGCGGCCCTTCGGATTCAGCTCCCGCGCTGTGCGAATCAGATTTTCCAGCGCATCGTCTGTATGCGCGTAATCCACCACCACCAAAAACGGCTGGCCCATGGCAATCGGCTGGAATCGCCCGGAAACGCTTTCAAGATTGCGAATACCAGTGGCAATCACTTCGTTCGACATGCCGAGCGCCTGCGCGGCTCCGATGGCGGCGAGAATGTTGTAGACGTTGATTCGCCCGACGAGCGACGACTCGATATCGATTTTGCCATTTGGTGTTTGCGCCGTGAATGACAACCCCGAAAAAGTCAGCCTAAATTTTTTAGCGGTGAGCTGCGCGTCAGAATCCAGACCATAGGTGACCTCGTTTTTCGCCGAACCAGCCAGCCGCTTTCCATATTCGTCATCTGTATTAAGCACTGCCACGTCCGGTGCGCCCGCTCCTGTGCCTTCAAACAGCCGGAGCTTGGCCGCGAAATAGTCCTCAAACGTCTTGTGATAATCCATGTGCTCGCGCGTCAAATTTGTGAAAACAGCCGCAGCAAAATGACAGCCCCACAGACGATCCATCGCCAAAGAATGCGAACTCGCTTCCAGCACGGCAAACCGCCCGCCGGCATCGCGAATCTCCGAAAAAAATCCCTGCAAGTCCACCGATTCCGGCGTGGTATTCGGCGCAGGGTAATCACCAACAGGTGTGTGATACGCAATGGTGCCGAAGAGTCCCGTCTTCGCTCCCGAAGCCTTGATGATGGCATCGATTAGCGAAGTCGTCGTCGTCTTGCCGTTTGTTCCCGTAACTGCGACAAGCTGCAGTGCTTTGGCCGGATGATCGAAGAAATTTGCCGCCGTTATGGCCAATGCCTTGCGCGCATGCACTACGCGTATCCATGCCACACTGGACGGCATTGCCGCAGGCGGTGCGTCCTCGCTCGCAATTACCACTGCTCCGCGCGACACCGCATCGCGAATAAAAGCGTTCCCGTTCGCCTTAGCACCATGCAGCGCAAAAAACAGCGCACGCGGTTGTACCTTGCGCGAATCGCAAGCCACCTGGCGAATATCCAAATCGCCGGCCAAGGCAGGCACGCTGGCCTCAACGCCCGCAAACAAGGCACTCAGTTTGCTGCTGTGATTAGACACGCGAGCCGGCATCAGATGCCCTCGTTCATCCTTGCTCTGCTTTGCAGCCGAGTCACGCTGTTTTTCTTCCGTATGTGCCAAACCGATGCTCATCCTAATGTCTGGACCGACCATGCAAATGCGCTGCCCTCACAGCCTTTGCCGCAGGCGGCGTGCCGAACTGCACGGTCACTTTCGCGCCTCGTCGCACATTTGCTCCAGCCTCAGGAATCTGTTGCGTAGCAAGGTTACTGCCAACCAACAGCGGCTCGAGTCCCAAGCGCAAACACATCTCCGTCACTTCGCGCATAGTCTTCCCGGAAAAATCTGGCACGGAAATATCGCCGCCTTCATCGGCGGCCATGGCCACTTCAGGAGCGTGCGGAACAGGAGCGTTTGGCACTACAGGGTTCGACGCCGGTAGCACCTCGTCAGGCTGCCCGGAAAAATCCGTTGGCGAAAAATCTTCCAGCGTCGCGCCCTCGCTGGCTATCTGGCGCTTGTACGCCGCTTGAATCAGCCGCGGATTCAGCGGCACATCGCGCGGCACATCCAAATACGAGAGCACCTGCTCGGCAATACGCTTGAATACCGGCGCCGCAACCTGCCCGCCTTCGTGCAAACCAACCGGCGAATCGAGCGAAACCAAAATCGTCAGCGCCGGATTGCTGATCGGCGCAAACCCGGTGAACGACGCGATCAACTGTGTCGGCGAGTAGCGGCCCGTAGCAGGATCAATCTTTTGTGCTGAACCAGTCTTGCCCGCGGCGGTCCACCCATCCAGTCGCGCCAGCTTCCCTGTGCCGCTCAACACCACCCCTTCCATCAGCCGCCGCAGCGTCGCCGCCGTTTCCGGCCGAATCACGCGCCTCGGGTCCGCGGCGGCCAGTGGCCCTTCCGCCTGCACAATTCTCTCGCCGCGCTTGATCGCCTGCACAACGTGCGGCTTCATCAGCAATCCGCCATTCGCGATCGCCGACACTGCGCTGATTAATTGAATCGGCGTAACACCAATCTCCTGCCCCATCGAAACCGAGCCAATCGAAATCGCGCTCCAGTTGTCCAACCGGTGCAGCAACCCCTTGCTCTCGCCGGGGAGATCAACACCGGTCGGCGCACCAAAACCAAACGCGCGAATGTACTCGTAAAAACGCGGCGCACCCAAGCGCACAGCGATTTTGATCGCGCCAACGTCGCTCGATTGCGCCAGAATCTCCGCGACATTCAACAATCCGAAAGGTTTGTGATCGCGAATCCGGTGCCCCGCGATGTAAATGGCGCCATTCTCGCAATCGAAAACTTCGTCGGGCCGGGTTATCTCCTGATCGAAAGCCGCAGCCAATGTAATCAGCTTGAACGTAGATCCCGGCTCATACAACGCAGCAACCGCGCGATTCATGCGCGATTCCCCCGGAGCTTCACTCGCCGCATTGGGATTGAAGCGCGGCCAATTGGACATGGCCAGAATTTCCCCGCTATTCGGGTTCATCACGATCACGCTGCCGGCCAGCGCGTGCGTCCTCTCGATTGCCGCCCGCAGTTCTCGCTGCGCGATGTATTGAATCTTTTCATCCAGCGTGAGCACCACGTTCGCGCCGCGCTCGCGCTGCGCCTCGCCGCCATCGAACCAGCGTTGCCGCGCGTCCGCCATCACCACAATCTTTTCGCTCTTGCTGCGAATCTGGCTGTCGAGCTGATACTCGATCCCGGCCAATCCCTTCTCGTCCGGGTCCACGAAGCCAAGAACATGCGCGGCCAAATCCCGCTTCGGATAAAATCTCTGATTCTCGTCCTGAAAATAAACTCCCTTGAGATTCAGCGCTTCGATAGCTTCGACCTTCTCCGGCGGCAGTTTGCGCGAAATCCACACAAACGATCGCGACGACGCCATACGCGCCTCAAGCACGTCCTGCGGCACGCCCAGCACTCCGGAGAGCAGCCGCGCGGCCAGCGATTCGTCCGCAATTTCCGCCGGCACAGCAAACGCCGACTTCACCGGCACGCTCATCGCCAGCGCGTGCATGTTGCGGTCGTAAATGATTCCCCGCTTGGGAGTGATTTCAATGGTGCGCTGCTGCTGCCGCTGCGCGCGCGCCATGTACTCGCCGTGCCTGAAAAGTTGCAGGTAGGAAAGCCGTCCGAATACCGCCGTAGCCCACAGTAGAGCCACGCCACCGACGATCAGCAAACGGACGTGGACTCGATTTTGTCGCATGAGGATTTAGGTCGGCAAGCGCTCCGGTCGGAAGAAGTTAATCTGAATTGCTGAAATCCCGAGCGGCAGAGGGCAGCCGCGAATCACTGCGCCCGATTCGCGCGCACGTAACGAACCGCCGCCACTTCCGCGCCCGCTGGGGCTTCGTACTCCTGCACCTGCGTTGGCAACGGCTCCGTCAAACCGAGTTGCCGCCGCGCAATCACGTCGATGCGCCGCGGATCGCGCAGCCCCTCGATCTCCAGCCGCAACTCTGAATTTAACGCCGACATCTTTGTCTGTCGCGACTTCAAATCCTCAAGCTGAAAACTCAAATCGATGCAGCGAAAGTGCTGGTACACGTAAAACATCAAAAACACGGCAACGACCGCGCCCCATCCCGCTGTGCGATAAAACCCCTGCATGCGCACCGGCTCCGTAGGTCGCACCAGCCGAGAATTATCGATGCGCTTCACGGTGTGAAATTCCGTGTGGGCCGTTTTTTTCCTTTTCCGCGTCATACTCAGACTCTTTCTGCGCACCGCAATTTCGCACTTCGCGAACGTGGGTTCCCCGAGATCTCTTCTTCACTCGGCTGGATCACATGTTTGGTCAGCACCTTGAGCGCGCCCGCGCGCTCTCCTTGTTGAAACGCCTGCTTGACCGGGCGGTCTTCGCCTGAGTGGTACGTCAGCACCACCCAGCGCCCGCCGGAATTTAATGTAGCTGGGGTCCGAGAAAGAAACTGCCCGAGTTCCTCCATCTCTCGATTCACCGCTATCCGCAGCGCCAGAAACGTTTTTGT
>DATBYP010000155.1:0-8321 GCA_036513675.1 Candidatus Acidiferrum sp.
CTGCGGAACGGCTCGGTGTCTCACCAAAGACTTTGCTCGCCAAGATCCGAGCCGTAGGGCTCGAGGAATAAGCGGTTCATGGAGTGCGGCGGTCTGGCCGCCGCTTTCGCAATGCCCTAACTCTTAACAGCGGTGTGCAGCACAACAGAGCCCAAAGTCCACAACTCATAAGAAACAGATCCGAATCCGACAATCGTCATCAGCGACACGAGCTCCTCCGGGCGAAAAAATCGCGCTACCGACGCCGGCAGGTATTTGTACGCATTCGGATTGCCAGAGAGCAACCCACCTATCTTGGGCAAGACCGTGCGGCAGTACCAGCGATACAGGTCACCCAGCAGGCCCGGCGGCGGCTCCGTAAATTCCAGAATCGCTACAGTGCCTCCGGGCTTCAACACTCGCAATATTTCCTTCAGTCCATTCTCGTAGTTGGCCAGATTGCGAAAACCGAAAGCGGTTGCAATCAAATCAAACGAGGCGTCAGCGAATGGAAGGCGTAGGGCGTCGGCTTCAAAGAAAGTTGGCCGCGGAGCCGTGCCCGCGCTAGCCCCCTGCGCATAAGCCTTGCATTTCGCGTTAGCGCGCACGAGCATGGCGTGAGAAAAATCCACGCCGGTAATTTGCGCCCGACCGCTGCGTGCCAGCGCGAAAGCAAGATCGCCAGTGCCGCAGCAAACATCGAGCACCCGCGCATTACCTCGCTGCAAAATTGGTCGCAGACGCTGCGCGGTCCGCGCGCGCCACACGCGATCCATCTCCAACGACAGCAAATGATTCAGGAAATCGTAACGTGGCGCGATCTCCGTGAACATCTGGCGCACTTTGCGCGAAGCATCCCCTTCAGTGTGCGCGCCTTCCGGTCGCGTTCCCTTCGCAATCGCAGCAGCTTCAGCCATTGGCCTTGCCGGCCTCGGAGAAAAAACGTGGAGCAAAGCGCACCACGCGTTCGACTGCCTTGAGAGGAACGTCATCATACGACGCCGCCTTGCCAATGCGCGGCGTCAGCACAAATCGCAGCTTCCCGTCCCGCGCCTTTTTGTCCGAGCGCATCGCCGCAATCAGCACATTTGCCGGTACGCGAGGCCACGGCGGCAGCGGGCCTATGCGCCGTACAAGCGCGACAATCCGCGAAACATCATTGGCGCGAGTAACGCCGATCTCGTGCCCCAGAAGCGCCGCCGCCATCATGCCCCAAGCCACGGCCTCGCCATGCTGGTAACGCCTGTAGTGCGTCACACTTTCCAGCGCGTGCGCGAACGTGTGCCCAAAATTAAGTATTTCCCGCAGCCCCGATTCCCGCTCGTCCCGCGTCACAACGCCCGCCTTGATGGCCACATTAGACGGAATCAAATAATCGAGCGCCGCGCGATCGCGCCGTTCCACCTGTTCCATGTTCTTCTCTAAATACGTAAACATCTCAGCATCGGCAATCACCGCGTGCTTGATGATCTCGGCAAGTCCACCGCGAAATTCCCGCTCCGGCAAGGTACCCAGCACCTCCGGATCCGAAAGAACCAGCCGCGGCGGATAGAACGCTCCCACAAGATTCTTCCCTTCCGGCAAGTTCACTCCCGTCTTGCCGCCAATCGAGCTGTCCACCTGCGCCACAACCGTAGTGGGCACATGAACGAGGGCAACCCCGCGCAGATAAGATGCGGCAACAAAGCCCGCAACGTCTCCCACAACTCCTCCGCCCACAGCAACCAGCAAGGATCCGCGATCCGCACCAGCTCGAACCAGGTCTCGCGCCAGCAATTCGACCGTCCGCAAATTTTTTGCCGACTCACCGTCATCCATCAGATGCACGGCGCCAGAATTCTTCAGCCCGGCGCCACGCTGGACACCCTTGCCCACCGCGCGCCACACTTTCGCGGACGATACGATGTGCACGCTCGAAAATCTGCCGAGCTTCGCGATCTCCTTCGCTGCGCGGCGGAGCACGCCTGCTCCACACACCACCGAGTAGGGCCCGGCCGCAGACCGGACCACAATGCGCTTAATTCTCATGAATCCGACCCTTGGCAATGTAACATGCCGCCGAAACCGGAACGTAGTGCGCGAGCCCTCATTTCTCCATCGCAAACGCAATTCGTGCAATTCCTTCGTGCTACCATAAACGGCTCCGGCACTGCCGTTCGTCATGACTGCTCCCCCCAAAGCTCATCGCGCCGACTATGCCGTTATCGGATCAGGTGTCGCAGGACTACGCGCCGCCATTGAGCTGAGCGAATGCGGCAGCGTCCTGGTGCTCGCCAAGTCCGATCTCAGCGATTCCGCTACGGCCTGGGCCCAGGGCGGCATCGCCGTAGCCCTCAGCGACGAAGACGAAATCGGACTTCACGAGCAGGACACCATCAAAGCCGGCGATGGTCTCTGTCGCGCCGACGCCGTGGCATTGTTGGTCGAAGAAGGACCGAAGTACATCACGGAGCTTATCGAGTGGGGCACCGAATTTGACCGCGCCGGCACGAAGCTCGCCTTCACTCGCGAAGCCGCCCACAGCCGCTCACGGATTTTGCACGCTCACGGCGACTCGACGGGCCGCGAAATCAGCCGCGCTCTCCTCGCTCGCGCCCACTCCATTCCGCATCTTCACCTTCGCGCCCATGCCTTCACAACCGAGCTGATCGTCGAATCCGGCGCCGTCGTCGGTTTGCGATTCATCGATGAACTTGATGGCTTGCTCCACGAGCTGCGCGCGGAAGCCGTGCTGCTGGCCAGCGGCGGCCTCGGCCAGATTTACCGCGAGACCACCAACCCCGACGTCGCCACCGGCGACGGCATGGCCATAGCCTACGAAGCCGGCGCCGCACTCTCCGACATGGAATTCGTGCAATTTCATCCCACCGCGTTAGCCGTGAAAGGCGCACCGCGCTTCTTGCTCTCCGAAGCGCTCCGCGGCGAAGGTGCGACTCTCCGCAACATCGACCTTGAACGTTTCATGAAGCGCTACAACGAAGGCCAGGAACTCGCGCCTCGCGATGTCGTCGCCCGTGCCATCGTCAGCGAGATGCACCGCACCAACAGCGAACACGTTTATCTCGACATGACCACCAAGCCCGAAGGCTTTGTCGAAAAGCGCTTTCCACGCATCTACGCTACCTGCATGAGCTACGGCGTGGACCTCGCGCGCGACGTCGCTCCGGTCTGCCCCGCCGCCCACTACATGATGGGCGGCGTCAAGACCGATCTCTGGGGCCGCACTTCCCTGCCCGGCCTGTACGCCGCGGGGGAAACTGCGGACACCGGAGTCCACGGTGCCAATCGTCTCGCTAGCAATTCTCTTCTCGAAGGTTTGGTCTTCGGCGCGCGCAGCGGCCAAGCGATGATGAAAGACGCCCCGGTGAAGAAAAAACACGCTGTGGGACTTCCTGGAAGCCCCGCCCCGAAGCCCGGCGACCCGACTCAGGCGCAACCCCACAAAAACACAGGTAAGCCCCCGCAACCCGCCGCACCAAACCCCGCACTGACCAAAATCCGCGACATCATGTGGCGCTTGGTAGGAATCCTTCGCAGCGGAAAAGAGTTGACCGGGGCGATAGAGCAACTCCAGTCCCTCGAACTGGCGAAAACCGCGGAGCACGGCCGAGCGCATTGCGAGCTTCGCAACATGCACGCGCTAGCATTGCTGATGGCAAAGTCCGCCCTAGCCCGCCACGAAAGCCGCGGCAGCCACTACCGCTCCGACTTCCCCTACCGCGACGACGACAATTTCGCCAAACATTCCGTAGTGCAAAAGGGCAAAGAAATCCACTTCGAAGTGTAACGTTCGGCCTGAGGTGCCCTTCAACTCACACTCCCACGAAGTGGCATAGAGAATTTGCTGCGCCTCCTACTAGATGGAAATTCTACTGTGGTCTATTTGGATTGAAGTTGCCTGACGCTCTCGAGCAAAACATGCCCGGTAATAGCTACGCTCTTAGCACTGACTTTGTCGAGCGTATCCTCCACCGTGTGCCAATAGGGAATCTCGAAATTGATCACGTCCACTGCGCGCACGCCGCGCTTCAGAAATATGATGTGGTCATCTTCGGTCGGCGACGACTCATTCACAAAAATTTTCGAATAGCCAAGCCGCGCCGCGGTTGACCAAATCAAATCGGTAAGCGCCTTAGTCGAGTCAGCCTCGCGCCTGAATCTCAAGTTTCGACTGCCCACCATATCCGCCAGCAAAACCGCCTTGATCTTGGGCAGCTCGCCGCTCATCGCCAGCTTCGCGGCCATCTGCCGGCTCCCATAACGGTTGTCTGGATCTTGCCAAACAAATTTTACGGCCTCTTCGCCGTCAAAAAACGTGATCCATACTTGATTGGAGCCCGGCTTCGCGCAGAGCAGCCGTGCCAATTCCAGCATTACTGCCGTGGACGATGCCCCATCATCCGCCCCGACAAAATTCTCCAGCCGCTTCGTATCGTAATGGGTGGCCAGCATAATGATCCCCGGCTTCTCCCCAGGAATCTTCGCCACAATGTTCTTCATCGGCAGCCGACCCACAGGCGTGTCCGCCGTAAACGAATCCGTATCCACCTTGCAGCCGTAGCTCGTCAACTCGTTCTGAATGTATTCCTGCAACTGCCCAATCGCCGCCGAACCCGAAGGCCGCGGTCCAAATCCCACCTGCTTGGCAACATGCGCAAACGCGCGCTTCCCATCGAACCCGCCCGTCTTCTCCGCCAAGGGAGCGTCATCCCCGCTCCGCTGAGCCTCAGCCGTGCTCGTAGCCGGAGCACCGCTACTCCCGTCAGCGTTAGCTTTGCACCCCGTTAGCACCGCAGCGCACACCACCAGCCTCAGCAACTTCGCATTAAGCGGCATTCAGCGCGCCTCCGCCGCTGCGGCAAGCTGCCGCTCCTTCTTTCGCACCACCATGGCTGACACGCCAATTCCCACAAAATAGAGCGCAATCATCGGCGCCATGAAAATCAGCATCGTCATCGCGTCCGGCGTCGGCGTGATAACCGCCGCCACAATCGAAATAACCAGAATGGCGTAGCGAATGTTCTTCCACAAAAACTTCGGCGTCACAATCCCAAACAGCGACAAAAAGAAAACCAGTATCGGAAACTCGAACACTAGCCCCAGCCCCATTAGCACCAGCAGCGTCAAGTCAAAATATTCGTTGATGCTAATCATCGGCACCACCGGACCCTGGAAGCTGACCAAAAACTTCAACATGTAAGGCAGTGCCACGAAATAGCCAAACGCAATCCCGCCCAAAAACAAAAATACCGTCGAGAAAAGGAAACCAGCAATGGCGCTGCGCTCATGCTTGTACAGCGCCGGCGCCACGAAGAGCCAAATCTGATACAGCACCACCGGCGAAGCCAGCACAATCCCGATATAAATTCCCAATGTGATGATCAAATTAAAAAATCCCGCCGGATGCGTGTAAATCAGTTTCGGATCGAGATGCGCATCGGAAAGTGCCTTCAGCATCGGATGCGTAACGTAGATGATCACGTACTTCCCGATGTAAACGCCCACAAACGAGCCAATCGCAATCGCAATCAGCGAATTAATAATCCGCTTGCGCAGCTCCACCAGGTGCTCGAAAAATGTCATTTGTCCGCCGCTCTCGGCGGTCTCTTCAGGGTGCTCGCTGGTCGCCATTTGATGTTTTGGGATTAGTCTTCGTTTTAGCTGTCCGATTTTTGTGCCTTCGCCTGCAACTCTTGCGGCGCGGCCACTTCGGAGTTTTCGCTGCCGGACGGCGCGTTCGGCGCCTCAATCTCCGCGCCGCGCGCCACGTTTCCTTCCGCAACGGGAGCGACCACCGGCCCCTCGCTGGCGCCATTCTCCGGAACCGAAGCCTCCGTCGCTCCCGGCTCTGCTAACTCCCCACCACCCGCCTGCGTCTCAGCACCTGAAGGCGTAGCCAATGTCGCCGGCTCCGTCTGCGCAGTCGCGGAAGCTGCCGCCGACGCCGCCTCCGCCTTGCGCCGCTCGACCTCCCGCGCCTGCCGCTCCAGGTCGCGCATCTCTTCTTCGAAGGCGGACTTGAAATCCGTGGAAGCTTTGCGAAACTCAGCCATCAGCTTGCCAAGCCCGCGCGCCAGTTCCGGCAGCTTCTGCGGGCCGAAGACGACCAGCACGATCACAAAGACCACAATCATGTGTGGGATGCTAAGCATGCTTTTGAGTGACCGGATTTCGCTCCGTTGGCATCATAGAGAAGGGCGTTCCGAAGTGTCAAACGCCAGTATACGCTGTGCTATAATTCAGGAGTCAGCCGGTCACGCGAGGGTGGGATGAAACCAGAGCGTCGCGGGATTTTTCTTGTTGTAGCTGTACTCGTTGTATCTGCAGTCCTGGGCGGCATTTACGGGCCCAATGTCCGGGCCACTGCGGCCTCCACGGACGATTACCAAGGCGCCGTTCGCGACTTTACGCGCGTTTTGGACGTCGTGCAGGCCAATTACGCCGAGCCTGTCGACGTGGACAAAGCCGTCTACCAGGGTGCCATTCCCGGCATGCTCCGCATGCTCGACCCTCACTCGAATTTCTTTGACGCCCGCCAGTTCGCCCTCCTCCGTGAAGATCAGCGCGGCAAATACTACGGCGTCGGCATGGTCGTCGCCCCCCGCGAGAATCACACCGTAGTTATGGCTCCCTACGTCGGCGCACCGGCCTATAACGCGGGGATTCGCCCCGGCGACGTAATTGTCAAGGTTGATGACAAGTCTACCGACGGCCTCACCACGAGCGATGTCGCTGACATGCTCAAGGGAGCCAAGGGCACCATCGTAAAGATCACCATCTCCCGCGAAGGCTACACCGAGCCCCTCGTCTTCACTGTCACCCGCGACGAGATTCCCCGCCATTCCGTGGACATCGCCTTCCTGATGAAGCCCGGAATCGGCTACGTTCGCCTCTCCGGCTTTAACGAAACCACCGACCGCGAAATCGCGGACGCGCTGAAGCAATTGAATGCACCAGCGCTCGACGGCCTGATTCTGGATATGCGCGGCAATCCTGGTGGCCTCCTAAACGAAGCCGTAGCCGTCGGCGACATGTTCCTCGACAAAAATCAGCTTATCGTCTCGCACCACGGCCGAGCATCCACCGAGCGTCGCTACTACGCCATCCGCGGCAATCAGGGCGACAACGTCCCCCTCGTGATTCTCGTCAATGGCAATTCCGCCTCCGCGACCGAAATCGTTTCCGGAGCCGTGCAGGACCATGATCGCGGCCTGATCGTAGGCGAAACCACCTTCGGCAAGGGCTTGGTGCAAACCGTCACACCTCTCAGCGAAAATACCGGGCTCGCGCTAACCACGGCACGCTACTACACACCCAGCGGCCGCCTCATTCAGCGCGATTACAAATCGATTTCTCTCTACGAATATCACTACGAACGCAAAGTTCCCGAGCATCCAAGCGAGGTCAAGCTCACCGACAGCGGCCGCCAAGTCACCGGCGGCGGCGGGATCACGCCAGACATCAACGTCCCCGCGCCGAAGCTCACCAAGTTTGAAGAAACCTTGCTACGCGCCGATGTTTTCTTTCCATTCGATCAGGGCGTGGGCGGCTTCACGCGCTATTACCTCGGCACCCGCCCAACCATTACCAAGAGCTTCGAAGTCGACGACACCGTGCTGCGCGACCTGCGCGCCTACATGAGTAAGCACAACGTCCACTACACCGAACCCGAAATCAGCGAAAACATCGACTGGATCAAGCGCAAGATCAAGCAAGAGGTCTTCCTCTCCAGCTTCGGTCAGCAAGAAGGCTTCAAGGTCCAGTTAGAGGCCGACGCGCAAGTCCAAAAAGCGGTAGAAGCCATCCCGCAAGCCCGCGCCTTGTACGAGACCGCTCGCAAGATCGTGGCGCAGCGCGCGGGCATCACCTCAGTGCAACCCTAGCAACCCGCGACATCGCAGTGTCGGCGTAATTTACAGCGCGGCGGTTTTGTCTCGCCTGTTTACCCCGAGCTTCGAGGGGACCTTCGAAGGCCGCCGCTTTCACGACGTTGACGCCATCACTAAAGCATCATTCCGAATGGATCCGACTTGTCCTGAGCGCAGCGAAGGGTAAGCACCCTCGAAGAATCAATTTGCTTGCACAACGCGTAGCTGCGCCATTGGCTTCCCTCGCCAACGTTTGCTAAAATTTCCCTGCTGCTCATGGGCGAGTAGCTCAGCTGGGAGAGCGCCTCGTTCGCAACGAGGAGGCCGGGGGTTCGAATCCCCTCTCGTCCACCATCTTTCAAAACGACTTCGAGCGTGCCAAACAGTCCTACCGCGGCACGCTCGGACTAAGTTCGCTATCGGATAGCTTCCGGTACCTCGTCATCCACCCCGAACGACATTGCCTAAGCGCCA
>DATBYP010000156.1:0-3242 GCA_036513675.1 Candidatus Acidiferrum sp.
TACGAGGCGGACGCGTTGCAGCTCCCGGGGGAACATGTTGCTCATATTCAATAACTTACGGTAACGCCGCGCATGATTTCCGGGCGCTCGCTCCACGGCTCCGCGATTGCTTCCAACTTGGCTGTTGTCTTTCACGCAGCATCCGCGCGGCAGTTCGGCCCCGGCCGCGCGGATGTCGTACACTATTTTCCTCTCAGGACGAGCATGGCGGCGCGACAGAAAAACCAGGTGAAAATCGAAGGGCGACCCGTGTGGGCGGAAGTCTCGGCTTCTGCGCTTACGCATAACCTGCGTGCCATCCGCGACTTCGTCAATCCACGTGACGAAAAGCGCAAGACGCCGCGCAAGGTGCTGTCTATCGTCAAGGGTAACGGCTACGGACACGGCGGGCCGCAAGTGGCCAACATTCTCGAGAAGGCCGGCTCCGACTGGTTCGGCGTAACCTGCACCAACGAAGGCATCGACGTGCGCAAAGCCGGCGTGCGCAAACCGATTTTGGTATTGACCAGTTTCTGGCCCGGCGAAGAAGCGAGTCTGCTGAAGCACGACTTAACTGCGGTGGTGCATCGCTGCGAACAACTGGATGCGCTAAATCGCGCCGCAGCAAAGCGCGCGCCGCGCAAGCCGGTCTCGTTTCACCTGAAAATAGACACGGGCATGAACCGCCTCGGAATCGCCACAAGCGATGTCGAATGTTTCGCGCGGCAACTCGGAAAATGCAAACATCTTCGCCTCAGCGGCGTGATGACGCATTTCGCGTCCTCGGAGGCATTCGCGCCTTCGCCGCAGGGTCAGCAAACTCTCGAGCAGGAAAAGAACTTTTACGCTGCGCTGGATCGCCTGCGCAAGCTCGGCATCGACGCCGGCATTGTGCACATGGCCAACAGCGCGGCCATCGCCGCGCGTCCAGAGAGCTGGGGAGACATGGTACGCCCCGGCGTGATTCTCTATGGCTATCATCCCGGTTACGATCCGCCAGAGCAGCGCGCGGAAGCGGAGCGCAAGTTGCCGCTAAAACCCGTGATGAGCCTCCGCACGCGCGTCATCAGTTTGCGCAGAGTTCCCGCCGGCTCCGGCGTAGGCTACAGCGCAAAATTTACTCCGCAGCGCCCGTCCGTAATCGCGGTGCTGGCCGCGGGCTACGGCGACGGAATTCACCGTTCGCTCAGCAACGGCCGCGGCTGCGTGCTGGTGCGCGGCAAACTCGTGCCGATTGTCGGCATCATTTCGATGGACGTAACCATGATCGATGTCACTGATGTACCCGGTATCGAAATCGGAGACGTCGTCACGATTTACGGCTCCGATGGCGAACAGGTGCATCCCGCGAACACGGTCGCGCGCAGCATCGGCACCGTCACTTCCGATCTCCTCTGTGCAGTCGCGCAACGCGTTCCCCGCATCTATGTCTCCTGACGATCGACAGCAATACATCGCACGCTGCCGTTGAGGTACACTTTGGAGTTTGCTGACCGCGCCTTTCGCGCGCTGAGTCGCGCAACACTATGAATCGCATCGCTGCCATTCTTCCTGCCGCTGGTCTCGGAACGCGCATGGGCGCGGAGACTCCGAAACAATTTTTAGAATTGGATGGCGTACCGATTGTGATATTGAGTTTGCGGCAGATTGCTTCCTGCGAATTGGTGACCGACATTATTGTGGCCACGCGCGGGGATGAAGTGGCGCGGTTGGAAGAGCGGATTCGAGCGGAAAAATTCAAGCAGAGCGTGCGGGTGGTCCGCGGCGGGGACTCGCGGCAGGACTCCGTGGCGCAAGCGCTCGAGCTGGTATCGAACGACACGGAAATTGTCTTGGTGCACGATGCGGTGCGTCCATTTGTCACGCGAGAGCAGATTGCGCGAGTGATTGAAGAAGCGCGCAATTGCAGAGCAGCGATCCTGGGAATTCCGGCGATGGACACGGTGAAGGAAGTTAAGCGCGCGAGTTTGCCCGAAGACGTGGCGCTGATTACCGCGACCATTCCCCGCGAGCGCATCGTGTTGGCGCAGACGCCCCAGGCGTTTTCTACGAAGCTGTTGAAGGAGGCGTTCGCGCGGGCGCAAGCGGATGGCATCAGCGCTTCCGACGAAGCGGGATTGGTGGAACGCCTGGGCTACGATGTGCACGTGGTGCTGGGTTCCGAGCGCAACATGAAAATTACGAAGCCGGCGGACATGGAATTGGCGCGGTCTTATATGGAACGCGAGCGGCAGAAGAAATGAGTGTGCGCTGCGGCATTGGGTACGACCTGCATCGGCTGGAGGCTGGACGGAAGCTCATTGTTGGTGGGATTGAGCTGCCCTTCGACAAAGGGCCTGTTGGGCATTCGGATGGCGATGTGCTGGCGCATGCCATTTGCGATGCGCTGCTGGGGGCTGCGGGACTTGGGGATATTGGGACGCATTTTCCGGATACGGATCCGAAGTGGAAGGGCGCGAACAGCTTGATTTTTTTGGAACATGCAAAGAAGCTGCTTTCCGAGAAGAATTTTGCGATTGAGCATGTCGATGCGGTGGTGATTACGGAGAAACCCAAGCTGGGGCCCCATTTTCCGAAGATGCGCGAGGCGCTTGGGCGCGCGCTGGGTGTGCCGGCGGAAAAGATTCACCTGAAGGCGAAGACAAATGAAGGCGTGGACGCGATTGGGCGCGGAGAGGCGATTGCAGCGCACGTGGTCGCGACTATTGTGGCACGCTGAAGTGCCAAGTTCTTTACATCGTACCTAGCTGGGCGCAGCGTGCTGCGCCTCTGCGGTGCTGATAATCTACTGTGATGCCGGAAGAGATGGAGAATTCGCCTGCCGTTGCGGTGAATGCGTTTACCGGTGCGGATGTTGCGGGAATTCTGCGCGAGCGCGGGTGGGCTGCTGGAGAGCTGTCCGCGGGGCAGGTTGCCTGGTGCGAGCATGCGGCGGCAATTTTGGGGACGCACGCTGCGGACCGCAACGCGCTTGCGGCATTGTTGGAGCTGATCTTTCACTACGCTTCGCAGGAAATTTTGGGGCGTGTCGAGAATCATGCGGTGCTGTCGCGGTATGCGGCTCGGGACGTTTTGCGGCAGCTTGCGCTTCTATTGCTTGAGGGTAGCGCGCTAGATTCCGACCGATTTAAGGAGATCGTTACCTCGCTGAAGGAAGGGCTGGATATTCGTGGGCGGGAATTGTTTCATCCGATTCGGCTGGCGCTTGCCGGGCGGGCCGGCGAGGGTGAGTTGGATCGAGTGATTTTGCTTTTGGATGAGGC
>DATBYP010000157.1:0-2607 GCA_036513675.1 Candidatus Acidiferrum sp.
CCCAGCAGCGGCGCGCCCCCCGACTCCGCATAATCGATCTTCTTCTTCAGCCCTTTTAGTGCTCCCCTGGAAAACAGAAACCCCACCTGCGAAGCGAGCGAGCTATTGATCGACTTCCGCAATAACCCAAACATTTGAAACGCCAGTCCTTCGCAAATCTTCAAAGCGATGTTTCCCACGAATCCATCGCAGACAATCACGTCCACTTCACCCGAAAACAGATCGCCGCCCTCGACGTTGCCCACAAAATGCACCGGACTCTTCTTCAGTCGCGTATACACTTCGCGTGTCAATTCGTTCCCCTTAATCTCTTCCTCCCCGATGGAGAGCAATCCCACCCGCGGCCGCCGATGTCCAAACGTCGCTCGGTAATAAATCTCTCCCATGACCGCAAACTGCACCAGATGCTCGGGCTTGGAATCCACATTTGCGCCCACATCGAGCAAAACCGAAACGCCACCCTTAGCATTGGGGAACGGAGCGGCAAGCGCCACGCGATCCACCGATTCGAGCGCGCCTAGCAAGAATCGCGCCACGGTCATCACCGCGCCCGTGTTCCCTGCGCTCACCAGCCCATCCGCCTTGGCTTCGCGCACCAGCCGCGCGGCCACGTGTACGGAGCTATCTCTTTTTCTGCGGAACGCCTGCGCCGGGTGATCGTTCATCGTGATCACTTCGCTGGCCGCCACAATCTCAATCGGCAAATTTGGTGCTGCGAGCTTGGCCAACTCCGCCCGCACCACCTGCGGCTGGCCAACCAACAAAATGCGCACGCCGAATTCCCGCGCGGCCAGCACACTCCCTTCAACCTCGGGGCGGGGCGCATTGTCACCGCCCATGGCGTCCACAGCGATTGTGATCATGGAGGCTTAGACCTGGAGTCCCGGAAAAACTCGTTGGAGTGGCTACGGCTAGTCCGTCAGGCGGACTTGTCTTGAACCGCGCGGCCCTTGTAGTAGCCGCAATGCGGGCACACCTGGTGCGGCTGCTTCATTTCGTGGCAGTGCGGGCATTCCCCGGTCGTGGGTTTGGTCAGAAAATCATGCGCGCGCCGCGTGCTCGTCCGCCTCTTCGAATGCCGTCGCTTTGGGTTAGGCATAGCAATACTCCTCGTTCCTGCCCGTGTGGGCGGATTGTATAAGGCTTTCGCCCTGGAAAACTATTGTTTTTTCAGCCAATCCTGCTTGAGGCGCGCGAGTGGAGCCAAACGGGGATCCGTCGCGTGGGTCTCACAGCGGCACTCTTCGTGGTTGAGGTTCGCGCCGCAATTCGGGCACAAGCCCCGGCAGTCGCTGCGGCAAATCGCTTTCATCGGCAATGCCAGCAGCACCTGTTCCCGCAACACGTCCGCCAAAAAGAGCCCCTCTCCTTCAAAGAAACCAATCTCCGCGTCATCTTCCTTCAGCCGAGCCTCTTCCGGTTTCACACCCTTTGGCAAAGGGCTGTAGAAGAGATCAAACGTACGGCTGACTTCCTCGACCACCGGCTCGAGGCACCGCGCGCACACCAATTCCACTTTGGTCTCAATATCGCCCGCAATCCGAATCTGCCCGTCCAAAAGCTCCGCGGTAGCGTTGACTTCCAGCGGCTCCACCTGCTTGATCTCTGCCGTCTGGTAATCGATGCTGCCCGGGGCGTACTTCTTCCGAATCGGGAGTTTGCGGACGGCAAGATCCTTAACGTCAAGGAACATGTCTTCAGCGCCTCCGGCGCGCACGCTCATGCTTTCTTCATTATTGAGTCGCTCGCTCGCCAAGTCAAGGAACCTGCCACTTCCCGCCCTAACCGCGGTTTCTTGAACGTTACGGGCAGCCGGCCCGCCCGAGTTCGTCGAGTTTTTGCTTCGCTTCCGTGCTGCCGCGTTTCACCGCTGCCTCCAGCAGCACCCGCGCCTGCGCGCAACTCTGTGGCACCCCGTCCCCGCGAACATACCGGTTCGCCAAAATCACCTCAGCTCGGGTATCCCCGTTTACCACCGACGTCCACAGCGAAGGCACGTCCTCGACCACAACCTCCCGCTGGGTCAAGTCTCGCTTCCCGGGCCCCGTCGAAACGTCCGCCAATTCCGTGAGTTGCTCGCCACTGGTCGGCGCAGCCTCCACCCGATTTTCGTTCGGCGTGTCGCGTCCATCCGACATCGCCGCGGGCTTAGCTTCCGGGGTTACATTGTCGGGAACCGGTTGAGCTTCCACAGGAGCCGCCGCGCCGCCTTTCTGCTCGTCACCCGCGATGCTTGACCCAACCGACATCACCAAATGTCCAAGTTCCCGCCGGTAAGCGATCAGCGCCATCAACAACATCGCCGCCAACGCAATCGCGCCGACGCCTCGCCACGTTATTGCAGAATTCCCATAATTCAGCCGCGATGCGGAACCCTCTTCGGCCCCGGCAACGGAAATCGGGTGTGATGCCAGCCTTTCCGGAGAGGACATTGCAGCTGGAAGGTCCGTCCCGGCAGTTTGTTCCGTCTTAGTAGTGGCCTTCAGCGCCGCCTGTTTCCACGCAACCTTTGCCTCCGCTCTTGCTTCTTCACGCAGCTTTTTGCGGCGACGCTTCGCCTTGGACTCCGCCGCAGCAGGATCGAGTTTGCCATCCGCCGTGACCAGC
>DATBYP010000158.1:0-9158 GCA_036513675.1 Candidatus Acidiferrum sp.
ATGGACCTAAGGAACGACGGGAACCGAGGCGCCAGCCAGGAAGTTCTGCAGGAACTTAGAGAAGCCTATCGAGTCTCAGGGGAACGAGGCTATTTGAAAAAGCACGTCGAATTGATCAAAGGTGACCCGTACGAGCAGGCCTTGTACACTGCTCGCCTCGGTGAAAGCGAGAAAGCGCTTCAGCTGTTGCGACAAGCATGTGAGGAGCACTCCGGGTGGCTTGAAATGCTGAAAGTCGATCCAGAACTCGATAATCTCCATCCGGATCCCCGATTTAGAGAACTTCTGCACTGCATCAAGCTCTCGCCATAAGTCTCAGTAGCACGTTTTCAGCAAACCGGCGCCATAGCTGTTGCCGTTTAGCAGGCACGGGCGCTTGATCCGCTTTCGTTGCTGATTCAAGGCAACAGCGGAATGTATTTTTCCTGGGGCCGCGAGTACGACCGCGCCATCGAGCGTGAACACAACGCACTGGAGCTCGATGCGAAATGCAACACTTGTCGCACGTACCTGGCGATAGCCTTAGCGCAGAGCCGGCGATTGCCAGAATCGCTGAAGGAGGCGCGGCTAGTGCGGCTTCCGGAGGCTAACCCGCGGGATGTAGCGACGGCTGCGAGCGCGATTGCCGCCGCGGGTCAGCGGGCGGAAGCGGAAGCGTTGCTGCGAAGACTGCAGCAACTCGGGAAACAGCGATGGGTCTGTCCCTATGAACTGGGCACAACTTACCTGGCTCTGGGCGAGAAGGAGGAGGAAGCGCTGCGCTGCGCGAGCTGGAAAATGCCTATCAGGCGCATTCGATCTGCATGGTTTGGGCCAAGGATGACCCCAGGCTCGATCCCCAGCGCTCCGAGCCGCGCTTTCAGGCCATTCTGCAACGCATGAGTTTTCCGCAGTAACCCGCTGAGCTATGCTGGTCGCAGCCCCACGTCCCCCTCGTCTCAGTTTCCCGTTTGGATGTTGTCGCGCCGCTGTGGCGTCAACGAGTCTGCTTCTGTGGTCGATTCTCACTGTGTTCAGTAAGCCGTCCCTTTTCTGCCGAGCATTTTCTGGGCACTGCTTGAGGCCAATTCCTGCGTCCGGCAGCTTCGCGTGTTCTGCTTTCCCGGTTCCTCCCGAACGACACAGGTCCCTCCCATAAAGCACCCGCTCGCCTTGGGAGCAGCGGCCTCTCGCGTCTGGGTGCCCCAGGGAAAATGGGGCAAGAAAAAGGAGAAAAAATTATGTCTTACCTCAGTAACGATCATCGGGTTTGTTGGAGCAGACGGGCGTCAGACGAAGAAGCCGGTGAGGCTCGGCGCGGGCACCGCTGTGCCGTGCCCCTACAACGGCAACGGCGGCGAAGGCTTGCTCTAGATTAGTCGGTGGGGCCGGGGGAGATGGCTGGTGCGTGAGTTGCGGGCATGGCGTCGGGGCGGGTGACGTAGGCGGCGAGCGTTAGGCTGGAAACGAGGAGGAGGCCGGCGAGGAAGTAGGGAGCGCCAGGGAAATGGATCGGAGTGCTCGGAGAAATCGCTAAGGCTAAAACCTGCGTGAAGAGAAGGGGGCCGATCATGCCGCTGATGGAGCGGATGCTGTTGATGGCTCCTTGGAGCTTGCCTTGAGAAGTCGGGTCGACCCGACGAGACATTAGCGACTGCACGGATGGGCCGGCGATGCCCCAGAGACCGAGGAAAGGGATGGCGCAGAGGAACATCCAGCCACGTGGGGCGAACGCGAGGCTGAAGAAGCCAATAGTGCCGAAGGTCAGGCCGGAAAGGACGCTGCGGCGTTCGCCGAAGCGGCGGACGAAAGGGCCGACGAGCATACCGGAGACGATGCTGGTGCTGACGCCGACTACGGCGAGGGCGAGGCCGACGTCGCGCTCGGTCCACGCGTAGCGATATTGGGTGTAGAGGACGAAGACGGCGGGGAGAGATTGCTGGGCGAGGTAGAAGAGAGTCATTACGGTGGCGAGGCCAAAGAGTTGAGGATGAGAGCGGAGGAGCGTGAGAGAGCCGAGAGGATTGGCCATGTGCCAGGCGGATTTGGCGCGGCGCTCGGGCGGAAGCGATTCGGGTAGAACGAAGAAACCGTACATGGCGTTGGCCAAGCTGAGGCAGGCGGCGGCCCAGAACGGAAAACGGAGATTGATGTTGCCGAGGAATCCGCCGACGGCCGGGCCGATGATGAAGCCCATGCCGAAGGACGCGGCTAGATAGCCGAATTGCTTGGCGCGTTTTTCGGGCGGAGTGACGTCGGTGACGTAGGCGAAAGCGCTGGAAATGTTGGAGGCGGTGATGCCGGAGATGATGCGGCCGACGAGGAGCCACTTGAGGGAGGGCGCGAGGGCCATGAAGATGTAGTCGAGGCCAAGGCCGAAGCAGGAAATGAGGATGACGGGGCGGCGGCCGAAGCGGTCGGACCACGCGCCGAGAATAGGGGAAAAAATAAACTGCATCAGGGCCCAAGCAAAACCGAAATATCCGGTGATTGCGGCGGCTTTCGCGATATTGCCGCCCTCGAATTGAATAATGAGGTTGGGAAGAACGGGAGCGATGATGCCGAAGGCCAAGAAGTCGAGGAGGACTGTGACGAGAATGAAGGTGAAGGCGGCGCGACTGGCTTGGGGCTGCGGCGTTGGCGGGGCGGCGGACGACAAACTGGCTCCTAGCGAAAGGGAAGATTGTAACGGGGAAGTTGAATAGGGGACAGAGGATTCGACATTCTCGCGCTAGCGACGCCGGTGCTACGCGGGGGCGTGCTGAGGCGCGCACCTACAACGCTTCGGTTGGGCTTACACCTCTAGGATTACTGGGAGGATTAGGGGGCGCTTGGAGGTTTGTTTGTTGATGTAGCGCTTTAGGTCTACGCGGATCTTTTCTTTTATTACGGACCAGTCGGATTTTTCCTCGGCGTTGGATTGCTCGACAGTTCTTAGAACTACATCGCGGGCGCCGGCTATGAATTCTGTACCATTGTCGCTGAACATACCGCGGGTGACGATTTCGGGTTGCGACTCCATGCGTCCGGTGTGTTTGTCGATCGCGATGATGGGGACGACGACGCCGTCTTCGGAGAGATGCTTGCGGTCGCGGATGACGACTTCCTCGATTTCCTCAAGGGAGCCGGAATCGACGCAGACGCGGCCGGCGGTTACGGGGTCGCGGCGGTGAGCGCCGTCTTCCGTGAATTCGAGGGTGTGGCCGTCTTCGAGAATCAGGATTTCGCCGGAAACGCAGCCGAGTTGGTACGCGAGCGCGGCGTGGCGGAAGAGATGGCGGTATTCGCCGTGAACGGGAATAAAGTACTTCGGCTTGACCAGTTGAAGAATGAGTTTTTGTTCTTCCTGGCTGGCGTGGCCGGAAACGTGAATGGTGCCGGCGGAGTTGTCGTAATAGACGAGGGCGCGGCGGCGGAACATGTGGTCGAGCATGCGGAAGATAGCCTTTTCGTTTCCGGGGATGATGCGAGCGGAGAGGATGACGCTGTCGTTTTCATCGACGGAGACGAAGCGGTGATTGTCGACCGCGATGCGGGAGAGCGAGGACATGGGCTCGGCCTGGCTGCCGCTGGCGAGAATGACGAGGCGCTTAGGATCGAAGCCGCGGATGTCTTGCGGGCGAACGACCATACCGTCCGGGATGCGGAGATATTCGAGGGAGTGGGCGATTTCGACGTTATCGACCATGCTGCGGCCGACGAAGGCGATTTTGCGGCCCACGCGGGCGGCGATGTCGATGACTTGCTGAATGCGATGGATGGAAGAGGCGAAGCAAGAAAGGATTACGCGGCGCGGAGCGGAGCGGCAAAGTTCCTCGATGCGGGGGACGACGTTGCGTTCGGAGCCGGTGAAACCGGGGCGCTCGACATTGGTGGAGTCAGAGAAAAGGGCGAGGACTCCTTCATGTCCATAGCGGGCAAAGGCGTGGAGATCGAAGGGAGCGCCGCCAACGGGCGTCTGGTCGATCTTGAAGTCGCCGGTGTGGATGATGACGCCGATGGGGGTGCGCACGGCGAGTGCCACGCAGTCGATGGTGCTGTGCGTAACGGGAATAAATTCGATTTCGAATGGGCCGATCTCTACGAGACGGCCACCCGGGATGACTTCGCGGAGCGTGGTGGACTGGAGCAGGCCAGCTTCGTCGAGGCGCTTCTTTACAAGCGCGAGAGTGAAACGCGTGCCGTATACGGGGACATTGAGGTCGCGAAGAATGTACGGGAGCGCGCCGATGTGATCTTCGTGGCCGTGGGTGAGGACGATGGCGCGGACGAGGGCGCGGTTTTGCTTTAGGTAGGTGATATCCGGGATGACGAGGTCGACCCCGAGGAGTTCGGACTCGGGGAACATCATACCGGCATCGATGACGATAATATCGTCGCCGAACCGCAGGGCCATCATGTTCATGCCGAATTCGCCGAGGCCGCCGAGCGGGATGGCGGTGAGGGACTGCGCGGGTTTGCTCAAGTAGGAGGTGTCTCCACAGTGGTAATAGGGAATCGTATCACACGGGGAGTGTGGGGCGGCGACGTCAGGCGATTTGGCCGAATGCGAAAAGTCCAGATTTCACCACAGAGGACACAGAGTGCACAGAGCCAAATGCGATCACGCTACGGGTCGGGTGCTATGTGCCGGGGCTGAAGAGGTGGGCGATGGCTACGATTATGATGGCGCCGACGGTGGCGGCGGCCAGGCTGTAGAGGAAGCTGTCGGCGTGGCTCACTATGCCGAGTTTGGTGAAGAGCCAACCGCCGAGCACGCCGCCGATCAAACCGAGAACGATGTCGGTGATGCAGCCGAAACCGCGGCCGCGGGAGATTTTTCCAGCGAGCCAGCCGGCAAGAAGGCCAAGGACCAGCCAACCGATTAGCGAGCGCGTCTCGATCTGAACTACTCGAACGTGCGTTTGCAGGAGCAGTGCGAGCATGAAGTCTCCTTCGGAGCGGTAGAGACTGGATGAGCTTCCGAGCAGTGCATTCTAGCGCAAATGAAACTACAAGAACTAGGAAAAGCAAAGAATACGCAGAGGCGCAGAGAACACCGAGAATCACAGAGGAAACAAAAGCAGCTCAGGCGCCGGCGGGTTGCTGCTGGGTCATGCAGTGCAGCGTGCCGAGGCCAAGGACTAGATCGCGGCAGGCGATGCCGACGACTTCGCGTCCGGGAAATAGGCCGGCGAGAGTGTTCAGGGCTACGCGATCGTTGGGATCGTTGAAAGTGGGAACGATTACGAGTTTGTTGGCGATGTAGAAGTTGGCGTAGCTGGCGGGGAGGCGCTGGTTGTCGAAATAGATAGGCGCGGGCATGGGAAGGGTTTCGATGCGGAAGGGACGGCTATTTAGATCTTTCATAGATTTTAGCAGGGCGTAGTTTTCTTGCAGCGGAACATAGTTGGCGTCGTGCGGGTCTTGCTCGACGACGGTCACAATGGTGGTGGGGCTGACGAAGCGGGCGAGATCGTCGACGTGGCCGTGCGTATCGTCGCCAGCGATTCCGTTTTTCAGCCAGAGAACTTGCGTGACGCCGAGATAGCTGCGGAAGACGTGGGCGTAATCTTCGCGAGTGAATCCGTGGTTGCGCTGTTGGCGCTTGCTGAGCAGGCACTCTTCAGTGGTGAGCAGGGAACCGCGGCCGTTTACTTCGATGCTGCCACCCTCGAGGACTACGCGGTGGCCCTTGTGCGTCGGTTGCCACGTCGTTCGCTTCAGCTTTTTATTGACATTAGTTACGGCTAGCGCATCTTTCTTGTGGTTGCTGTATTTAGCCCAGCCGTTGAAGAGCCAGTGCGTGTAGGCGACTTCCCCGGAATGGCTTCTAACGCAGATGGGGCCGGAGTCACGCATCCAGCCGCGGTCGGTGGGTACGCGAAAGAACTCGACAGCGCTGAGGTTTACGCCGGATTTCTTTAAGACGTCGCGCGCGTGAGATTCCGCAGCTCGGTTTTGGACGAGCAGATAGACGCGCTCGACGCGCGCGAGATGACGGACGATTTCCGCGTAGGCCCAGGGTATCGCTGGAAATTTTCCGGGCCAGTCGGTTTGTTCGTGGGGCCATCCTAGCCAGGTGGCTTCGTGGTGCTCCCACTCGGCAGGCATCCAGAGACCACGTTCGAATGGAGTGGAACCGCTCGCGGCTGGGGGCATGCGGATTATTCGCCCAGCCAGCGATTCAAGATAGGACCGTAGGCGTCGATGCGGCGGTCGCGAAGGAATGGCCAGTTGCGGCGCGTGTCTTCGGTTTTTGCGGGATCGCACTCGACGACGAGGATTTCTTCTTGGTCGTTGGAAGCCTCCGCGGCGATTTGGCCGAAGGGATCGGCGACGAAAGAATTTCCCCAGAATTCGAGGCCAGGGTCTCCGTTCGCGGGCTTGCCTTCGAAACCGACACGATTGACGACGGCTACGTAGACGCCGTTGGCGATAGCATGCGCGCGCTGGATGGTTTTCCAAGCGTCGAGCTGCGCGGCGCCAAATTCTGCTTTTTCGTGAGGATGCCATCCGATGCTGGTGGGATAGAAAATTACTTGCGCGCCGCCAAGCGCCGTGACACGGGAGCCTTCGGGATACCACTGGTCCCAGCAAATCTGCACGCCGATTTTTCCGTATTTTGTTTCGAAGTTGGGGAAGCCGAGATCGCCGGGAGTGAAATAGAACTTTTCGTAGTAGAGCGGATCGTCGGGAATATGCATTTTCCGGTATTTGCCAAGGAAGCTGCCGTCGGCGTCGAGGACGGCGCAGGTGTTGTGGTAGACGCCGGCGGCGCGGCGCTCGAAGAGAGAGACGATCAAAACGACCTTGTTTTCCTTGGCGACTTTCGCGAGCGCGTCCGTTGCAGGGCCGGGAACGGGTTCGGCGAGATTGAAAAGCTCGGCGTCTTCCTTGCGGCAGAAATATTCGCTACGAAAAAGTTCATGTAATGAGATGATTTGTGCGCCGCGCGCGGAGGCTTCGCGTATTTTCTCGATCGCGCGGGAAAGATTTTCCTCGGCGTTGGTGGTGCAACGCATCTGGACGAGGCCGACCGTAAACTTATTCGCCATAAATTTAGTTTAACATCGGGCGCCGGTTGCTGCGAGTCGCGCTATCAATTCTTCAGCAAAGTGAACAGCGGTACGTGTAGGTACGAAAAAATGCGCGTGAATCTTCCGAAATCGTGATAAAAATCAGTTGCAAATTTTTTCCAGGAGAGAAAATGCCGAAGCAGCAGAAGAAAACCGTCACAGGTCGTGTGTTGCACGATCCGGTGAAGGACAAGCTGCGGCCAATCTATCCGCTGGATTTGTCGAAGTGCCGCACGATCGACGAGCTGGTGCGCGCGATGGGGAACACAGCGTTCACCGGCCGGCAGATCGGTGATGCCGCGGATATTGTGGAGATGATGGCGCGCGACAAGGATTGCTTCGTGGTTATGACGCTTTCCGGTGCGTTGACGGTGGGGAAGATGGGATTGGTCTTCTGCGATCTGATCGAATCAGGCGTGGTGAATGCAATTGTTTCCACCGGGGCGTTGATGGCGCATGGACTGGTGGAGGCAACGGGGCTTTCGCATTTTCGCTACAACCCGGCGATGGACGACAAAGAATTGTTTGAAGCGGGGTACAACCGCGTTTACGATTCGCTGGAACCGGAGACGAATTTGGATCACGTCGAGGATGTGATGGACGAGATCCTGACAAATTGGGACGCAGAGGAAACGGTTTGCAGTTGGAAACTGCATCGCAAGATCGGCGAGTACCTGCACAAGAAGCTTCCGGGGCGGGGGATTCTGAAGTCGGCGTATGAGCACGATGTGCCGGTGTTTGTGCCGGCGTTCAGCGATTCGGAGCTCGGAATTGATTTTGCGCTGCACAAGATTGCGCGACAGGATGCGAAGCGGCCATTGCTGCGGTTTGATCCTTTTGAGGATTTCGAGAAATTTGCCGGGACGATGCTGGCAACGAAGCGCATGGGAATTTTTACGATTGGCGGCGGAGTGCCGCGAAACTGGTCGCAGCAATTTGGAGTTTATGCGGAGCTGCTGGCGCGACGCGGATACCGGAAACTGCCGCTGAAGCGCTATAACTACGGCGTTCGGATTTGTCCGGAGCCGGTGCACTGGGGCGGCTTGAGCGGCAGCACGTACACCGAAGCGGTTTCATGGGGGAAATTTGTGCCGCCAGAAGAAGGCGGGCGCTTTGCGGAAGTGTTTGATGATGCGACGGTCGCGCTGCCGCTGATTGTAGGCGCGGTGCTGGAGCGCATCGGCTATTACAAGCGTGAGAATTGTAAGTAGGAGCGTGAGTCGGCGAGTTTAGTCGTCTTCGCCGATCAAAATGGCGGCGCCGAGGACGGTGGTCCAGAGGCCGCGCTTGTCGCCGACGGCGGACTGCGTAACGTTGAGGGTGCGGACGATTTTGTTGGAGATGCGGTAGACCTCTTTTTTCTCGTCCCAGGAAAGATCCGGGTCAAATTCCACGTTTAGGGTGGTCGCGAGCATTTCCGCGGCGAGTTCCTCGGCGTATTCGCCGGCCACTTCCTCGGTTTCGCCGAAAGAGTGATGCTCGGAGAGATAGCCGTACATTGATTTGTCGCTGGGGAGGGCGAGACCGATGCTGGCGGCGATTAAGCGGTGCGGTTCCTTGGTGGAATTTTCACTGATGACGGTAAACGCGACCTGACCGGGCCGGATGTGCTTCAATCCTTCGCTGCGCGATATCAGTTTGCAGTTGGGCGGGAAGATCGAGGAAACGCGAACGATGTTGCACGCTGCAATGCCCGCGTTGCGAAGCGCGAGTTCGAAGCTGGAAAGCCTTTCGCGATGTTTACCGACGCCTTTGGTGAGAAATATTTTCTTAGCGACGAACGCCATGGTGCCGGTGTGCGGTGCCTCCGTTGGATCTGACGTCGGAAAATTTTGTGCTGTGGAAAAGTAACAAGAAGGTTTTGCAGTGTCAACGCATTTCCGAAGATGAAGGGAAGAGTTCGACTGCAAAATGCCGCAGAGTGCGCTCAGAAGTCACTCGGCGATCGCGCCTTGGAGGAGGTTTCCCAGCATGTAAAAGCGAAACTCGGCGGGCTTAATGCGTAAGTGGCGAAGATTGCGAAGAGTTCACAAGATTCGAACGAATTTGTGTCACCTTGCATCGTTTTCGGCAACTCCCTATACTGAATTTGCCGCGATTCATGCGCTCGGTGGAGAAATG
>DATBYP010000159.1:0-2498 GCA_036513675.1 Candidatus Acidiferrum sp.
CTGACCTATGCACCCTACCAACGTCTATCCCCGCACCGCGCTGATCGTGCTCACGGCGCTAAACCTGCTTAACTACGCGGATCGCAACATCCTGTTTGCCGTTCAACCGCTAGTGCAAGACGAGTTTCACCTGACCAAGACGCAGGTTGGGTATCTTACGAGCGCGTTTCTGGGTTTCTACATGATCGCTGCACCATTTGTCGGGCCGCTGGCGGACCGATACTCGCGCAAGCTGATCATCGTGCTGGGGGCGATGTTCTGGAGCGGGGTTACGCTGCTCACCGCCCTCACCCACACGTACGGTCAGTTGCTGGTCCGGCACACGCTGGTCGGGGTCGGTGAAGCAACATTTGTGACCATCGCGCCGACGTTCGTCGCCGATCTGTTCTCGGAAGACAAACGTGGCAGAATTCTTGGGGTGTTTTATTTGGCCATTCCGGTTGGGTCGGCGGCCGGATATCTGGTTGGCGGCTCCTTGGCTCCCATCTATGGATGGCGCTTTCCTTTTTACATCGGCGCTGTTCCGGGCTTCCTGCTCGCGCTGGCCGCTTTGTTCCTCAATGAGCCGGAGCGAGGGCAATTCGACACTTTGCCGGGAAGCCCAGAACGTAGCACGGTTTTCGGTTTGTCACACAATCGGGCGTTCCTTACCGCCACTCTGGGCATGGCCGCGATGACATTTTCGCTGGGAGGAATCCAGGTGTGGATGCCCCAATTTCTCTACAGCGAGCGCCACTATTCACTTCAGTCGGCTAACTTCATCTTTGGAGTCATCATTGTCGTGGACGGCACTCTCGCCTCGCTGGCGGGCGGCTGGCTAGGCGACTACCTGCTTCGGCGCATGAAAAGCTCTTATTACCTCGTTTCAGCGGTCAGCATGGCGCTTGGTGTTCCGTTCATGATCGTGGCGCTTTTCACATCAGGGCCCGCGATGCTTCCAGCAATCGCCGTCGCCGCCTTCTTTCTCCTCTTAAATACGTCTCCGCTGAATGCGGCGGTCATCAACTCCGTCGACGCCCACATCCGCGCGACTGCCATCGCAGCGAACATCTTCATAATTCACATTCTCGGCGATGTGCCTTCACCCACTATGATGGGATGGGTAGCCGATCACCGCTCGCTGCAAATCGCATTTGTTCTGCCGGTGATCGCCATGGTGGGTTCCTCTGCCATACTGTTTGCTGGCATGAAATATGCGCCTACCGTTCGCGTAGATAGCACCCCTACGAGTGCATCTTCAGGATAGCCGAGTAGGTGTTCGGGACCTCTGCTTCCACATGCAATTGCAAACTCCAGAGAAACGGCGTTCGAGGAGGTGAACCCGCGAACGGCCTTCGACGAAACGCTTCCTCGAAGCCGACTTCGAGGGAACTTCACGTCTCGTCGGCCGAAAAGCACCGATGCGATCCAGCGTCCGCGTTCGCACAACGCGATGCAACTCGATCCCCTGATCACGCCAGATCACGGACCTCCTTTTCCAGCTCTTCAACCACGCTCTTCACGATCCTTTTTCGCATTCAGCCACCTTCCAGGCTCATACTGTCACGTGTCGCGCTCTGCGGCACAGCCTCGGCACAGCTCGACGCCGCTCCTTCCCACCATTGAATTTCCATAGGGCCGCGTCCACCGCAAATCGCGGGCGGCTTCCTTCAAGTCGTTGTATCGAAAGCGCGCGAACACACCGTGCTCGTGCAGGCGCCTTGCGCCTTCGCGCTTCCGATACAACCCTAGGACTTCCCGGTACTGATCGCCCGCTGCCCGTCTGGATTACGGTTTGCTTACGATTCGTTCAAGATGCAGAATTTAATGTTGACGAGCTCTTTCAAAGCGCTCTTTAGCATAAGGAGCGTAAATCGAGATTTTCATACGCGCGAGGCGCAATTCACAGCGATGGACATTCGGGGGTACGGGGAGTCGGATCGAGAACAATGGTAAATATGAGCAGACTGTCTAATAAAGTGGCAATAGTGACGGGCGCGTCCAAAGGCATAGGCGGTGGGATTGCAACGGCCTTGGGAGCTGAGGGCGCGCGCGTGGCCGTGAACTATTCCTCCGACCGGGAAGGCGCCGAACGCGTCGCCCAGGCGATCATTAAAAACGGGGGCGAGGCGATCGCGGTCGGGGCCGACGTGTCCAAGGCCGCAGATGTCGCGCGGTTATTCAAAGAAGTGCATTCTGCGTTCGGAAGGCTGGACGTTCTGGTCAACAACGCCGGGGTATTCCGCTTCGGCGCCTTCGCGGAGATCACTGAAGAGAACTTTCACCTCCACTATAACATCAACGTTCTCGGGGCGATTCTCACCGTGCAGGAGGCGATCAAGCGCTTCGGGGCCGACGGCGGGAGCATCATCAACCTCAGCTCTATCGTCGGCTCGCATCCGGTGGCGGGAGCCCTGCTGTACGCTTCCACGAAAGGCGCCATCGAAACGCTGACCAGGGGATTGGCGCTCGAACTGGCGCCGCGCAAGATACGCGTCAACGCCATCGCTCCCGGTCAT
>DATBYP010000160.1:0-15426 GCA_036513675.1 Candidatus Acidiferrum sp.
AGCGCGAGCGGCAGGGCGACCAAGCCGACGGTTAGGCCGGCAATGAGGTCCGAAAGAAATTTGTGGCGGTCATAGTCGCGCAGCAGGATTACGGATTTGGGCAGCCAGGCATTTAGTGCGGGCGTCATAGCAGCGATTGCGGACGAGCCGACTCCGACAGACGAAGTGCAAGTTTAACAGGAAAGGCACCGCCGCTAAGCGCAGCAAATGACCTGACTGTGCCGTGAAGGGAATCGTTAGCCGTATCGCGGGCCGATCACGCCGTGGGAATTACCGGAGTGGGCTCTAGGTGTTTGTGCTTTGCTTTGTGCTTGGCGGCGTTTGGGTCGGCTTCTTCGCGCGCGGGATCCCAACGCAAAATCGGCTTGCGCGCCGCACCGACTTCGTCCAGTCGACGGACACGCGTTGAGTGCGGCGCAGTCTTTACCAAATCCGGATTGGTGGCCGCTTCTTCGGCAATCGCGCGCATGGCGTCGATGAAGAGGTCGCACTCTTCCTTGGATTCGGATTCGGTGGGCTCGATCATCAACGCGCCGGGAACGATCAGAGGGAATGCGGTGGTGTACGGATGGAATCCGTAGTCGATCAGGCGCTTCGCGATGTCCATGGTGCTGACGCCGTTCTTCTTTTGATGCGCGTCGCTGAAGACAACTTCGTGCATGGAGGGCAGAGAATATGGGAGATCGTAGACGCCTTCCAGGTGTTTCCGGATGTAGTTGGCGTTGAGCACGGCGTCTTCGGTGGCCTGACGGATGCCGGGACCGTACGCTAGGATGTAGGCCAGGGCGCGGACCAGAACGCCAAAGTTTCCGGAGAAAGCTTTTACACGGCCGATGGAATCGGGCCGGATAGATTCCAACGCGAGACGGCCAGCGTCCTTTTCAACGAGGATCGGCACCGGGCGGAAAGGCTCGAGAATTTTCTTCATGGCTACGGGGCCCGCGCCTGGGCCGCCGCCGCCGTGCGGTGTGGAAAATGTTTTGTGTAAATTCAGGTGCATGACGTCGACGCCGAGATCGCCGGGGCGCGTAACGCCTGCGAGAGCGTTCATGTTCGCGCCGTCCATGTAGAGAAGAGCGCCCTTGTCGTGCAGGATTTTAGCAATCTCGGGAATGCGTTGCTCGAAGATGCCGAGAGTGGAAGGGTTCGTGATCATCAGCGCGGCGACATCGGGTGTGACGAGCTCACGGAGTTTGTCGACGTCGATCTGGCCGTGCGATTCGGACTTAATGTTTTCCACTTCGTAGCCGGCGATGACCGCGGTGGCGGGATTGGTGCCGTGCGCGGAATCGGGAATCAAAACCTTTTTGCGTGGGTTGCCCTGCTTCTGTAGATACGCGCGGATTAGCAGCAGGCCGGTGAGCTCGCCCTGCGCTCCGGCGGCGGGCTGCAGGGTAATTGTGTCCATACCAGTGATTTCGAGCAGGCATTGCTCGAGCAGGCGAAGGATTTTGAGGCATCCCTGCGAAAGCTCTTGCGGTTGATAAGGATGCTCCGTGGCGATACCGTCGAGCCGCGCCACAAATTCATTCACGCGCGGGTTGTATTTCATCGTGCAGGAACCGAGCGGATACATTCCGTAATCGATGGCGTAGTTCCAGGTGGAAAGGCGCGTGAAGTGGCGGATGACTTCGATTTCGCTGACTTCAGGGAATCCGCTAATGCCTTCACCGCGGTGATTCTGGCCGAGCGCCTCAGCAGGATCGACGTTCGGAACGTCGAGCGGCGGCAATTCGAATGCGCGCTTTCCCGGCGAGGACTTCTCGAAAATAAGGCCTTCGTTCTGGCTGGTGTGGCGAAAGGCTTTTTTAATTCTGCGGTTCAAGTCGGATCCTGTCTTTGTCAGTTTGCGAAGGCTATAAGGGTTTTTCTAAAGCGCGTTTTATGGCGGACGCCAAGTTCTCGATATCCGGGCGCGTGGTGGTTTCCGTGACGCAGACCAGCGCGTGCTTCGTCAGTTCCGGATAGGAAGTGCCGAGCACGACCGGGCCTACGATTTTGTCGCGCAGCAATTCGGAATTGACGATTTTTACGGAGCGCGGAAACTCTAAGGTAAATTCGTTGAAGAATGGCGCATCGAAGGCGCGGCGCACACTGGGAATTTTCGTAAGCTCGGATAAGGCAAAGCGCGCTTTCGAGAGATTTTGCTGCGCCATTTCGCGAAGGCCCTCTTTGCCAAGAAGTGTGAGGTGTACGGTGGCGGCGAGAGCGCAGAGGGCCTGGTTGGTGCAAATGTTGGACGTGGCCTTTTCGCGGCGAATGTGCTGCTCGCGCGTGGCGAGGGTGAGAACAAAGCCGCGGCGGCCTTCGAGGTCTGTAGTCTGGCCCGCGAGTCTACCGGGCATTTGACGGACAAATTTCTCGCGGGAGGCGATTACGCCCACGAATGGGCCGCCGTAGCTAGGTGGCAAGCCGAAACTTTGGCCCTCCATCGCGACAATGTCGGCTTCCGAGGGTGGACGCAAGGCGCCAAGCGAAACTCCTTCGGTGATGGCGACGACGAGGAGGGCGCCTGCGGAGTGCACGATCTCGGCGAGGGCGGGCACGGCTTCAACGCATCCGAAAAAGTTGGGCGACTGGGCAACCACCGCGGCCACGTCGTCGCGGATCGCGGACCGCAAAGCCTTCTCATCCAAAGTGCCGCTTTTGGAGAAGGGAAGCTCCTCGACTTGCAAGCCGGAATTTTTCGCATACGTACGAAGCACATCGCGGTACTCCGGGTGCAATGAATGCGCCACGAGCACGCGTCGCCGCCCGGTAACTCGCTCGGCCATCAGCACGGCTTCGGTAGTCGCCGTCGAGCCGTCCCACATGGAAGCGTTGGCGACTTCTTGTCCAGTGAGCTGACACATCAATGTCTGAAATTCAAAGATCGCTTGCAGCGTGCCCTGGGAAATCTCCGCTTGATACGGTGTGTAGGAGGTAAGGAATTCGCCGCGCTGAATAATTGCATCGGTAACCACGGAGCGCAGATGGTTGTAAACGCCGGCGCCGCGAAAACTGGTGTAGCCGCGCGAATTTTCTCCGGCGCGCTCGCTGAAATATCGAATGATTTCCGCTTCGGAGAATGGGCCGGGCAGCTTCAACGCTTCGCGCAGGCGAAAACGCTCCGGAATGCTGGAAAAAAGCTCGTCGATCGATTCAGCGCCGATGGCGGAAAGCATCTCCTGGCGCTCGGCTGGGCTTTTGGGGAGATAGCGCATCAGGCGGAAGCTTCCTTGCCCTTGCTGGCGATGAACGCTTCATACGCGGCAGCATCCATCAACGATTTCAGTTCCGCGCCATTCGCGAGGCGCACCTTGATGAGCCACGCGGCGCTATGCGGGTCCGTATTGATTTTTTCCGGCGTGTTCTGCAGGTCGGCGTTGGCTTCGACCACTTCGCCGGAAACGGGAGCATAGATTTCGCTGACCGCTTTCACCGACTCAACCGTGCCGAAAGATTTGCCGGCGGTGATCTTCGCGCCGGGCTTCGGCAGTTCCACGAAGACAACGTCGCCGAGCTCGTGCTGGGCGTAGTCGGTAATACCGATGGTCGCCACGTCGCCCTTGGCATCGACCCATTCGTGCTGATTCGTGTAGCGGTAGTTTGCCGGGTACGCCATACGTTTGCTCCTCTGGGACTCCCCGGCTCACCGGGGGTGCCGAACCGCTTTTTTTTCAGATCGTCTTGGCCGTAGATGATGCCACTGCTTGCGGCGCCGCCTTGCGCGCGCGCTTGTAAAACGGTGTTGTAACCACCTGCGCCTTGGCCTTCTGGCCGCGAATTTCCACGTAGACGGGCGTACCAATCGCCGACATCGCGGGCGGTACGTAGGCCAGCGCGATATTTTTTCCCAGCGTCGGCGAAGGCGAGCCGCTGGTCACCACGCCAATCGTTTCGCCGACCTCATTGCAGCAGCAGTAGCCATCGCGCGCAATTCCGCGTTCAACCATTTCCAGGCCGACGAGTGTGCGCGTCAGCCCTGCGGATTTTGCGTCTTCCAGAGCGGCCCGGCCGATGAAGTCGCCCTTTTCCATCTTACAGTAGCGGTCCAATCCGGCTTCCCAAACGTTGATCGTATCGCTGATCTCGTGCTCGTAGAGCGCCATCTTGGCTTCCAGCCGCAGCGTGTTGCGCGCGCCGAGCCCGCAGGCAAGCATGCCGAATTCGCGTCCCGCTTCCATCACTTTCGACCATACTTGCTCGCTGGTGCGCTGGTCGGAAGGCACGTAAATCTCGAAGCCGTCTTCCCCGGTATAGCCGGTCCGCGCGATCAAAACATTCTTCAAGCCACAAACGCTGCCATGCGTAAACCAATAGTTTTTAATCGAGCCGAGATTTGTGTCGGTCAATTTTTGCAACACGTCAATCGCGCGCGGTCCCTGGATGGCAAGCTGCGTGTAGGAGTCGCTCAAATCCTCCACGACGCAGTCGAACTCCTTCGTGTTCTGCCGGACCCAATCGATGTCTTTCTGGCGCGTGCCGGCGTTGATCACCAGGAGAAAGTCGTCTTCGCCGAGACGATGCACAATCACGTCATCAACAAACGTGCCCTGCGGGTACAGCATGGCCGAATATTGCGCTTGGCCAATGGCGAGCTGGGATGCGTCGTTCATAGTGATGTGCTGCACCGCAGCGAGCGCGCTCCCCGGCGCACGCCCAGAGCGGACGCGAATGTCGCCCATGTGGCTAACGTCGAAGAGTCCCACGCTGCCACGCACCGCTTTGTGTTCCGCCACTAACCCGCCGGTTGCAGGGTACTCGACAGGCATGTCCCAGCCGCCAAAATTGACCATTTTTGCGCCCAAACGGCGGTGCAACGCGTTCAGTGGCGTCTTCCGAGTGTCGACAATAGTGGGCGAGTTGGCTGCTTCCATTCCGATGGCTCAGGGCAGAAACCGATACTAGCATGCACGTCTATACGCGTCAAAGAAGCCCGCGCAGAGCAAAAAATTCGGCGCGTCAAAGGAGTGGGAGCTGCGGGCGAACTTGCGAAAGCGAGTTGATATCTGGAAGCACCTGCCGCAGGCGCACCTTGCCGGGCGTCGCCATGGTCAGGTACAGTTTTCCTTGGAGGCTCCCATGCCCGGTCCCGTCGTTTGCATGATGTGCGACAAGACGGAAGAGCGCTGCTCCTGCGAAAAGTACTGCACGATCTGCAAAGGCCAACATAACGTACGCATGGGCGGAGACGGGCTGTACTACTGTCCTGATTGCCGGGAAGCCTGCGACGTTCCCCTGGCGAATTCCCGTGGCCGCTGAAGCGAAGCGCATTCATATGCAAATTGAAGCGGACCCGCGCCTGGCGGCCGCTGTGGGCGGAGCCGCGCGTTATTTTGCGGATGCGGCGGGCTTGGAAGCTCCCGCGATTGCGGACTGGCAAATGGCCATTGTAGCGGCTTGCGAGGAAGCGTTCGAGCATTTGACCCAGGAGCACCCGCGCCTCGATGTGAGTTTCATACGATTGGCGGATCGGCTGGAGGTGGCGTTGTCTCGAGAAGGAGAGACAGCTCCGGCTGTCGGACTCGATTCACTAGCTGGTCTGGCGCCGCAAAGCGGGGATGCGCCGCGAAAAGGCCGCAGTGCCTCACCAGTGTTAGGGGGAGTCGACCGCGTGCAGTACGAAACCAGAGACGGCATTGCGGTGACGCGGCTGACGAAATACATCGCGCCTACAACGCCGCGGTGTTAGCGCCTTACAGAAGCGCGCCTTTCTTTACATCTTCAATGCGAACGTATTGTGCTTGATCAGCGAAGCCATCTGATCGTCGGTGAGCGTCAGGTTGAGAATGACGCGATCGCCCGAAGGCACGACGCGCGCCTTGTCAAGCATGTCCGCCATGTCAGGATTGTCCTTCGCCTGATAGCGCTTGTAGAGCAAGCCCGCCTGGAGCAACTGCGCCATTGTGTTGGCATCCTCGGGTGAACCGCAGATGGACTGGAACTTTCCGTCGATGCCGCTGCTGGCGTTCACGTTGATAAGCATGTTGTGCATCCGCGAGACGAGCTTCGCAGCTTCCGGAAACTGCTCGATTTCCGGCGCGAGCTGTTGCATGGCCAGTCGCGTGTAGGCCGGATTCAGCACCGCCCACACTATACCGTTGCCGTTGGCCTCGTTGATGAGCGGGAAAAATTTGTCGTTGCGCAGCAGGCCTTCCTCCGCGCCAAACCGCACCTCGACCATTTTCTCGAGAACTGATCGATGGCCGAACGCCGCCGTGCTTGAGTCGATAAACAGGAAAAACAGATCGCTCGGGCCGGCACCAGTCCCGAAAGCGTAGAGTGTGTAGTTGCGCACTTTGAACGTGGGCAGCTTTTGGCGCTTGAAATAGGATTCCGTCGAGTCCGGACTGTAATTTCCCAGCGCGACGCCCACAATTTGTTCGCCGGTCGGAGTCGCGGACGACCCTGCACCTTCTGTTTTACTTGTCACGCCTTCCGCGACCAGGCCCCAGGCGAGTTCTTCCACTTGCGTGTTGGGATCGACGCCCGCCGAGGCGAGAAACTTTTCAAATTGTTTGAAGCGATCGGGAAGCATTTGCTGCTGCAGTTGCGGAAACCACGGCATGGTGCGCGCTTTTTTCAAGTCAACATAGGCGAACTCGCCGACCTCTTTCGGGAACAGCGCGATAATATCCGTGCCGAGGCGGTTCGCGCGGGCAGGCTGCGGTGCGAGCAAAGCCATAGCGCCGAGTGCGAGCACAATCGCCACTTTGATAATGGGCGCCGCCGGCTTGCAAATTCTAGCGGCTCGAATGCGGAAGTTCATGTCGTTCTCTCCTGACCAATTATGGGAACTGCTCGGGAACTAGGCGCTAATGGAGCGGGATGTTTCTGCCAGCCGCTCGCGCAACGCGGCGCTCTTTGCGCGCATCGACGCCACATAGTTCGCGTCGGCGATGCTGTCGAGATTGATCTCCACGTTTGCCAAAGCTCCTCGTGCACCAGCGGCGGCCATGAGCCGCGCCACTTCTAAGTCTGACTTCATGGATGCCGCGGCGATAGATGCAAGTTGTCCTAGGCGTTCGAAAAGCGCAACGCTACGCTCGGCCACTTGCAGCGGAACTTCGGTAGCGCCGCGCGTGGCTCGCTGAATCGCGTCCTCGCGTTGGCGCTTTTCGTCGGCGCTCTCTTGCGGCATTTTGTAAGCGGACATGACGGCGTCGTAGGAGGCCGCGTCGCGGTCGATTGCTTGTGCAAGATCCGCGGCATCGCGCCGCAATTGATCCAGCGCTTCGGAAAGCTGGTTCACAAACGTCGCTTGCGATTTCTTCTTGCGCGACAGTCCCGCGACCATCTGACCAAGCGATGCGGCAAGCGCTCCAGCCAGAGCGGAAACGCTGCCGCCTCCGGGTGTCGCGGTTGGCGCCGCGATTGCTTCCAGAAACGGTTCCGCCAAGCCGGCCAGCTTGCCTTCCTTCGCGACCGGGTCCAAAGACTGCCCGGTGAGCGCGGCTTGCAGCCTGTTTTCGAAAACCTGCGCTGGGGAAAAATTCTCCACCTGAAGAAAATAATCCGTGGCCATCTCGATGGCCTTCTTCGGGATCAGTCCAACGATCTCGCTGCCGACGGGAATCGCACCGTAGCGCGCCGCCTCGCGCTTCACCATTTCGTAGACGCGGTGCATGGGCGTTTGTTCAAAATCGGTGAGGTTGATGGAAACTTGCGCGAGGTTGCGTGCCTTCAGCTCCACGCCCATCGATTTCACGTAGCGCAATCCGCCGGAGGAAAAGCGGATGGCCTTAGCGATTTTGTTGGCGATGCCCACGTCGGAGGTATTGAGGTTAACGTTGTAAGCGATCAGGAACTTACGCGCGCCGACTACAGTCGCGCCGGCGGTCGGATGCAGCTTCGGCTCGCCGACGTCCGGCAGGCGATTGTGGTCGCGTTTCATCTCTTCACGCAGGCCTTCGAATTGCCCCCGCCGAATATTTTCGAGGTTAGCGCGCTCTGGGTGCTTGGTCGCGGCTTCGTAAAAATAGACCGGGATGCGGTAGCGCTTCCAGATTTCCTCGCCGACGCGCCGCGCCAACGCCACGCAATCTTCTAGCGCGATTCCCTCGATCGGAATGAACGGCACTACGTCTGTCGCGCCGATGCGCGGGTGCGCTCCGCTGTGTTTGGTCAGATCGATAAGCTCCAAGGCTTTGCCCACCCCAAGCAGCGCCGCTTCGGCCACAGCGTCGGGATCGCCCGCGAGCGTAACCACGCTGCGATTGTGGTCCGCGTCCATCTCGCGATCGAGCACGTAGACCCCCGGCACCTTACTCATGGATGCTACGATGGCGTCCACCTTAGCCACATCGCGTCCTTCCGAGAAGTTCGGCACGCACTCAATCAATCGTTTCGTCAAGCTGGGGTCCTCATCTACGGCATATTCATCATAGGAGATTTTGCGAGGGCCAGCCACTCACGTGTGTTCTTTCTGAAAAATAGGCTGGCCCTTCTTCAGGGTCATCCAGCACTTGTTCACGCCGAAGTAGTAGGGAATTTCGCGATAATCGTCGACATCAAAGACCGCGATATCGGCTTGCTTGCCGGGTTCAAGCGAGCCAATCTGCTTCTCGCGCCGAAGAGAGTACGCCGCGTTCATGGTCGCTGCGACGATCGCTTCCGCGGGGGTCATCCGCAATTGCGTGCAGGCCAGCGATAATATCATCGGCATACTCATCGTCGGACTTGTGCCTGGATTGTAGTCGGTAGCCAGTCCCACGATTGCTCCGGCTTCGATCAGTTTGCGCGCGGGGGCGTACTTTTTCAGTCCGAGATGAAAATCGCAGCCAGGGAGCAGCGTTGCGACCGTCTTCGACTTGGCCAGCGCGCTGATGTCAGCTCCGTTGATTTGCTCGAGGTGGTCGCAACTCGCCGCACCGAGTTGTAAGGCCAACTGCGTCGCGCCTGTACGGGCCAGTTGTTCCGCGTGAATACGCGGAACAAGGCCGTTTCTCTTGCCTACATCCAAAATCCTTTTCGAATCTTTGCGGGAAAACGCACCGCGGTCGCAGAAAACGTCGCAAAACTCGGCGAGCTTCTCCTCAGCGACTTCGGGAATCAGTGTGTCGGTCAGCAGCGCGACGTACCGCTCGACGCCTCCGGGCTTGTTGCGATACTCCGCCGGAACAACATGCGCTCCCAGAAATGTCGACACAATTTCGAGTGGCTGCTCCAAGTTCAATTCCCGATGCAAGCGCAAAATCTTCAGCTCACTCGCGACGTCCAGGCCATACCCGCTCTTGGCCTCCAGCGTGGTCGTGCCGTGCGCCGCGAACTGTCGCAAGGCGGTGTGCGCACGGTTCTTCAAACCCTCGCGGGTGGCCGCGCGCAATTTCTTTACGGAATCGAGAATCCCGCCGCCCTTGCGCGCAATCTCCTCGTAACTGGCTCCAGCGATTTTCAGTTCGTATTCTTCCGCGCGGCTCGCGGCGTGAATCAAATGCGTATGCGAGTCGACAAATCCGGGCAGCACCACGCGTCCGCGAACGTCGAGTTTTTCGGCCGAGCGCGATTCCGGGAGCGATTCAATTTCTAAGCGCGTGCCCACAGTGACGATTGCGCCGTCGCGGATCAGCACCGTGCCATCCCTGATGATTCCGATATCAGAGAGGAACTTGCCGCGGCGCGGAACGCGGCCTCGCAGCGTGAGCAACTGCGATGCGCCAGTGATGAGCAGGTGGGGAGACAAGCCGCCCGTATTATGCCCCAGTAGCACAGACTTTAGTCTGTGCTAGCGCTGAGGCCAAGGCGAGGCTTCAGCTACGCCGTGGCGGCCTTCCCGTGATATGTGGGCGCAAAAACATCTTGCACAAACTTCTCGAACGAAGTCGGTGTCGTGTTCTCTGGCGACCTTGGCTCCCGCCCCGCAACGACTCCTTCGTTGATCGCCTTATACATCTCAATAAACTGGCCGGCAGTCTTCGGCGGAATGCCCATCTGCATCAACACCTGCTGCACTTGCTCGTAGGGAAATTGCACGTAACGCAGATCGGGTTGGCCAATGCCGCGCGCAATAACAGCGGCAGCTTCATTCATCGATAGGTCGCGCTCGCCAAGCAGCTCGCGCGTTTGTTTGCCGGCAAAATCCAGCTTCAGGATGCGCCGCGCGGCATAATCTCCGATGTCGCGTGTCGCGATCATTGGCAGCGGGAGATCAGGGATCACCGCGTGTCCAAAGAGGCCCATCGCCTGAATCATCCCGATCGCGGCCAGGTTGTTCTCCATAAAATATCCTGCCCGCAAGTGCAGCACGTTCAGCCCGCTTATCGCATTCAGTTTCTGTTCCGAAGAATGCAGGCCAGCAATCGGTCCCGTGCCTTCCGGAACTTGCGCCCCGAAGCTGCTCAAGTGGACTGCATAGCGCAGGGCAGAATCCTTCACCGCCTTCGCAATGGCATCGCTCTCGCGTTCTTGGTCCGCGCGATAGTCCTGGGAGGTCATGTTTGGCGGTAGCATCAGGTACGCCGCCCGTGCGCCAGTCAAAGCCTTAGTGAGCGCCACGGCATCACTCACATTCGCCGTGAACGCTTCCGCGCCCTTTCGCACAAAGCGCTCGAGCCGCGATGCGTGGCGCCCCACGACGCGCACTCTCTCGCCTTTCAACAGCAGCGAAGTCGCGATGACCGATCCGGTGTTGCCGGTCGCCCCCAAAACTACGTACATGACACCTCCTGGACTCGCCGCGTGTACCCCGCGCGGCTTCAATCTACAAACTGTAAGACGGGAGATATACCGAAGCGGTTACGAATCGGATCCGATTCTCAACCCTTGCTCTTGCCCATGGGTACTTTGACGCCGGCCTTTTCTGCGAACGCTTTCGCCTCGGGATATCCCGCATCCACGTGCCGCACAATGCCCATTCCAGGGTCATTCGTCAGCACCCGTTCGATGCGCGCTGCCATTTCTTTGGTACCATCCGCCACGGTCACTTGTCCGGCATGCTGCGAATAGCCAATGCCCACCCCGCCTCCGTTGTGAATCGATACCCAAGACGCGCCGCTCGCCGTATTCACCAGCGCGTTCAGCAGCGGCCAGTCCGCTATCGCATCGGAGCCGTCCAGCATCGACTCCGTCTCCCGATACGGCGAAGCCACCGAGCCGCAGTCCAGGTGATCGCGGCCCATCACCACCGGCGCCTTGATCTCGCCGCGGGCTACCAGGTCGTTCAGCGCCAGCCCGAACTTGTCTCTCTCTCCATACCCCAGCCAACAAATTCGCGAAGGCAGTCCCTGAAATTTCATGCGCTTTTGCGCCAGCTTGATCCAGCGGCTGAGATGTTCGTCGTGCGGAAACATTTCGAGCACCAGTTGATCCGTGCGCGCAATGTCCGAAGCTTCGCCGGAAAGCGCCGCCCAGCGGAACGGCCCTTTGCCTTCGCAGAACAGCGGGCGAATGTAAGCCGGCACAAAGCCAGGGAAATCATAAGCATTCTTGACTCCCTGCTGAAACGCGAACGTTCGGATGTTGTTTCCGTAGTCGAACGTGACCGCGCCAAGCTTCTGCAAGTCCAGCATGCCCTGCACATGTTGCGCAATGGCCGCCAGCGAGCGTTTCTTATACTCTTCGGGACTTTTCTTGCGCAGTTCCAGCGCCGCTTCAAGCGTCATGCCATTCGGCACGTAGCCGTTGAGCGGATCGTGCGCGCTGGTCTGATCCGTCAATAAATCCGGCAGCACACCGCGTTTGGCGAGCTCCGGAATCAAGTCCGCGCAATTTCCCACCAACCCAACGGAAGTCGCTTCCCGTTTGCGCACGGCGTTTTTCAGAATGCGCAGCGCCTCATCGAGGCTTGTCACCATCACATCGCAGTAGCCCGCTTTCACGCGCCGCTTGATGCGTTCCGGGTCCACATCAATTCCCAGGAACGCCCCGCCGTTCATCGTGGCTGCCAGCGGCTGCGCGCCGCCCATGCCGCCCATTCCGCCGGTCACCACCAACTTGCCCGCCAAGTCGCCGCCAAAATGCTTCTTCGCCGCCGCGGCAAACGTCTCGTACGTTCCCTGCAAAATCCCCTGCGTGCCGATATAAATCCAACTCCCAGCCGTCATCTGGCCATACATCGTCAGGCCCGCTCGATCCAGCTCGTTGAACTTGTCCCAGTTATCCCATTGACCGACAAGATTGGAGTTGCACAACAGCACGCGCGGCGCATACTCATGCGTGCGAAAAATTCCCACGGGTTTGCCTGATTGCACGAGCAGCGTTTCGTCTGCTGCCAGCTCGCGCAGCGACCGTACGATAGCGTGAAAGCATTCCCAATTTCTCGCCGCGCGGCCCGTCCCGCCGTAAACAATCAGTTCCTCCGGCTTCTCCGCCACTTCCGGATCGAGATTGTTCATCAACATCCGCAGCGCCGCTTCCTGCTGCCAGCCCTTACACGAAATCTGCGTCCCCCGCGCCGCGCGGAATGGCCCCTTCGACAGTCCCACCTCCGCCCCCGATGTCGTCACACTCACGATTTTCGCTCTCCGCGCCCATACTAACCCACGCCACTCCCTTTTGCATCCGGGCCCATTCACATAGCTGCGCGGAACGCAAAACCAGCTTCCCCTCGAAGTTCGAAATACTGCAAAATGACCGCATGACTCCAGTCCCGCGTTCCCTGAGCGTCTCACTTCTGCTGAGTCTAATCGCGGTTCTCAATCCAGTCTCCGCCCAGTCTCCTCCGTCAACGCAACACACGGAACGCCCCACGCCGCCAACACGCGACCCCAAGAGTCCCGGTTATGTCACAGCCAAGGAATTGCCCGACGGTTCAAACCCTCCTGCCAATGCGGACGGCAATTTCATCATCGGGCCTACGCACGACGTTCCTCCCGAGATGTCGGCCCCGCTTCAGCGAAACGAAGATGGCATTCCTACGGGCACGGTGGTTGAGTTCATGATGAACTCGTCGGACAGCAAAATTTATCCTGGCATCGCACGTGAGACCAACACCTTCGGAACCATAGATCCTGCCGACCCCGCAAAACTCGTAGTGACTACAAGCCACCCCGCTCCGTACACGCGGAGGGTGACCGTCTATGTTCCCAAGCAATACGTGCCGGGTACCGTCGCGCCTTTCATCGTCGGAGCGGATGGGCCTGACCAGTTGCTCTTCTCGACTCTCGACACCTTGATTGCGCAACACAAGGTCCCCGCGATGATTGCCATTTCCATCGGCAACGGTGGTGGGGACGCGCAGGGAAGTGAACGCGGTCTCGAGTACGACACCATGTCCGGCGCCTACTCCGAGTTTGTCGAAAACGAAGTTTTACCTCGCGTCGAAACCCAGGCTCACGTGAAACTCACCAAGGATCCGGACGGCAGGGCAACCATGGGTGGCAGCTCAGGAGGCTCGTGCGCCTTGATCATGGCGTGGTTTCACCCCGAGCTTTATCACCGCGTTCTCACCTATTCCGGAACATTAGTAAACCAGCAGTGGCCGTACAATCCGCAAACGCCGCACGGTGCCTGGGAGTTTCACGAGCATCTCATCCCGGACAGCCCGGCCAAGCCGATAAGAATCTGGATGGAAGTTGGTGACCGCGATTTTCTAAATCCGAACATCATGCGCGACAACATGCATGATTGGGTTCTCGCCAACGAGCGTATGGCCAACGTACTCGCGGGCAAGCGCTATCACTACCAATTTGTATTTGCCCGCAACGCCGGTCACGTCGACCGCGCAGTGAAACAACAAACCCTTCCCGAAGCCCTTCAGTACATCTGGCAGGACTACCCTGAACAGGCAAAATGAACCGGGATGCCGCCCAAGGCCCGGCATTGCGATCTGGGATTGACACGAGAAGGCGGTCTGTGGAAGATTCCGCGCAAATGCCAACTGGAATCGGAAATTCCAGTTGGGAGGAGGATGAAATGAGAATCACGGAGAGAAATAGAAAAAAGCGGAAGCGCGGGTTTGCGACTGCGGTGGTACTGGCGCTGTTGCTCCCGCTCTGCGCCGCCGCCGGCGAGAAGAAGTGGAAGGAAGCAATTCTCGTCGCGGGACCCGTAAAGGGCAAGGATCAGATCTTGGGGGAAGCCAATAAGAACGCAATCGGAACGAAGAACTGGCTTTATGTCGTCAAGGTGGGCGATTACAAGTACGTGGCCGACGTAGGCAGGACCGGCGGGCTCTTGAACCCCAAGGGGAAACCGAAGAAAGACGATTGGCAGCCGAATTCCACCATCCAGGTGCATTTCCATCACCATGCGGGGAGTTTGTACATGGATTTGAAGAACCCCGAGGGGAAAGAGGAAACGGCCTGGGTTGTTTCCAAGATCGGGCCGGACGGTAAGGAGCTGTGCGGAAAGTTCAAGTGCACGAAAACGCCGGGAGAAGACGAAGACTAGCACCGCCGGCCCGGCACGAGAAGCAGACTGCCCCAGACGTCGCTTTCACGTCTGGGGCTTTCGTTTCTCGTCGCACCCATCAAAATTTGTCATCCCGAACCGCCGAGGGACCTGCTTTTTCTCCACACACATTCGCCTGCGCTTCCGTAGCGGCGAGATTTATCTCGGCCTCCCCTGTAGCGCAGCGGCGGAGTCCGCGCAGCCCTGCGGCTTTTTTCTTTAGGACATGGGGCCCACCACTCTTTCCTACCAAATCGTTTTTCATTTTCATTTAGTTAGCCGGAACGTAACTTCAATCGGAAGCATCGTGGCAACCGGCTGTCCATCCGGTCCAACCGCTGGTCGAAACCGCCAGCTTCTGACCGCTTCAATTGCCTTCTCTTCCAAACCGTTGCCCGGCCCCTTCACCACGACAATGTTTGTGGCCACTCCCTCTGTCGTTATCACCACCCTCAGAACGACGGTCCCCTGATACTTTGCCGCCCGCCCCTCCTCCGAAAAATTAGGTGCTGGACAATGAACGCAGATGGGAACAGTTACGCCTCCAACGCCCGCTCTTGCTATGCGACTTTTCATCGCAGCGATCGGTTCGGTGGAGATTGCGGCAATCTCGTCAGATATCGGCACTACTCCACTCGTTTGCGCATACTTATGATCCGAACCTGTCTTCATCGCCATAAGCGTGAGTCCGATTCCTTGCGCAACCCTCCCGAAACTGCCTGTGATCACAACTTTTGCGCCCAGGTTCTTTGCCCATCGCCGGGTTCCCTGAAGCGCTTGAGCCTGATCATCTTGGATCACGCCTTTTATCGCTGATAGCGAATGCGAAAAGCTTATGGTCTGCAGCGCGGGATAGTCTTTTATCAGGACGGCAGAGAGTTTATCCGCTAGGAATCTCCCAACCGGATGGGATCGCCCGTCTGGATCCAACAGGTCCGCAACAATGACGCGTTTCACTTTTTCTTTTTCAAGCGGCCCGGCTATTTGGAAAGCAAGATTAGCGATCGCGGCGTCAAGGTTAGGTCCATTGGTTTGCGCGCCGCTGGACATCGGCAGCCCGGCCGTTGCCACAATTATCATTGCTAGGCTCGCCAGAACGCGCCTCACAAATTGCTT
>DATBYP010000161.1:0-2843 GCA_036513675.1 Candidatus Acidiferrum sp.
CGTTGCGGGGCAGCGGCTCGTCTTGGAGAGGAATCCGTATTACTGGAAAACGGACGAGCAAGGGAGCCGGTTGCCCTATTTAGATGAGATCGTGTTTTTGTTTGTGCCGAGCGCGGACGCGCAGGTCCTGCGATTCCAGTCGGGCGAGACGGACATGATCAGTCGATTGGGCGCGGAAAACTTTTCCGTGCTGTCGCGGCAGGCGCGCGATTATGCGATGACGGATGCCGGGCCGGGATTGGAATACAACTTTCTGTTTTTCAATTTGAATGAGCTGGGAGAAAAGGCGTCGGCGGAAATGGAGCGCAAGCAGAGCTGGTTTCGCGCTGAGAAATTCCGGCAGGCGGTGTCGCTCGCGATAGATCGAGACGCGATCGTTCGGCTGGTGTATCAGGGGCGCGGCGCGGCGCTTTGGGGACCGGTCACGCCGGGAAACGCCCGGTGGGCGAATGCCGCGGTAGCTCATGGCGCGCGGTCGCTGGATAAGTCGCGCCAATTACTGGCGGAGGCGGGCTTCCGATGGATTGGCGGGGAAAACGGCGAGCCGCGCCTTGTTGATGCAGAAGGAAAACCTGTCGAGTTTTCGATTATCACGAGCGCGTCCAATGCGGACCGGGCGAAGATGGCGGCGTTGATTCAAGACGATCTGAAACAGCTTGGCATGCGCGTGCAAGTGGTGCCGCTGGAGCTTCGGTCGCTGATCGACCGCGTTACGCAGACTAAGGAATATGATGCGTGCGTGTTGGGTATCACGAGCTACGATGCAGACCCCAACCCCGACTTGAACGTGTGGCTTTCCAGCGGCGGCATGCACCTGTGGAATCCGTCGCAAAAGCATCCGGGGACGGATTGGGAAGCGGAGATGGATCGCTTGATGGAGCAGCAGTTAACGGCTACGAATACCACGCAGCGCAAGAAGCTCTACGACCGCGTGCAGGAAATCCTGGCGGAGCGCCAGCCGATGATTTTTCTGGCTAGCCCGGACATTTTGGTGGGCGCGAAGAAGCGCGTTGGCAATTTTCATCCCGCGGTGCTCGAGCCATACGTGCTGTGGAACGTGGAGCAGTTGTATCAGCGAAACGGAGCGGAGAATGCGCGGCGATGAGCCCGGTTCGCGCGGCAGCAGGGAAGAGGGCGACGCCGGCGTGGGACGACACGCGGCTGGTCAAGGAATGCCTGCGTGGAAATGAAGAAGCGTGGTCACTGCTGATCGACAAGTACAAAGCCTTAATCTATTCGATTCCCGTAAAGTACGGTTTGCCTCCGCACGAAGCGGCGGACGTGTTTCAGGCCACTTGCGCGGAGCTGTTGGTGCGTTTGCCGGATTTGCGTGAGCCTCGCGCGCTTCCGAAATGGCTGATGCAGGTGGCGCATCACGAATGTTACCGATGGAAGCGGCAGCAGCAGCGCCTGGTGAGCCGCGACGCCGAGCCGGACCTGCCGGAACCCGAAACACCCCCGATTGCCGAAAGCGTGTTGCAGCAAACGCAAGAAGAACAAATGTTGCGCGACGCGATGAGCACATTGTCGCCGCAGTGCCACAGATTAGTGGAGTTGCTTTTCTTTGAGACGCCGGCACGTCCGTACACAGAAGTCGCCAAGGAGCTGGGGTTAGCGGTCGGCTCCATCGGATTCACTCGGCAAAAATGCATCGAGCGTTTGCGCCGGCAGCTTGACGAGCTAGGTTTCCACTAATGCCGCGGGCGCGCGGCAAGACTTCTGAAGCCGAATTGGCTATCGAGCTCGGCGGGCTCCAAGATGGCGTGGCGCACCGGAAATTCCTCACCCGCAATTCCTCCCTCGTCCGCTCGGAAGTGGTGAAGCGCCTGGCGCCCATGGTGGTGGACAAAATCCGGGTGGATTCCAAGCAGGCCCTGCTCCTTGCAGAAGGAACGTTGCTGATCGCCCGGAAACTTCGGCGCAAGGAAGACATCGCGCTGGCCATGCGGGCGAAGGCTAACGCACTCTACGCTTCGGGGGACAATCATGGGGCCGTGCAGCACCATGAAGATGCGTTCAACCTCTATGAAGCGCTGGAAATCCCCAGGGAAGCAGCGCGCACGCTGAGCAGTTCGATTCAACCGCTGATTCTTCTTGGCGAATACGATCGCGCGTTTGCCGCGTCGGAAAGCGCGCGGCAGATTTTCACGCAAATCGGCGAAGGGCGGCGGTTGGCGAGCCTGGATAACAACGTCGGCAACATCTTTCACCGGCAGGATCGTTTCGAGGAGGCCATCGCCTATTACGAGCGCGCCTACAAAGCGCTTTCCGAGTACGAAGATTGGGAACACGTGGCGGTGACGCTGCACAACATGGCCATGTGCCTGATCAGCTTGAACGAATTTGCGCGATCGCTGGAGTGTTATCAAAAGGCGAGAGAGCTTTGCGTACGCTATGACTTGCCGCGGCTTCGCGATCAAGCCGACTACAACATCGCGTATTTGTACTACTTCCGCGGCGAATACAGCCGCGCGATCGAGATGCTGTTTGCGACGCGGCGCGCTTGCGAGGCTAGCGGAGATGCCTATCACTTTGCGTTGTGTCACCTGGACCTCTCCGACATCTACCTGGAGCTGAACTTAAGCGAAGAAGCGCGAGAGATGGCGCACGAGGGATTTCTGCGCTTCGAGAAGCTCGGAATGGGCTACGAGGCCGCGAAAACTCTGGCGAATGAAGCCATCGCTTTCGGACAGCAAGGCAAGACAGTACAAGCGCTGGAGCGGTTTGCAAAAGCGCGCGAGATGTTTTCGCGAGAAAAAAATCTGGTGTGGCCATGGCTGCTCGATCTGTACCAGGCGCTGCTCCTGTTTCATGAAGGCCGCTATTTTGAAGCGCGCAGGCTG
>DATBYP010000162.1:0-3454 GCA_036513675.1 Candidatus Acidiferrum sp.
GATGGGCCGATGAATGACGAACAACTGAAAGCGTTTCAAGACAAGCACGGATTCGGGATTTCGCATTTTCCAACGGTGCTTGGAGCCGTGGTGCCAACGTACAACATTCCAGGCGTGACGGCGGCGTTGAATTTTACTCCCGAGGCGCTGGCCGGAATTTTCCTTGGGAAAATCACGAAATGGAACGATCCGGCGATTGCGGGTCCGAACAAAGGCGTAAACCTGCCGGGGAACGACATCGTGGTGGTGCACCGGTCGGATGGCAGCGGCACCTCTTACTGTTGGACAGATTATCTCTCCAAGGTCAGCCAAGAGTGGAAAGACAAGGTTGGGAAAGGCACGTCGGTAAATTGGCCAGTGGGACTTGGAGGAAAGGGCAACGAGGGCGTGACCGGACAAGTGAAGAATGCGCCGAATTCCATCGGTTACGTAGAATTGATTTATGCGGCGTCGAACAACATACCGTACGGCAGCGTGAAGAATTCTTCAGGGAGCTTTATCAAGGCAGACTTGGCGAGCGTCAGCGCCGCAGCGGCGGCGGTCGCGAAAACGATGCCGGACGATTTCCGGGTGTCGATCACGAATCCGCCAGGCAAGGCTGCGTATCCGATTGCGACCTTCACGTGGCTGCTGATTCCGGAGAAGTTTTCGGATGGGGCGAAGCGTGATGCGATGAAAGGATTCCTGAAATGGATGTTGGCGGACGGGCAGAACTACGCCGAGCCATTGCAATATGCGAAGTTGCCGAAAGAAGTAGTCGCTAAGGAAGAAAAGGCGCTGAGCAAGATCCAGTAACGGCGCTGTCAAAGGAAAGAATGGCTGCAACGACGACTGTTCCGAGCGCGAGCCCGATACCGGGCTCGCGTTCATTTCTGAGCCGGCTGCGTGAAGGAGACGAAATCGCGCGGCTGATTACATTCTTGTTTGCGGCTTCGGTTGTGGTGGTCACGCTGTTACTGATTTTCGAATTATGGCAAGGTTCGGCGCTGGCGCGGCACAAATTCGGCCTGCAATTTTTCTTTACCCGAGTGTGGGACCCAATCGCGGAACAGTTCGGGGCGCTGCCGTTCATTTATGGCACGTTGATGACAGCGACAGTCTCGCTGGCGATTGCGGTCCCGCTGGGAATTGGCGCTGCGATTTTTCTAGCCGAGCTGGCGCCCGCGCGATTGTCGGACGCGCTGGAATTCTTCATCGATTTACTGGCTGCGGTGCCGAGCGTTATTTACGGACTGCTGGGCGTTTTTATCGTGGTCCCGCTAATGCGGGACTACGTGCAACCGGTGCTGAAGAACACGCTCGGGTTTTTGCCGCTGTTTTCCGGACCGGCGTACGGAGTGGGCTTTCTGACGGCGGGCATTGTGCTAGCGATTATGGTGATCCCCTACATCATTTCGGTTTCGCGCGAGGTGTTGTTGTCCGTGCCACGGGACCAACGCGAAGCGGCTTTGGGCTTGGGTTCGACGCGCTGGGAATCGACATGGAAGGTAGTCGTGCCGTTTGCACGGCCGGGCATTATGGGGTCTATATTTCTGGCGCTGGCGCGCGCCCTGGGTGAGACGATGGCGGTAACAATGGTCATCGGAAATACGCCGACGATTAGCGCTTCACTCTTTTCGCCGGGGTACTCGATTGCGGCGGTGATCGCGAATGAATTCACAGAAGCGACTGGTGATCTCTATCTGCAGGCGCTTATCGAGCTGGGCTTGGTGTTGTTCCTGCTGACGTTTTTGTTAAATGGCCTCGCGCGGCTGCTCATTGTGCTCACTGCGCAGCGGGGCGGCGGGACGGCGCACGCATGAGCCCTAGGCTGCGCTGGCGGAAATTTGTAAGCGGCTTCATGTTGACAATGACGGGAGTATGCGCGTTTGTCGCGGTGTTCGTGCTGTTTTTTATTCTTGGGTACCTCGTGTACCACGGTGGGAGGTCTATTAACTGGGACTTCTTCACGAAGCTGCCCACGCCGGTGGGAGAAACGGGCGGCGGGATGGCGAACGCGATTGTGGGCAGCGCAAAATTGTTGCTGCTGGCCTCGCTGCTTGGCGTGCCGATCGGTTTTCTTGGCGCGATCTACCTTGCGGAGTTCAGCGGGAGCAAGGTGGCGTTTGTGGTGCGGTACGCGGCGGACTTGCTGAACGGGGTGCCGTCGATCGTGATCGGTATTTTTGCGTACAGTCTTGTGGTGCTACCGTTCAAGCACTTTTCGACCTTGGCCGGCGGATTCGCGCTCGGGCTGATGATGATCCCCATTACGCTGCGCAGCACGGAGGAATTTTTGCTGGCCGTGCCCCGGGAGCTGCGCGAAGCGGCAATGGCCCTGGGGGCGAGCAAGTGGAAGACGATTGCGACCGTGATTGTGCCAGCGGCGTATCGCGGAATTCTTACGGCTGTGCTGCTGGCATTTGCGCGTGTGGCGGGAGAAACGGCGCCGCTGCTCTTCACGGCGTTCGGCAATCGATTCTGGAGTCCCGGGTGGAACCAGCCGACAGCCTCGCTTCCGGTGATGATTTTCACGTATGCTGTCGCACCGTACGAGGACTGGCATAGGCAAGCGTGGGCTGCCGGGTTGGTATTGCTGGGATTGATTCTGGTTATCAATATCGTTGCGCGGGCCATTCTGGCTCGTGGCATCGCGGTTCCGAGGGCGTAATATGCATGCATCCGTGAGGCCGGCAGTGTCCGTAAACATCACACCAAGCCAAACCGCAGCGATAGGGCGAGACGCTCTCACGGCTTTGCCGATGCGCATGAACATCAGCAAAGTGAACTTTTTCTATGGGTCGAAGCAGGTTTTATTTGACGTGAGCCTAGGCGTGGCGACGAGCAAGGTCACGGCACTAATCGGGCCGTCCGGTTGCGGGAAATCGACTTTGCTGCGGACGCTGAACCGGATGCACGAGATAGTGCGCCATGCACGCTTGGACGGCGAGATCACGCTCGATGGGCAGAGCATTTTGGCACAGGACGTAACGCAATTGCGGCGCCGGGTAGGCATGGTCTTCCAACGGCCGAATCCATTTCCGAAATCAATATTCGACAACGTGGCATACGGGCTGCGTATAAACGGATCAAAGCTGCCGATCGCCGAAGCGGTGGAGAAGAGCCTGCGGCATTCGGCGCTTTGGGATGAGGTGAAGGACCACCTGCATAAATCAGCGTACGAGCTTTCCGGCGGACAGCAGCAGCGGCTGTGTATCGCCCGAGCGTTAGCTGTTGAGCCGGAAGTCCTGCTACTGGATGAGCCGTGCTCGGCGCTGGACCCCATCAGCACGGCGAAAATCGAGGAGCTATTGGTGCAGTTGAAGGACCTTTGCACCATCGTGATTGTGACGCACAACATGCAGCAGGCGGCACGCGTTAGCGACTTTACCGCATTTTTGCTCACGGGGCAGATAATCGAGTTCAGTCCCACGCCGCAGTTGTTCACCACCCCGAGCGATCCGCGCACTGAGGC
>DATBYP010000163.1:0-18450 GCA_036513675.1 Candidatus Acidiferrum sp.
CTCGCTGGAGCGCAGCTTGACGGGCGCAAGATTGCCTCCGCGTCGCTGCTGGGATCGACGTCCCTGATAGTCTTCGACGTGCAGAATGACGGTTTGCACCTTCGCCTGCCTGCTCAACCAACCGGCAGGTACGCGCACTGCTTCAAAATTACTTTCGAGCCCGCGCATCAATGACAATGGAGGGAAAGGTCAGGACCGGCGGCGAGCAGTGCGTCCGTCTTCTATTTCCGCAAGGATTGATTCGATATCCCGGAAGGAAATTCGTCTAGGCCAAGGGCCTAAAACACGCGCCCGCGGAGGTAGCTCCGCGGGCGCGAGCGGCGGTGACGGCTAGTTCCAGTGCTCTCTAGTTTCAGTGCTCTCACCGCGGCATTCCGATCGTGCAACTACTTATTGCGCTCGGAACCTTTTTTCGCTGTGGTCTTCTGTGAGTCTTGCTTCTTCGGTCGTCCGGCCACTTTGGGTCTCCTCTCTCGATTTGCGCCAGTTCGTCCGATTAAAACCCTGCGTGTGAGCGGCAACTGGCGAAGGGCTGGCTAGCGGCCAGTATCGAAACCTGTTGGCAAGCCTCCTATCGGGCGGTTGCTGTAAGAATCTTTACAGTCACGGGATGGGACCCCTAAATCAATCCGCAATCGGTTTTGCGCGCGACTATCCGCTCGCGTCGGCAACAATTCTGCCTTCGCGAAGCGAGTCATCATTTCTTTGTGGGAGCTGCCGCGGGCGGCGGGGACGGCGGGGTCGAAGGCGTGCTGGCCAAGGCCGCCTTCACCGCGGGCGGGATCTTGTCCGCGTTTGCTAGCAAAACGCTGACCTGCCAAAGCTGGGTATCGTTCAGCGACCCTTTGAAGCCGGGCATGCCCGTTAGACGAATGCCATTCTTGGCTTTCCAAAACGTTTCCCACGCAGGATCGTCGGTCACCCCCGTGCCATGGAAAAGCTCCGGCGGCTTAGGAAACATCCCTTTCGCAATGGCGCTTTGGGCTTCCCCCGGCAATCCGTGGCACACGGCGCAGTTCTGTTTGTAAATGTCGGCGCCTGCGAGATAGCTGGCTTCGTCGGCCGGAACCGGGGCATCGGTGTGGGGATCCTTGCCAATCCGAGCGTTCAACGCGCCATGGGCGAGCTTCTTCTCAAACAGCATAGGTGGGTCTGCCACCGCGACCGGCGCCCATCCCGTCGTGAAGTAAAACCAAGCGCCACCCGTCACCAAAAGCACACCGATCAGTATTCCGATTACGAAGGCCTTGAACATGATCCACTATTCTCCCGCATGAATTTGTCGAACCGCCGCCAGTCACGTCAAGATTCCCGCTCTGCTCAGCAGGGAAGCAACCGAACGCGCGATAGTGTACTGTCCAACCGCCATTTGTGCACGCCGATTTGTCACCAAAAACTGAGAAAAGGTAACAGCGGCCTTCGTAACCTTTTATCCCTGCAAGCCGTCCTACTGTAGGAATGAGCAGGGTTTTCCGATAAGCTTTGGCCGGTCACCCGGAGCCGCCTGGCGTCTCCCCCGAATGTCTTGCCAGTGGCACACTTGCTCGCATAACCATGCAATACAGGAGCATATGAATGGGCCATTTGAGCGCTAATCCACCGGGGCCGATCCCTTCGGGCGAACGACCCGTGGGGCGCGAGCCTGGGTCAAAGGGCCATCGCTGGGTGTGGGTCGTCGCTTTGGCCGTTCTCATTGCCGTAGGCTTTTGGTATTTCCGCGGGTCGCGTACAAGCACAGAAGCGCAGGGGCCGGGCGCACCCGGCGGTGGCGGCAAAGGGCAGGGCCGCCAGGGAGCAGGCGGCGGATTCGTAGTACCCGTTGTGGTAGCAACCGCCCAGCGTGGCGATCTCCCTGTGTATTTCAACGGCCTTGGTACGGTCACCGCATTTAACACCGTAACGGTTCGCAGCCGCGTGGACGGTCAAATCACGAAAATCAACTTCCAGGAAGGCCAATTCGTCCACCAGGGTCAAGACCTCGTCGACATCGACGCCCGACCATTTCAGGTTCAGCTCGAGCAAGCCGAAGGGCAACTCGCGAAGGACCAAGCGCAGCTTCGCGATGTGCAGGTAAATTACGAGCGCTTTCAGCTTCTGTATAAAGAGGGTGTAATTCCCAAGCAGCAGGTCGATACGCAAGGTGCGCAGGTCGGGCAATTTGAGGGCTCCATCAAGGGAGATCAAGGAGCCATTGACAGCGCCAAACTCCAACTGGTTTATTCACACGTGGCCGCTCCGATCAGCGGCCGCATCGGGCTGCGTTTGGTCGATGTCGGTAATATTGTGCACGCCACCGATGCCACCGGCCTGCTGGTGATCACACAGTTGCAACCCATCGCCGTGATCTTTTCTCTCCCGCAGGACGAGCTTCCCCAGGTGGCGACGAAACTCCAGAAGGGCGAGCAACTGAGTGTCGATGCCTATGACCGCGACGACACCAACAAAATCGAATCCGGCAAACTCCTGACGATCGACAATCAGATCGATACGACCACCGGCACGTACAAGCTGAAAGCCGTGTTCAACAACGATCGCAACACCTTGTTCCCGAATCAGTTTGTGAACGTGCACCTTCTTGCCGACGTGAAAAGGAATCTCGTGATCGTGCCCGCCTCGGCCATCCAGCGCGGCCCACAGGGCACCTATGTATATGTCGCGCAGAACGGCAATACCGCTAAAATTCAATCCGTTACCATCGCGCAAACGACGGACAACACCGTTGGGCTCAGCGCTGGTCTAAATGCCGGCGATGTAGTCGTCGTGGACGGACAGGACAAGCTACAAGACGGCAGCAAGGTCAATCCCAGCACCTCGCCCACGCCGCCGCCAAACGCACAGAACGCCAACGGTGGGCAGCAGCCCTCCTCGCAGCAGGGCAACGCGCAACCGGGCGCGGGCGCGCGGCGGCGTACGCAAGCTCCGCAGCCGGGTGGGTCCACCGGGAAGTCCCAATGAGTCCATCGAGGCCGTTCATTTTGCGGCCGGTCTCCACCACATTGCTGATGGTGGGTATTTTGCTCGTCGGCTTCGTCGCGTACCGCCAGTTGCCAGTCTCCGCGCTGCCGCAAGTTGATTATCCGACTATCCAGGTGCAAACCTTTTATCCGGGTGCAAGCCCGGACGTGATGGCGTCTGCGGTGACTGCGCCCCTCGAGCGGCAGTTTGGCCAGGTCCCGGGGCTGAACCAGATGACCTCAACCAGCTCCTACGGCAGCTCGCTCATCACGCTGCAGTTCAATCTCGATCTCAACATCGATGTGGCTGAGCAGGAGGTACAGGCCTCCATCAACGGCGCTTCCAATCTCTTGCCGCAAGGGCTGCCGAACCCGCCGATCTATAGCAAGATCAACCCCGCCGACTCTCCGATCCTGACTCTCGCGATTACTTCCAATTCGCTGCCGCTTTCCAAGGTCGAAGACCTTACGGACACCACCCTGGCGCAAAAAATCTCGCAGCTTACCGGTGTCGGCCTCGTCAGCATCAGCGGCGGACAGCGTCCGGCGGTGCGCATTCAAGCCAATCCCACCGCCTTGGCCTCCTATGGATTGAGCCTTGAAGATTTGCGCACGGCGTTGACGCAAGCGAACGTCGATCAAGCCAAGGGAACTTTCGACGGTCCGCATCAGGCCTACACCATTGGCGCGAACGATCAACTGATCTCGAGCGACAGTTATCGCCCGCTAATCATCGCTTACCGCAACGGCGCGCCAGTTCGGCTGACCGATGTTGCCACCGTGCTCGACGGTGTGGAGAACGTGCAGCAAGCCGCCTGGGCCAACCAGAATCCCGCGGTGATCTTGAACATTCAACGGCAACCCGGCGCCAATATCATCGCGGTGGTCGACCGCGTCAAGAAATTGCTTCCCCAGTTGCAGGCGGCGCTTCCTTCCGCAGTGCAGGTGGAAATACTAACCGACCGCACCAACACCATTCGGGCTTCCGTTGCGGACGTGCAATTCTCCCTGATGCTGACCATCGCGCTCGTTGTCCTCGTCATTTTTTTGTTCCTGCGCAGTGTTAGAGCCACAATTATCCCCAGCTTTGCCGTGCCCCTCTCCATTGTGGGCACCTTCGGCGTTATGTATCTCCTCGGATACAGTCTGAACAATCTCTCCCTGATGGCACTCACTATTTCGACGGGCTTCGTAGTCGACGACGCCATTGTGATGATCGAAAATATTTCCCGCTATATCGAAGAAGGCGAATCGCCTCTGCAGGCGGCGCTCAAAGGCTCCGAACAAATCGGCTTCACCATTCTCTCCCTCACTGTTTCCCTGATCGCCGTACTGATCCCCTTGCTCTTTATGGGCGACATCGTTGGCCGTCTGTTCCGTGAGTTTGCCGTAACCCTCGCCGTCACCATCATCGTTTCCGCCTTCGTCTCCTTGACCCTCACGCCGATGATGGCCGCCAAGCTGCTCCGCCACCAAAAAGAAGAGGATCAGAGCTGGTTCTACCGCAAATCGGAGCATGTGTTTAATTCCGTCATCGCCTTTTACGGTCGCACCTTAAAATTCGTCCTGCGCTTTCGCACCGCCACGCTTCTCGTCACCGCTGCCACCCTTGTGGGCACTATTCTTCTCTACATCTACGTACCCAAAGGCTTCTTCCCGGTGCAGGACACCGGTGTAATCCTTGGCGTGTCAGAAGGCCCGCAGGACGCTTCCTTTGCGGCTATGGCGGCAAAGCAGCGCGCTTTGGCGGACGTGATTTTGAAGGACCCTTCCGTCGCGAGCCTCTCTTCCTTCATCGGCGTCGATGGCATCAATACCACGCTCAACAGCGGCCGCATTCAGATCAATCTCAAGCCCCTCGATCAGCGCAATCTTTCCGCCTCCGACGTGATTCGGCGGCTCCAGCCGGAAGTTGCCAAGGTCGACGGAATCTCTCTTTTCATGCAGCCCGTTCAGGATCTGACTGTTGAGGATCGCGTCAGCCGTACGCAATTTCAATACAGTCTGGAAGATGTGGACGCAAAAGAGTTGGCGTATTGGGTGCCCCGCTTCATGGACAGGCTCAAAGCGCTGCCTGAGTTGCGCGACGTCGCGAGCGATCAGCAGAACCACGGTTTGCTTGCGGTGCTGACCATTGATCGGGATACCGCCTCGCGTCTCGGAATTCTTCCCGCCGATGTCGACAACACGCTCTACGACGCCTTCGGCCAGCGCCTGGTCTCCACTATTTTTACCCAATTGAATCAATACCATGTGGTTTTGGAAGTCGACCCCCAGTTCCAACAGAGCCCGCAAGATCTCAGAAGTATTTATGTGCACTCGTCAACCGGGCAAGCCCCTTCGTCCGGCTCAGGTTCTTCGATCAGCGCCACCACCGCGCCGCTCAGCGCAACTCCGACGACCCAGATCCCCCTCAGTGCATTCACGCGGTTTGAGCCGAGCAGCACGCCTCTGACCATCAATCATCAGGGGCAATTCCCAGTCGTGACGCTTTCTTTCAATCTCGCTCCCAATGCTTCCTTGGGTGAAGCCGTCAACGCGATCAACCAAGCCAAGGACGAAATTGGTATGCCGCCAAGTATTAGCGCCACGTTCCAGGGAACAGCGGCCGCCTTCCTACGCTCGCTTTCCAATGAGCCACTCTTGATTTTGGCGGCGCTCGTGACCGTCTACATCGTCTTGGGCATTCTCTACGAGAGTTATATTCATCCCATCACGATTCTTTCGACCCTCCCGTCCGCGGGCGTCGGCGCAATTCTCGCGTTGCTGATGTGCCGCACGGAATTCAGCATCATTGCCCTGATCGGCATCATCTTGCTCATCGGCATCGTGAAAAACAACGCCATTATGATGATCGACTTTGCTCTAGAAGCGGAACGCAAGGAAGGGAAGGCGCCGCTCGATGCTATCTACGAAGCGTGTCTCCTGCGCTTCCGGCCGATCATGATGACCACTATGGCCGCGCTGCTCGGTGGCTTGCCGCTGGCCCTCGGCGCGGGCGTGGGCTCCGAGCTTCGTCGTCCTCTCGGCATCACAATCGTCGGCGGCTTGATCCTGAGCCAGATTCTGACCTTGTACACCACGCCCGTTGTTTATCTCGCGTTCGATTGGGTCGCCCACCGCTTTCAATTTCGCTTCGGCAATCCCATCGAAGACCCTGCGGGCGCCACTGGAGACTAAGGCGTGAACGTCTCCTCCAACTTCTCCGGTCCCTTTATTCGACGGCCTGTCGCCACGTCACTCATCACGCTGGCGATCCTGCTGTCCGGCGTAGTCGCGTTTCGCTTTCTTCCTGTCGCGCCGTTGCCGCAGGTTGATTTCCCGACAATTTCCGTCGGCGCAAACCTCCCCGGCGCAAGTCCCGAGACCATGGCCTCTGCCGTGGCCACTCCGCTCGAGCGTCAGTTCGGGCGCATTGCCGGCGTAACGCAAATGACTTCCTCGAGCGGGCTCGGCTCCACGGGAATCACGTTGCAATTCGATTTGAATCGCGACATCAACGCCGCTGCCCGCGACGTCCAAGCCGCCATTAACGCGGCGCGCAGCCAGCTTCCACCCGATCTCCCGGGCCAGCCAAACTATCGCAAAGCCAATCCTGCGGACGCGCCCATCCTCCTTCTCTCCCTGACTTCCGATAACATTCCGCCCGCGCAAATCTATGACGCCGCCGACTCGATCCTGGCGCAAAAGCTGGCCCAGGTCGAAGGGGTCGGCCAAGTTTTCACGTGGGGCAGTTCGCGCCCCGCCGTTCGTGTGGAAGTGAATCCGAATCAGCTCAACGCCTACAACATCAGTTTGGAAACGATTCGGCGTTCGCTGCAAGCGGCCAACGCCAATCTCGCGAAGGGTTCGCTATCCGACTCCACGAAGATGCGGAGCATCGCGGACACTGACCAGCTTTTCAAAGCCTATGAATATCAGCCGGTGATCGTCGCCGGACACTCCGGCGCGCCCGTGCGCCTGCGGGACATCGCGGAGGTCACGGACTCGGTCGAGGATACGCGCAACCTCGGCCTTACCAATGGGCAGCCTTCCGTCATGCTGGCCGTCTTTCGCCAGCCTGGCGCGAACATGATCGAAACCGTCGATCGCATTCTCGCCTTGCTGCCGGGTCTGCGCGCATCCATTTCTCCGTCCCTGCACCTCAACGTGGCCATTGACCGCACAACCACCATTCGCGCCTCGGTGCACGATGTCGAGATTACCCTGCTGATTTCCATCTCGCTCGTGATCCTGGTGGTCTTTGCTTTCCTGCGTAGCTATTGGGCCACGATTATTCCCAGCGTTGCCGTGCCCCTCTCGCTCATCGGCACCTTTGGCGTCATGTATCTGTGCCACTACACCCTGGACAATCTCTCCCTCATGGCACTGACCATCTGCACAGGTTTCGTCGTCGACGATGCCATCGTGGTCATCGAAAATATAACGCGCCACATCGAAGCAGGGATGCAGCCCTTCGAAGCCACTATCAAGGGTGCCAGTGAGATCGGCTTTACCGTTCTTTCCATGAGCACCTCCTTGGTCGCGGTGTTCATTCCCATTTTGTTGATGGGTGGCATCGTCGGACGTCTGTTTCGTGAATTCGCCGTAGTGCTCAGCGTGGCCATCGCCGTTTCGCTATTTGTTTCGCTGACCACCACACCTATGATGTGCGCAAGATTCCTGAAGCACGATACCGGCCGGCACGGCCGTGCATATCGTGCTTCGGAAAGCATCTTCAATGGGATGCTGCGCACTTACGACGTTGGCCTGCGCTGGGTCTTGCGCCATCAATTCTTGATTCTTCTGGTCACCATTGGAACTGTTTGCCTCAACGTCTATCTCTTCTGGGCTACGCCAAAAGGCTTTTTCCCACAGCAGGACACCGGGCGCCTTAACGGAATGATTCAAGGTGATCAGGATCTTTCCTTCGCGGCCATGTCGCAGAAGATGCGCGTGTTTACCGATATCGTTGCGAAAGATCCCGCCGTCGATTCGGTAACTTCTTTTACCGGCGGCGGCAGTGGCGGCAGCACTGCGCGCATGTTCGCGCAGCTAAAGCCTCTCGATGTGCGGAAGCTAAGCGCCGATCAGGTGATTGGCCGCATTCGCCGGGCCAGTTCGCACGTTCCGGGAGCCGCTCTCTATCTACAAGCCGTTCAGGATCTTACCGTTGGCGGCCGTTTCGGCGGCGCGCAATACCAATACACGCTGCAAGCTGATAATTTGGCCGATCTTACCCACTGGGCGCCCATCATTCAGCAGCGCATCAGCAAAGTCCCGGAATTACGTGACGTGAATTCCGACCAGCAGATGCGCGGGCTGGCCAGCAATATCGTCATTGACCGCGACACGGCGGGCCGCCTGGGTGTGAGTGTCCAAGATATTGACAACACGCTCGGCGATGCATTTGGCCAGCGGCAGGTCTCCAACATCTATAAAGGTCTGAACCAATATCACGTCGTTATGGAAGTCATGCCGCAAGCGCAGCAGAGTCCCGATGCGTTGAAAACCATCTATGTACCTTCAAAGTCCGGAAAGCTCGTTCCGCTAAGCGCCTTCGCGCGTTACGACTATTCCAATACACCGCTGTCTGTGAATCATCAGGGCCTTTTCCCATCTATCACGCTCTCTTTCAATCTTGCTCCAGGCGCTTCGCTTGGTCCGGCGGTAGAGCACATCGTACAGGCGCAACGCGAGCTGGGTGTTCCATCGAGCGTGCATGCTACGTTTCAAGGAACCGCGCAGGCCTTTCAGGATTCGCTCGCTAATCAGCCCGTGCTGATCATCACCGCTCTGTTCGCCGTTTACATTGTCCTCGGCATTCTTTACGAGAGCTTCATCCATCCCATCACCATTCTCTCGACACTCCCGTCCGCAGGCATCGGCGCATTGCTCGCGGTTCAATTCGCCAAGTCCGATCTCAACATCATCGCGCTCATCGGGATCATTCTCTTGATCGGCATCGTGAAGAAAAACGCCATTCTAATGATCGATTTCGCTGTGCAAGCCGAGCGTGTCGAAGGCAAGTCGACGGTCGACGCTATCTACCAGGCGTGTTTGCTGCGTTTCCGCCCCATCATGATGACCACCATGGCCGCCCTCCTCGGCGCGCTTCCTCTTGCGCTCGGCAACGGCGTCGGCTCCGAACTGCGCCGGCCGCTGGGCATCACGATTGTCGGCGGTCTCATCCTCAGCCAGATGCTCACTCTATTCACCACCCCCGTCGTTTACATTTACATGGATCGCGTTCAGAACTGGCTGCAAGGCCATCGCGCACGCGGCACCGCTCCGGCTCCGGTCCCTGCTCACTCCGACTAATCTTCAGACAAAAATTATAGTACCTAGGAGTAAAGACGGGGGTCCCCCTTAGCCCCGATTCTGTACCCCCGTACAGTGGTTCCTGTAGTCTCCCTGATACACAATCTCGCCATCCTGAACGGCGCGGTTCAGGGAATCATCCGATGGAGATTTTTCACGGCGGTATATTTTGCGCGGTTCGGTCCGGCACACGCTCTTCCTGGTAATTCTCTCGCCCTGCTCGGCCATTTTTTCGTTGGACAGGCCTGCTGTTTTGCGCTGCGGTCAGCGCCGCTTTTCGGAGGCGGCGCGTTTGGTCGGAACCGTAGCGGTTCGGTAACCGAAGTAACGCGTCAAAAAATAAATAGGTCGGGGGGATATCAGAATGGTTCTACGCAAGGTCGTTACTATGTTTGCTTTGGTCGCGGCATCCTTGTTCGGGGTGGCCTCTGCTAATGCCAAGGCGTTTTATGTGTCAGGCAGTTCAAATCGCACCACAGGAGGCACGAGCTGCGGCGATGCGCTCTCGGTCGCTTGGTTGAATAATTCCTCAAGTTGGGGCTCCGCTTCGCATCAAATCGGCCCTGGCACCACCGTTTTTCTTTGCGGAAGATTCCAAGGAAGGCCGGGCCAGCAGCTGCTGGTTGCCCACGGCAACGGTACTGCGTCAGCGCCTATCACGATTAAGTTTATGCCCGGGGCAATTCTTTCCGCGCCCTACTGGTCAGGTTTGGGCGCGATTTACCTTCAAGGCCGCAGTTACATCACGGTCGATGGGGGCACGAACGGCATTATCGAGAACACCGCAAATGGGACCGGCCGCGCCTACCGCCAGAACTCCGTGGCCATTTACGGCCTGTGGTGCAACAACTGCACCGTGCAAAACCTCACCATCCAAAATCTTTATGTCCGCACCTCGGCTACGGACCTTGCTCCCACACATTCCACCAATTGCGTCTACTGGCATCAGGCCAATAACATGACGGTGAACCATATCACTTGCCATGACACCGCTTGGGCTGTCGTCGGTGACGGCAACAACTTCACTCTCAGCAATTCCGACATCTATCACGTCGATCACGGCGTCGCGTCCGGTCCCTCGGGCAAAACCTCTGGTTTCAGTATCCACAACAATCACTTCCATGACTTCGCCAATTGGGATTCACCCACCAACACCTATCACCATGACGGCATTCACCTTTGGGGTCAGAATGGCGGCACCGTTACGAACGGCTCAATTTACGCCAACACCTTCGACGGGGATTTTGGTGTCAATATTACTGGTCACGTCTTCCTCCAGGATTCCGTGCAACATGTTGCGGTGTACAACAACATAGCCGTGGCTCCGACCAATCGCACCATCAATTCCATTTGGTTCCACGCTACCTCCACCAGCATGCCCGGCGGTCCTGCGACCAACAACTCGGCCTACAATAACTCAATCAATGCCGGCGGCCACCGTGCCGGCACCGCAATCCTCGCCCAGTATCAACTACAGTTTACCGCCGTAAACAACATCATGGGCGGGGGCGTATCTGACGTCAGCATCCAAGGGGGCACCACGCTCAGCTCCACAGGCGTGAACAACAACGTCTATCGTGATCTCTTCGCGGAATTTGGCGACCGCAACAGCTTTAGCTACAAAGGCCAGTGGTTCTACAGTATTTCCCTGTGGCGGGCTGCCTGCCATTGCGACTCGGCCTCCAGGCTCATCCTCGGTACCCAGACAACCGCCTTTTCCACCGTAACCGGGGGAGCTGGCGCAACCATACCCGGAGCCGCTGCTACCGCTTCATTGGTTAGCGCCTCCGCCAACGTGCCCGTCGCTGCCGACGCCCTCAACATGGCTGTCGTCCCCACGGCAACAACCAAGGATGCTGAATTCGACCTTCTCTATACCGTCGGGGAAGGCAACGGCATCAACCTCTCAGAACTGGCCGTGGACGACCTCGCTCCTTTAGCTTTCGACAAAAACGGTGTCGCTCGCCCCGCTAGCGGCCCCTGGAATGTCGGTCCTTTCTAGCCCGAACGCTTCTCGCCCTACCGCTGCATGGTGCCGCGGCTGCGTCCGTCCCAGGACGCAGCCGCGGAATTTTTTTTCGATACTTTTCGACGCCCGCGCCTTTATCGCTTATTCCCCCTTTCTCGCAAATTCCAATGTCTGCCGGGCCGCTTCTACACAATTTACCCTATATGACAGTCATTAAATTCCGTCGACAATCTGGGCGCGCGGAATCGAGTTTGCACCGTCTCTGGCCAACCGCTTCCCGCCAAGTTATCCGAATGAGTACAACAGAAATTCCCCATTTGGCGCCCGCTAGGCCTGCTTTGGTCGGTCAATCCGCGCCCGGACCGCATTGGCATGACGCCGAAAACAACGGCCACGTCGTCCAGTTCTACTCCGATGACTCCTTTCTTCTCGACTCTTTGAGTAAATTTGTCGGCAATGCCTTGGTCGCCGGCGATGCCGCTGTAATCATCGCGACTCGCGCTCACCTCGATGCGCTCGCTCACCGCTTGGCCGACCGCGCCCTCAACGTCGGCAAAGCCACTCGCGAAGGCCGCTACATTGCTCTCGACGCCGCTGACACACTCGCCAAGTTCATGCGCAACGGCCAGCCCGACGCCAATACTTTCGTCGAGACGATTGGTCCCGTCATCGCCCGCGCTGCTGCCGCAGCCCAAAGCGAGGGCTCTCGAGTTGCCGCTTTTGGAGAGATGGTCGCTTTGCTCTGGGCGGACGGGCAAGCTGAGGCGGCCATCAAACTTGAGCAACTTTGGAACGATTTGGCTCGCCAGCACGCCTTCTCTCTGCGCTGCGCGTACCCCATCACTGGCTTTCATGACGAGGCCCACGCTGCGCCTTTTTTTAAGATTTGCTCCGAGCATTCCTCTGTGATTCCCGGCGAAAGCTACACCGCCCTGCCCAGCGAACAGGACCGCCTGCGCAACATTGCTGAATTACAGCAAAAGGCCCAGGCTCTCGAAACCGAGAAATCCCTCCTCCACGCACTGCGCCAGACCACGGAAGCGCTGGAAAAGGAAGTCGCCGAGCGCCGCGAAGCCCAGCGCAAGCTACGGGACACCGAACTTTCCCTGCGCCAGCTGTCCGCCGATCTCTTACGCGCGCAGGACGGGGAACGCCGCCGCCTCGGCAGAGAGCTGCACGACAGTGTCGGCCAGTACCTCGCCGTTCTGAAAATGAGTCTCCATTCACTGAACTCACGCCACGCACTACCGGGCGATTCCTCCAAGCAAATGGCCGATTGCCTCGACCTCGTGGATCAATCCATCAAAGAACTACGCACCATGTCCTATCTTTTGTATCCGCCCATGCTTGAAGAAATGGGCTTAAAGACGGCCGTCCATTGGTATGTGGAAGGTTTCGCCAAGCGCAGCGGCATCCACGTTCAGGTCGATATTTGCCCCGATCTTCGCCGTCTGTCTCGCGAAATCGAACTCACTGCCTTCCGCGTCCTCCAGGAAGCCCTCACCAATGTTCACCGGCATGCCGGCAGTTCCACCGCGCACATCCGCGTTAGCGTCGAGGGTGATTCGCTTCATCTCGAAATCAAAGATTCCGGTAGAGGGATGCCACCATATCTCTTGGAAACACCCAGCGAAGCCCTGGGCACCATAGGCGTTGGACTACGCGGGATGAATGAGCGCGTGCGCCAATTGGGCGGCACCCTCACTTTGGCTTGTGACCGCGGCACCACCGTCAAAGCTTCGCTGCCCTGTGAGTTCGAGAGTTCCCGTTCTTAGGGATTCCCAAGAATTAACCCTGCAGATAGTGGCTTGGTGTATGCTCCGGAATTATCGGTTCGGAAACGCAAGCAGGTGAAGCCTGATGTCCGCAAAAATCTTGATCGTCGATGATCACGACGTTGTGCGCCAGGGCGTGAAGTCCTTCCTTGCTGTGCGGTCGGACTGGGAGATTTGCGGTGAAGCGGCCAGTGGTGAGGAAGCCGTTCACGCCGCCGAGACTTTGAAGCCCGACCTTATCATTTTGGATCTCACCATGCGTGGCATGAGCGGTCTCGAAGCCGCCTCTCGCATTATCGGGCTCGGCACCGGAATTCGCATTTTGATTTTTACAATGCACGAATCGGATCGAATCGCGGTCGATATTCGGGAAGCGGGCGCTCACGGCTTCGTTCAAAAATCGCAGGCCGCGCGCGATCTGATTCTCGCTGTCGAGCGCCTTCTCGCCGGCGATACGTTCTTCGGCCGCGAGTCCGACGATCAGTCGCAAGAAAAAAAAGAGGACAAACCCGCTTCCCACGCCAAAGCTGCCCCCAACTCTGGCCCTTTGTTTTGCAGCGCTTTCTGCTTTGCCTGATTGCCGGCTACGAGCTCCCGATAAGATAGCCCGTCAGGAAGACCAGGAAACCTCCCACAATCACCTGAAACGTTGCCTGCAAAAACGGCGTGTCCATGTACCGGTGCCGGATGTAAGCGATGGCCGCCAGCTCGAAGCAAACCACAATAATCGCCAGCAGCGTCGCCGCGTGAAAGTTGCCAATCAAAAACGGCAGCGTGTGCCCGAGCCCGCCCGCCGTCGTCATCAGCCCTGTCGCGGCTCCGCGAATCCAGGGCGATCCGCGTCCGGTAAGGGATCCGTCATCAGAGAGTGACTCCGCGAATCCCATCGAAATTCCCGCTCCGAGAGAGGCTGCAAGCCCCACCCGAAACGCGTCCCAGCTATTGTGCGTCGCGAACGCGGCGGCGAAGAGCGGGGCCAGAGTGGAGACGGATCCATCCATCAGCCCGGCCAGCCCCGGCTGCACAATTTGCAGCAAGAACAACTTCTTGTGCGAGGCATCTTCCGCGGCTTTCGCGCTCTGTGTCAGGTGCTTTTCTTCCAGGTTGCCGGCGGTCTGCGTGTGCTTTCGTTCTTCGTCCGCCAGCTTATTCAGCAATTCGCGCGTCGATGCGTCCGTGGTGCGCGCAATCGCTTTTTGATAAAAGCGCTGCGCCTCCATCTCCATCACTTCGGCTTGCCGTCGCGCCACGTTTACGCCCAGCGGCCGCACCAGCCACGTCGGATTGCGCCGCAAAAAACCCTTCACGTTCTCCCGTCGAATCAGCGGAATGCGTTCCCCAAAGCGTTCCCGGAACATCGCCAGCAACCGGTCGCGGTGGACCGCCTCTTCTTCACGCATCCCCTCGAACATATCCGCCGTAGCCGGATACGACTCGCGCAGCGCGTCAGCAAACTCGCCGTAAATCCGTCCGTCCTCCTCTTCCGACGAAATTGCCAGCGCCAGAATCTCCCGCTCGCTCAAATCCTTGAATTTCTTCAGCATCCGTCCCCGCCCTCACACACGTCGAACCCGCAGCATCGCATAAGCGCCCAGCAAAGTCACCCGCGAGCGTTTCTGCCGACTCTTTTGACAACCGCGATTCGAAACCTGGGTCTACTCCAACTCCAGCCGCGCAGAATCCATCGCCCCCGGTGATCAGAAGGGCGGAAGCGGCTGCGCCCTCAGGGTCAGGATGTTAGTCCTTAAGGCAACGTAAACCAGCGGCGCATGGACAGCCAATATGCCAATGAGTCTAATAGAGATTCGGTCGAGAGAACCTCATGCCCCCATACGCAACAGGTTCGGACAGGCCCAAGGTTGTCGTAGTTATGCCTGCGTATAACGCGGCGAAAACCCTCAAGATCACCTACGAGGCCATCCCGCACCAATCGATAGATCAAATTATTCTTGTCGACGACGGGAGCACCGACAAGACACTGGAGATTGCCCGAGAATTGCGCCTTACCGCTTTCGTTCACACGCGCAACTACGGTTATGGGGCTAACCAGAAAACCTGCTACACGGAGGCTCTTAAAGAAGGCGCCGATATTGTCGTGATGCTCCATCCCGACTACCAATACGATCCGACCCTACTCCCGGAAGTCGTCGCCCCGATCAAAGCGGATGAGTGCGATATCGTACTGGGCTCGCGCTTCCTCTCCGGCAAAACGCTCGAGCAGGGTATGCCTTGGTGGAAGTATTTGGGAAACCGATTTTTGACCAAACTTGAAAATTGGGTTCTTGGACTGAACCTCTCGGAATACCACACTGGTTACCGGGCATATAACCGGCGAGTTTTGGAGGAGATTCCATTTACCCTGAACTCCGATAAGTTCGTTTTTGATCAGGAATTCCTTGTACAGGCAGCGCATCTGGGATTCAGAATCAAGGAAGTGCCTGTTCCCACAAAGTACTTCCCGGAGGCGTCTAACGCGAGTTTTGTAGACAGTGTTATTTATGGCCTGAGCATCCTTTATCTCCTTAGCCGCTTTCTGGTCCACAGGATATCCCTCGTCGAGTTCCGCCAGTTTCAACACTTTCAATCGCGATATAGACGCGTGGAATAATTCTTTTGAAAATGCCCGGTCCTCTCTATGAGTTCAAGGCCTTCAAGTACAGCAGTCACTACTGGATCCTGAAAATGCTGGAGCCTGAAAAACAGCGCCTAAGGATTCTGGACGTCGGGACAGCGAGCGGCTATTTAGGGGCGATCTTGAGCGACAGAGGCCACTCCGTCGTTGGAATAGAGAACGACGTAGCAACTGCGGAAAAAGCGAAGGCTTACTACGACTCGTTTCAACTGGCCGATCTCGAATCCTACGACTTTCCTTATCAAAAAGAGTTCGACTACATTTTGTTCGCCGACGTTCTCGAACATCTACGCGATCCTGCCGCTGTCTTGCGAAGGTGTCTCCCAGCATTGAAAGAATCAGGAAAAATCATTATCTCGGTGCCGAATGTGGCCAACCTTCTCGTTCGTCTGAGCCTGCTCTTCGGAAGATTCGACTATATGGACCGTGGAATTCTGGATAGAACGCACCTCCGGTTTTTCACCCTTCGAACTCTGAAGAGAATGTTGATCGAAGCATCGTGCCGAGTTCTCTGCGTCGTTGCGACCCCTCTGCCTTTGCAAATTGTATCGCCATTCACTGACAAGAAATTCTTTTCGCCACTCCATGGGGCACTGTACATATTGACGCGTTCCTGGAAAACGGGACTGGCCTATCAGTTTGTGGTTGTGGCTGCGCCCGCCAATCATCAATTCTCTCTGGATCGCAACCATGAGGTGCCCGAACGGATAGCGAAAAATTGAGTCAAATAGCCGAGTGGGACAAAGAACTGGGGTCATCGCGCGAAGCTCCGCATGGAGCGCGCAAACTCGATTCGGCCGAAAGGGAGTCCTTCGTCGAGGTCTGGCTCCAACATCACTTCAATGCCGTCGCGGCGACCGCAGTTGCCCTTGGGTTTGTGATTCGATTGATTGTTGCCAGTCGAGGGTTTTTGAATCCTGACGAGGCACTTCATTACGTGTTGTTTGAGCAACCCTCCGCTTTCTTGGCCTACAAGGCCAGTCTAAGCAATGCACATCCTCCGCTTCTTTTCCTCGTACTCTACTTTTGGCATCTTCTGGGTCACTCCGAGTTAATGCTTCGTCTGCCGTCCGTGTTTGCAGGAACGGCGTTTTGTTGGTTCACCTTCAAATGGATGACGATTTCTTTTAGCAGGGCAGCGAGCCTCATCGCCCTCATCATCGTCGCTTTTGCACCGACGTTGATCGGCCTCTCGGCCGAGCTACGAGAGTACGCCCTCTTGCTATTCTTCATCGCAGCAGCCCTATACTACTTTGAGGCTGCTGTTCAGGAAAAATCGGCTCGCAAAATGTGGTATTTCAGCATCGCCTTCTACTTGGCGATTCTTTCGCACTACTCCGCGGTTTTCTTCGTTCTGGCTATGGGCTTTTACGCACTCGCACGGATCGCGGGCGCCCACCTCCCTCGAAGACTTATTGCCACCTGGGTTATTGGTCAGGCGGGTGCCGCTGCGCTTTATGCGATTCTTTATGTGACTCACATCGCAAAGCTCAACGGCGTCATTCCGCTCTGGGCGGGGCCCTACAATCGGTTTTATTTTCATGGAGGATTTGCCGATATCTTCGGTTTCCTTCAGGAATATACCCCCTACATTTTTCGGTATATGTTCGGGCAGAGATACACTGGCGAGATTATGTTTTGGCTCTGGGTCATTGGTATCACGATTCTCTTTGTGAAGGGCTTAACATCGCGACGCGGTTATCCTCGCTCCACCCAATTGGGCATTCTTCTCTTGCTCCCTTTTATGGCCTTGTGGGGCGCTGCCGTTGCCGGCAAATATCCTTATGTCCCCTCCCGCCATACCGTCTTTTTAGCCCCTTTTGCAATAGCGGCTGTGAGCGCCCTTCTGGCGTCTATCCTTGGCCAAAAACTGTGGAGGGGTCTCTTGATTGCGACTCTTCTGATGAGTGTATCAAGTGCTTTTGGATACTCATCGGACGCATACATCACTTCCGAAGATCAAAAACGAGCCTTGATGAATGCCGCGCTAGACTATGTTCACCTCTCAATTCCACGGAACGAAGTGATCCTGCTCGATTACCAGAGCAGCGTGACGGTTGCATATTATCTTTGCGCCCCGGAACAAACTCGGCAATTTTACGCGTCCGAAGGAGAGTTCATTCCGCTCAACTGCAACGGGCGTTCCTTCATCGCCATGAACTACCGCACGTGGGTGCTGAACGACAAAAATTTCTCGTATAAATTTGAAAAACTCACGCATCAATACGAGTTAAAACCGGGGCATCGAGTTTGGGTCTTTCAAACCAGTTGGATAGCGACCCTAGACACGGACTTGCAACAGCATCTTCCGGAATTTCGCGATCTTCACTCGCAGAGATTCGGGAAAAGCATCGTGATCATTCCTTTTATCGTGGGCCCTGAGCTCTTGCCGCTGCCGGATACGACCGCGCTTCAGCCGTGAAGGTGAGGACCCGTATCCCTTGCTGTGAACTTGTGGAGCGAGCCCCTGAATTTCAGTTTTGCAAAATAAGCCGTGCGCCGTAAGTCCGCGGCGTGAGCGACGAAAGTGCAGTCAGCCAGAGATGAACGCGAAGACGCCTCGGCGGGTGGCGCATGCTTCTCCCTCCTTTTCCGCTCGCAACTATGAGCATCAATTTGGTACATTATCTTAGAGTACAGTTGCGAGGGTGGCCTTCGCTCTTATCGAAGGCCACCCGAGAGTCCCGGCCCACAATGGGTGGTCCACCCGCCAAAGTTGCTGTGCAGCACCCTTTTAGGGGTGACGTGTCATACCCACTCCCCATGCCGAAGGCATGGCTCTTCTTGGCGCTCGCCATTTCTATACTGTTCGGGCGATGC